>DATEKA010000001.1:0-38844 GCA_035277685.1 Candidatus Acidiferrales bacterium
CCAGTTCGACCTGAATTACGCGCGCCTTGCGCAGCGCGTCCAGGGGAAACGCTTCGCTCGCATCGCGCACGTCCAGCCCTAGAATCATTGTGTGAGGAGGGAGCCGGGAATCGGTGTGAAGCAGGCCCTTCGGCGCAGCACTATTCGCGGAGACGCCGGCGCGGATCATCTGGTTCATTTCGGGAATGCGTTCGACGTAGCCGGGCAACGGCTTCAGGACGAGAGTATTCGGGTGCAAGCGGCGCCACTCGCGCCAGGTGGTCAACAAGAACGGATAAAGCTGCAAATGCTTGCCGCGCAACGGGCCCGAGATCGCTTGCAGGCTCGACTGTTGCCAGTGGCTGCCCGTGCCCCGGTCCTTGAAAACTTCGTTGCCGCCAACCACGCCCGCATCGTCGAATATGAGGGGCTTGCCGTCCATTGCGGCCCTGAACACGAGGGCCGTGTTGCAGTACGATCACCAGGTGATCGCGATGGGCCCGTCGGGCGACTGATCCTCGACCAATCCGTGCTGGGCCAGGATGGCCGCTGGAAACGCCTTCACAGACTTGCCCGCCACCACGCCGAGCACGCGATCGTCGTCATGCAAGAAGGTGGCTGCGGGCGGGGAAATGAACTGCGGATTGTGTACCGCAACGTAAGGAAGATATTTTTGCGGGGCCGCCGAAATCGGCTGGGCCAGATAAAGACAAGCAACGGCCAACAACGCGCTCGCGAACTTCAAGGTTATACCTCCCGTTGAACGCATGTGCTGCATTATGCCATCCCGCGTTTCGCAGGAACATCTGTTTGCGTTCTACTTTGACTCTGGCGCGGGATCGAATCGCTCAGAAATTACTCGGTACACCTGCCGAGAACTTTTCAGCGTAAGTCCAGCGCCATCAACAAAACTGTCAAAATTACTCGGCACAACTTTTCAGCGGTTTTGGCAGGAAGGAGGTCTCTCAATTAGAGCGTAATCAAGAATTCGGGTAGGCGCGACGCGAAAGCGGCAACCGCTTGGTCCTGTTTACGCCACATCCAAGAGGAAGCTGGCGCCGTGGGGGATGGAGACGCCGAAGTTGGCGGCGACGGTCTGGCCCATGTCGGCGAGGGTCTGGCGGGTGCCGAGATTGCGACCGGATGGCTGAGGGGACTCTTGGCCTTCCGGGGTTGTGACCCCCGAAGAAAGGCCGCGCCAATCAGGAGATTGGCGTTGCGGGGCAGGATAGGCGCTCCGAGGGGAGTAGGCGAGGATGGGGACATACTCGCGGGAGTGGTCGGTGGTGGGATTGACGGGATCGGGGTCGCAGCCGTGGTCGGCGGTGATCAGGAGCAGGTCGGACGGCTTGAGATCGGCGATAAAAACGCCGAGGAGCGCGTCGAATTCTTCGAGCGAGCGGGCGAAGCCTTCGACGTCTTTGCGATGGCCGTAGAGCATGTCGAAGTCAACGAGGTTGGCGAAGACCAGGCCGTGGGGGCGATGCAGGACGGCGTGATTCAGCTTGACCATGCCATCGGCGTTGTTTTTTGTGGTGATGTAGTCGTCGAGGCCGCGTCCATTGTAGATGTCGTGGATTTTGCCGACGCCGAAGAGGGGCACTTTGCGCTCGGCGAGCACGTCGAGGAGCATGGGCCGGGGCGGCTCGACGGCGTAGTCGTGGCGGCGTTCGGTGCGGCGGAAATTTCCGGGCGTGCCGGTGAATGGGCGCGCGATGACGCGGCCGACGCGATGCGGGCCGTCGAGGAGTTTGCGGGCGATCTCGCACATGAGGTAAAGGTCGGAGACTGGAATCACGTCCTCGTTCGCTGCGATTTGAAAGACGCTGTCGCCTGAGGTGTAGACGATAGGGAAGCCGCTGCGGACGTGCTCTTCGCCGAGTTCCTTGATGATTTCCGTGCCGGAGGCGGGCTTGTTGCCGAGCGTGCGGCGTCCGATCCGGCGCTCGAATTCGGCAATCAGTTCGGGCGGGAACCCGTGAGGGTAAACCGGAAAGGCGCGGTCGAGCCAGATGCCGGCCATTTCCCAGTGGCCGGTGGTCGTGTCCTTGCCGGGGGAGACGGTGGCGCCTTTGCCGTAGGATCCGAGTGGCTTTGCGGGCGGGGCAAGGTGCGCGAGCGGCTTGATGTTTGCGAGGCCGAGACGCACGAGATGCGGCAGCTTGAGCGGGCGCGAGCGCGCGACGTGGCCGAGAGTGTCGCGACCGGCGTCGCCGTACTCGGCGGCGTCGGGCAGTTCGCCGATGCCGACGCTGTCGAGCACGATCCAGACGATGCGTTCGAATCGGGGCGTGGGCGGCATAGGCGTTGGGATGGAGCGACTCCGATGACGGAAGACATTACCACAGAGGGCCCGGGGACACGCGGATGCCGGGAACATCGAGAAGGTATCGACAAAGGGGCGCAAAGAAGCCAACACGTTGGCGACATACGTTCGCGAGGCGCGTTGACTTCGCGGGGGTTGCAACCTAATATGGCGTGCTCTCGCAACACCGTGTGCATGTGGCGTTGCGACGCAACGACATGAGCGTGGTCGCCCAGCCGTGATCGGCCAAAACGTTTCGCATTACCGCATCGTCGAAAAACTCGGCGGTGGCGGAATGGGTGTCGTTTACAAGGCCGAGGATGCCGAGCTCGGCCGCTTCGTAGCGATCAAATTCCTTCCCGATAATGTGGCCAACGATGCGCAAGCGCTCGAGCGCTTCCGGCGCGAGGCGCGGGCGGCGTCCGCGCTGAACCATCCCAACATCTGCACGATTCACGAGATAGGCAAACACGACGGGCACCCGTTCATCGTGATGGAGTATCTCGAGGGCGAGACGCTGAAGCACCTGATCACGGGGCGGCCGCTGGAACTCGAGCGGATGCTCGACATAGCCATACAGGTGACGGACGCGCTGGATGCGGCGCACGCGCAGGGTATCGTTCATCGCGATATCAAGCCGGCGAATATTTTCGTAACGCGGCGCGAGCACGCGAAGATTCTCGATTTCGGTCTTGCCAAAGTGCAGAGCGAACATGGCGGCGGAGAATGGGACGTAACGGCGGGAGGGGCGACGGAAGCGCACCTGACGAGTCCGGGGACGGCGGTGGGCACGGTGGCGTACATGTCGCCTGAGCAGGTGCGCGCGAAAGAGCTCGATGCGCGCACGGATATATTTTCGTTTGGCGTGGTGCTGTACGAAATGGCTACGGGGATGCTGCCGTTCCGCGGCGAGAGCTCCGGCGTAATTACGGAAGCGATCTTGAACCGAGCGCCGCTCGCGCCAATCCGGCTGAATCCGGATTTGCCGCCTAAGCTCGAGGAGATTATCGAGAAGGCGCTGGAGAAAGACAGGACGCTGCGATACCAGCACGCGTCCGATTTGCGAACGGATCTGCGGAGACTGAAGCGCGATACGGACACGAGCCGATCCGGCGTATCGGCGGTTCAGGAAGAGATGGAGGAGCGGCCTGGATCCGGACGCACGTCCGGGCCTCCGCTGGAATCGGACCACGTGCCGGCGCGACTCGTATCGACGCCTGCGGGCGGAAGAGTACGCGCGAGCGGTACGGGTTCAAGTTCGAAAACGCCTGCTGTGGCGGCGCCCGCGCCTGCGCCGGCGCCGAGGGAGCAACTGCCAACGCCTTCGAGTGCGAAGAAATCGCGCACGCAATATCTGCTGATCGGCGGGGCGGTGGCACTGGCGGTTGTTGCGGTGGTTGCGCCGATGCTGATGCGTCATGCGAAGCTGACGCAGAAGGACACGATTGTGCTGGCGGATTTCGTCAACACGACGGGCGATCCGGTGTTCGACGGGACGCTGCGGCAGGGGCTGGACGTGCAACTGGAGCAATCGCCGTTCCTGAACATTCTTTCGGAAGAGCGCATCCAGCAGACGTTGAAGTTGATGGAGCAGTCGGCGAACGCGCGGTTGACGCCGGAGGTGGCGCGAGAGGTATGCCAGCGGACGTCGAGCGCGGCGGTGCTGAACGGGTCGGTGGCGCAGATCGGGAATGAATACAGCCTGATTCTGAAAGCGGTGAACTGCGCGACGGGCGATTCGATCGCGAGCGCGGAAGCCCGGGCACAGGACAAGAATCACGTTCTCGACGCACTGAGCAAAGCGGCTGCGGATATGCGCGGCAAGCTTGGGGAATCATTGAGTACGATCCAGAAGTTCGATACTCCGGTGGAACAGGCTTCGACGTCGTCGCTGGAAGCGCTGCAAGCGTTTAGCGAAGCCAGGAAGATGATGGGGGCGAACGATTTTGCGGGATCGATTCCGGTTCTGCAGCGCGCGATTGGCCTGGACCCGAACTTTGCGATGGCGTATGCCGTGCTGGCCACGTCGTATTTTGATATGGGCGAGCCCGCGTTGGCGGCGGTGCAGGGCCAAAAGTCATACGAACTGCGAGACCGGGTGAGCGATCGCGAGAGGTTTTACATTGACTCGCACTACTACCAGTACGTTTTGGGCGATCTCGAGAAGGCGCGTCAGTCCTACGAACTGTGGGCGCAGGATTATCCCCGGGATGAAGTTCCTCCCACGAATCTGGGCGTCGTCTACGGGATTATGGGAGATTACGAGAAGGCGCTGGCGGAAGGGCAGACGGCATTCAGCCTGAACCCGAGCGGTTTGAACTATTCGAATCTTGTGGGCGGCTTTCAGGCGTTGAACCGCTTCGACGAGGCGCGTGCGATAGCGCAAGAGGCACAATCAAAGAAGCTCGATTCAGGATTTCTGCGCGCGAGCCTGTACCAACTGGCGTTCTTGCGGGGCGACGTTGCCGGAATGCAGGAGCAGGTAGCCTGGGCGAAGGGGAAGCCGGGCATCGAGGACGTCATGCTTGGGTTGGATGCGGATACGGCGGCTTACGGCGGCCAGTTGCGGAACGCCGAACAGCTAAGTCAGCGCGCGACGGCGTCGGCCGAACAGGCAGGGGAGAAGGAAACTGCGGCGACGTACGTGGCCCAGGCCGGGCTTCGGGAGGCGCTGTTTGGAAACGCGAAGGAAGCGGAAAAGTATGCGGACGCCGCTCTGAAACTTTCGAACGGGCGCGACGTAGAATTTCTTGCCGGGCTGGCTTATGCGTTTGCCGGGAATACGACGAAGGCGCAGGCAATCGCTAGCGACGAAGAAAAGCGCTTTCCATCGGACACGATCGTGAAGTTGATCTACCTGACGTCGATAGAAGGAGAGATGGCACTCGGGCGTCACGATTCTGCGAAGGCTATCGATGCCCTGAAACCAAGCGGGCAATATGCCCTGGGACAGATTGGCAGCGCAGGCGTAGTCATCGCGCTTTACCCGTGCTACGTGCTAGGGGAGGCATATCGCGCGGCGAATCAGGGGCAGGCGGCCACCGCCGAATATCAGAGGATCCTCGACCATCGCGGCGCTGTGGTGAACGGGCCGACCGGGGCGCTTGCGCATCTGGGATTGGGGCGGGCCTATGCTTTGGCCGGACAAACGGCGCAGGCGCGCACGGCGTATCAGGATTTTCTTGCGCTCTGGAAGAATGCCGATCCGGACGTTCCCATCCTGAAGCAGGCGAAAGCGGAATACGCGAATCTGCGGTAGGCGGCGTTTTAGTGGCCGTTTGCAATCACTGGTTTGCCATCGCGGATAGCCACATCCGCCCTCTTGTAAATGGCTTTTCCTTGGAGTTTTTTCGCGGCGTTCCAGACGCCGAAGGTATGAGTTCTTCCCCCTCCGCTCGATCCCGCCGTGCTGCCTTCGTACTTCCAGTCTGCTTTTTCCAGGAAGACGATGTCGACCCGCCAAACGATGACCTTTCTGCCTCGCTCGATCGTTTCCGTGCGATCGACGAGGTCGCAGCCTAGCAAAGCCGTCAGGGCCTTCCCAGAATTATCTGGGACTCGTTGCAGGATTAGCGGAGGGGTTCGCGGGTGCGAGCGGCGCGGGCGGCGGCGGCGATGGCTCGCGGGTCAAGGAAATGGCGGGAGATTTCGCCCACGGTGATGCCGAGCTGGTTCCACAGGCGGCGCTTCAGACTCTGGTAGTCCTGCGAGCCGCTGAAGACGTCGCGAATCAAAGCGCGAAAAGCAGGCGAGTAATTCACGAGTTGCACCATGCGCGTGGTGATTGCGGTTCCGAGAAAATTTCCACGAAACAACTTGCGCGCGATGTTGGCAGCAAATTCCAGGTCAGCGGAGAAACAGGCTCGAAGGCGTTCGGGATAGTTTTGCGGCTGTCCCTCGATCAGGGCCTGGGCGAGTAGATCGCCCGAGCGCAGGGCGTAGTAAAGACCTTCGCCCGTGATTGGATCGACGCAGGCAGCGGCATCGCCGGCCATGGCCCAGTTGCGTCCTGAAATTCGGCGGTGGCGAATGGTGCGCGCCTGGGGCGAGGGGAGCACGTGGCTATAGAAGCGCGCGCCGTCCATTGGGATGTTTTCTTCGCCAACAAAAGCATCGAGATGACGCCGAAGCTGCTGGCTTGAGCTTTGGCCCATTTTGGCGCAAATGCCGACGGAAAGATGGTCGCAACGCGGAAAGGACCAGAGATAGCCCTCGAACTGCTTCAGGAATTTGACCTTGATGATGTCTTCTTCGGTGGGGACGAAATAACCGAGGGTCATTTCGAGATCGGGAGCGCCCAGTGCGGTGGTCTCCGGGAGGAGCTGGTTGCGGGCGCCGGCGGCGACGACGACAAAGTCGGAGAGATGCGCATCTGTACCGACGGTGAGACGCGCCTTCTCGCCCGCGATATCCAGCGAAGTGACGCGCGAGCGAACAGCCGTGCATCCCGCGGCGACGGCGCGATCGAGGAGAAGAGAGTTCAGGACTTTGCGCGCGTAGATGACGATGGGATGGCTCATCTCGAAGCGAGCGCGGTGCCCCTTGCTCGAAATCAGTTCGGCGACACGCACGATTTTTTTCGGCTGGGGCGAATCGAGAAGAAAAGGATACTCTTCGATGGCCTTGTGGGTGAGTCCGCCACCGCAGGGTTTTTCCCAGGCGAGGCGCTCGTCGAAAATGGTTACGCGGAGACCGGCGCTTGCGAGGCGCTCGCCACAGAGCGCGCCCGCTGGTCCGCCGCCGACGATGCTTACGTCGCGAATCCGAGTGTCCGGCACGTAAACTTAGATGAGCAGGAGCCTGGCCGTTCGAAGCCAGGGCGCGAGTATAGCACCGAACGCGCGGCAACCGAGGCTGGAGGGGTTCTTTCGCGACGGAAAGTTACTCTCTCGCACAAGGTTGGGCGCCGCGGGCCCGCCCGGAAGTATCCGCCGCGCGTGGTAGAATGAACGGATTGTCGTTGCGTGGCGACGCGCAGACCGGTCTGCGAAGCAAGGGGAGCGGGGGGCAGGAGTTGGGCAAGATCATTTCCCGGCAGGATTTGATTCCGGAGTGCCGCACACGGCGAAACAATGGGGAGAAGGTGGTACTCGCGGCGGGCCGCTTCGATTTTCTTCACCCGGGACACGTCCGATTGCTCGAACAAGCCCGCGATTACGGAGAGATTCTGGTTGTAGCGGTATGGAATGATGCGGGCGGCGTTTCGTCGCCGCCGAGGCGGCCGGGTGAGGCGAGTCTAGAGCCGAGCGACGCTCAACAGCGAACGTTTACGCCGGCAGCGGAGCGGGCGGAAATTCTGGCGGCATTAGCGGCAGTGGATTACGCAATCGAAGTGGCTGTGGAGGAGCTGCCGGGATTGCTGACGGAGTTGCGGCCCGAGGTAGTCGTCGAAGGAGCAGAGCAATCGGCCGCGACCGCGCTGGCTCGCGCCGCTGAAGACGCCGGCGCTGCGGTGATGCGAATTCCGCTCGAGCCGGGACACTCAACGGCAGGCATCATCGAGCGTATTGTGCAGTTGTCCGGGTCTGAATGATTCTTTCGGGGGTATCCGAGGCTCTTGCACGCGTCGGGCGGCTGAAAGCAGTAGAAGAGACAGTGGATGCCATCCGCCGCGCGGGCGGTGAAGTGCGCCTGGCGGGGCTTACGGATCCGGCGAAAGAGCTGCTGATTCCCGTCACGTTTGCCGAACTGGGGCGTCCCCTCATTGTTTTGGTGGAGTCGAACGAGCGGGCCGACGAACTGCTCGCGCCGTTGCGCTGGTTTTATCGCGCCCTGACCGGCAAGGGCTCCACGCGCGTCCTAACGCTGCCCGCGCACGACGTTCTGCCCTACGAAGGCCGGTCTCCCCACCCAGAAATTTCCGAAGACCGGGCGGTCGCGCTATGGCGGTTCACCGCCGGGGAAGCGGATATTTTGGTAGTTCCGGTGGCGTCGGCGCTGGTGCGCATGCGGGAACGCGAGTTCTACGCCCAGCTCGCGCGCACGATCGAGCGCGACCAGGAGATTCCACTCGAAGAGTTCCTGGATTTTCTTTCGAGTGCGGGCTACGAGAAACAGATCACCTGCGAAATGCCGGGCCAGTACGCGAGGCGCGGCGGGATTATTGACGTGTTCTCGCCGGAAGCGCCGCAGCCCGTGCGCGTCGAACTCCTTGGCGACACGGTCGAATCAATTCGCGCCTTCGATCCGAGCACGCAGCGATCGACGAATCCGATTCAACGCGTCACGCTCATGCCCTTGAGCGAATTTCCGCGCCGCGCGGCAACGCTGGAAGGCTTGCGCGCGCGTGTGCCGCGGGATACGAGTTTCGAAGACGAGGGCGCGCCGGCCGGGATTCAGGCGCGCGGGGCTTTCGGTTTCTATCCCGGCTGGGAATTCGGCGCCTTTTTGAACGAAGTGCGGAACGGAACGGTGTTTGATCTGGCGACCGAGCCGGTGATCGTGCTCGATGAGCCGGAATTGCTCGAAGGGGCGGTAGAAAAATACCGCGCGGAACTGGCGAAGGGCTTCGAAGAATCCGACGATCCGCTCAGCGAACCACCCGCGCGCTACGTGCTGGACGAGGAGGAATGGCCGCTTGCGCTGCAAATGGCGCCGCGACTGAGCCTTGACAGGCTCGAACTGGAAAATGCGGCGGCGGGCGGCTCGGAAGACCTGTCTTCGGTTCATGCGCACAGAGGGAGCAATGACGGAAGCCCGGCGGCAATTTCCGCGAGAGCGCTTCGCACGCAGCCGACGACGCGTTATCACGGAAACGTGGCGGCATTTATGGCGGAAGTGCGCGGCCGGGTTGGAGCGGGAGAACACGTTCTGCTTTCGGCGGCGAGCACGGGCGAGCTGGAGCGTTTTGCCGACATCTGCCATGAATACGAGCTGGCATACCGGTTGGGGGAACTCGAGGAAGACACGACAGTGACGCGCCTGGCTGAAGAAGCCACCGGCGGGGCCCTGGCTGCGGCGACTCTTGTAAAGGCGCCCTTGAATGAAGGCGTGGCGTTTCCAGAGGCGAACGTGGTGCTCTATGGAAACGCGGATCTGTTCGAGGTGCTGCCGGCGCCGCAGCGCCCGCGTTCACGCCCCAAAACGGCGACGTTCTTCAGCGATCTGTCGGACTTGAAACCCGGGGATTACGTCGTACACGTGGACCACGGAATCGGCCAGTTTGACGGGCTTCGGCAGGTCGGCCAGCTGCGAGCGGGCAAAGAAAACGTCGAAGGGCCGAACGGCGAATTCATGCTGCTGCGGTACGCGGAAGATGCGCGGCTGTATGTACCGCTGGCGCGGCTCGACCTGATCCAAAAATATCAGTCGCTCGGCGGGGCAAAGCCGGCGCTCGACCGGCTTGGCGCGGGCGTTTGGGAAGCGCGCAAGACGCGCGTGCGCAAGTCGCTTCACGATATGGCCGACCAGCTCCTCGCGCTCTATGCGGAACGAAAAATGGCGCAGGGGCACGCGTTTGGCGGCGACACGAATTTCCAGCGCGAATTCGAGGACGCTTTCGAGTTCGAGGAAACGCCCGATCAACAGCGGGCGATTGACGACGTGAAGCGCGATCTCGAATCGCCGCTGCCTATGGATCGCCTTCTTTGCGGCGACGTAGGGTACGGAAAAACGGAAGTGGCTATGAGGGCGGCGTTCAAAGCGCTGTCGGATTCGAAGCAGGCCGCGGTGCTCGCACCGACGACTGTTCTGGCGTTTCAACACTACGAAACGTTCCGGCGGCGTTTTGCCGCTTTTCCGGTGCGCATCGAGATGCTCAGCCGTTTCCGCACGGAGAAGGAGCAGAAGAAAACGCTGGCGGATCTGGAAGCGGGGAAAGTGGATGTCGTCATCGGCACGCACCGCATTCTCTCGAGGGATGTGAAGTTCCACGATCTGGGGCTGCTCGTGGTGGACGAGGAGCAGCGGTTCGGGGTGGCGCACAAAGAGCGGCTGAAGGAAATGCGGAAAAATGTGGACGTGCTGACGATGTCGGCGACACCCATTCCGCGCACATTGCACATGTCGCTGGTGGGGTTGCGCGACATGAGCGTGATCGAGACGCCGCCGAAGGACCGGCTGGCGATTCAAACCACGGTCGCGCCATTCAGCGAAACGCTGATCCAACGCGTGGTGGAGGAAGAGTTGAATCGCGGCGGCCAGGTTTTCTTTTTGCACAACCGCGTGGAATCCATCGCTTCGGTGGCGACGATGATCAAGCGGCTGCTGCCGAAGGCGCGCGTCGTGGTGGGGCACGGGCAGATGCGTGAGAACGAGCTGGAAAAAGTGATGCTGAAATTCGTACGCGGCGAGGCGGACATTCTCGTCTCGACCACCATTATCGAGAACGGCCTGGACATTCCGCGCGCGAACACGATAGTCATCAATCGAGCCGACCGCATGGGATTGTCGGAGCTCTACCAGCTTCGCGGGCGCGTTGGCCGTTCGAATCAGCGCGCTTACGCCTATTTGCTGGTGCCGCCGGGAGGACATCTGACGTCGATCGCGCGCCAGCGGCTGGCAGCGCTTAAGGAGTTCAGCGATCTGGGCGCAGGCTTCCGCATCGCGGCGCTCGATCTGGAGTTGCGAGGAGCAGGAAATCTTCTGGGGCGGGAACAGCACGGGCACATCGAAGCGGTGGGGTTCGATATGTACTGCCAGATGCTCGAACGCGCGGTGGCGGAGCGAAAAGGAGAAGCGGTGACGCCGGAGCGGCGCGCGACACTCAACCTTGGACAGGAAATCCGCATCCCACCTGAATATATAGAGAGCGAGAATCTGCGGCTTCGCATTTACAAACGAATCGCCGAAGTCGGGTCGGATGCGGAGCGCGGGGAGGTTCGCAAGGAACTGGAAGACCGCTTTGGCCCGCCGCCGCCGGCTGTTGAGAATCTTCTGGACTACGCGGCGCTCAGGGGGCTGGCAGAGAAGCTGCTTGTGGCGACGGTTGACCGCCGCGGCGAACAGGTGGCAATCAAGTTCTATGACGACACGCCGCTCGGGCCGGAGCGCATCGTGAAGCTGATTCGCAACCGCCGCGACATGCGGCTCGATCCAAGCGGAGTGTTGTGGATCGGTTGGCGGGGATATCAGGGCGGCGTCATGGCCGCTGTCAGAAACGTATTGATGCAGTTACAATCGTAGGCATAGAATCTCGCAGGAGTCGTCATGAATCGCAGAACATTCCCGTCGTTTCTATCGGTTCTCGCGGCAGCTTGCCTTTTGCTGTGCGTGGCGCCGTTGCTCGCGCAGCAGAAAGAGCAACTGCTGGAAGACATCGTCGCCCGCGTAAACAACGAAATGATCACGCGGTCGGATTATCAGAAAGCAGATCAGGACCTGAAAGAGCAGATCGCCCACGACTGCCAGGGCTGCACGCCGGAAAAAATTCAGGATGAAGTGAAGGACCAGGAGAAGGACCTCCTTCGCGGCCTGATCGATAACCTCCTGCTCGTCGAACGGGCGAAGGACATGAACATCAATGTGGAGACGGATGTCGTCAAGCAGCTCGACGACGTTCGCATCCAGAACAACCTGGCCACGATGGAGGATCTGCAAAAGGCGGTCGAGCAGAGCGGCATCAGCTGGGAAGACTACAAGCAGCAGATGCGCAACCAGCTCCTGCGCCAGAAAGTGATTCAGCAGGAAGTATCGGGGAAGATGGATATCAGTCCCGATGCCGTGAAGGCGTTCTACGACGCCCACAAGCAGGAGTTCAATCTTCCCGAGCAGGTAGTTCTGTCAGAAATCTTTTTGAGCACGGAAGGGCGTACGCCGGAGGAGGTTTCCTCGATTCGGAAGAAGGCGGAAGACCTGCGCGGGCGCGTTCTGCGAGGAGCGGATTTCGCACAGATCGCGCAGCGCTATTCCGAAGGACAGACCGCGAAGGACGGCGGGACGCTGGGCTCGTTCAAACGCGGCGAGCTCTCGAAGCAGCTCGAGGACGCCGTCTTCCCCATGAACAAGGGACAGGTGACCGACGTTATCCAGACAAAAACAGGTTTCGAGATATTGAGAGTCGACGACCACTACCAGGCGGGACAGCAGCCGCTCGCAAAGGTCGAGCGCCAGATCGAGAACAAGCTGTACATGCAAAAGATGGAGCCTGCACTGCGGGATTACCTGGCGCAACTGCGCGAAGAGAGCTACATCACGATCAAGCCGGGCTATAAAGACACGGCGGCGGTGCCCGGAGCGACGGCCATCGAAGAAGTGGCTCCGACGGCGGATGCCGCGCCGAAGAAAAAGGGAAAGAAGCTGAAGCTGCCGAAAGTCACCGGTTCATGAAATCGCCCCTTGTGGCTGATCTCAAGGACGGACAATCCGTCGAGGCGCTGTTCCTCGTCTGCGAGAAAGAAGTCCGCACGTCGCGCGCGAATACGTCGTGGCTTCAGCTCGAATTGGGCGACCACACAGGCTCGATATCGGCGAAGATGTGGGACAACTTTGCTCCTCTGCTGGCCACGTTCGAGGCGGGAGACGTGGTTCGCATCCGCGGGCGCGCCAAGCTTTACAACGGGCGGCTGGAAATGTCGCTGGAACAAATCGTTCCTGTTCCCGAAAGCGCCTACGACCTCTCGGATTTTCTTCCGCACACGAAGCAGGACATCGAAGCTCTCTATGCGGGGCTGCTCTCCGCCGTCGCGTCCGTGAAAAATCCATGGCTCCGGCAACTGCTTGCGAGCGTGGTTGAGGATCCGAGTATCGCACCGCGCCTGAAACGCGCGCCGGCCGCCATGACCATGCACCACGCGTTCCTTGGGGGGCTGCTCGAGCACGTCGTCAGCCTGATCGGTTTGTCGACGACCATAGCCGCACACTACCCAGAGCTTGACGCCGACCTCCTGCTGGCGGGAGTCGTCCTCCACGACATTGGCAAAATAGACGAACTGCGATACTCTCGCGAAATCAGCTACACCACCGAGGGACGCCTCCTCGGACATATCATGCTCGGCGTCGGAATGATACGCGACAAGATCAAGTCGATTCCCGGTTTTCCGCCGGCTCTGGCGGTCATGGTGGAGCACCTCATCCTGAGTCATCACGGCACGCACGAGTTCGGCTCGCCGTCGTTGCCGCAGACGCGCGAAGCGGTCGCATTGAATTTTCTCGACGACTTCGATTCGAAAATGGCGGCAATGCGCGCCACGCTGGATTCGCCGTGCGAGCCGGATGGGTGGAGTCAGCGGAATCCGTCGTTGCGGCGCGCGCTGTTGCGCGGCGAGAAGTATCTCGAAGGCCACGGCGCGAGCGCGTCGAGGCAGGCGCAGGCCGCCGGTCGCACAGGCGGAAACAGTGCGGCTGCTGGCGCGGGTGAAAGCGGGAAACAACTGCGCATGGATGGCGTCGCCGAAAAACCGTAGGGGGCCGTTTAGATTTTACGCGTTTTTATTGGCGTTCATCGGCGGCGACAAAATGGCGGAAACAATTCACAATTCGGGAAACGGAGCGGTGAAGCGAGGCCAGGCGCGCCGCCGGTCGGTTCTCGACCTCGCGCCGCTCGAGCTCGATTGTATGAACACGCTCTGGCCGTTGGGCGAAGCGACCGTTCGCGATATTCGGGACCGTCTGGCGGAACGGCGCCCGCGCGCGTACACCACGATCATGACAATCATGGATCGCCTCGCGCGCAAAGGGGTTGTCGAACGCCGGAAGTCGGGCCGCGCCTACGTCTATCGCGCTCATCTGACCGCGACGGCAGCGCGGTCGCAGGCGCTGACGCAGCTTGTCGAGAATTTCTTCGATGGCTCCGTGGATGCGCTGCTCGCGCAACTGCACGCCGCCAAGACGCTATCCGACAGCGTCAACCCGCCAACCGCAGCTGCGAACCGCGACGAAGCGCCCAAGGCATTCGCCGCCGCTGTTTCATTCAAGTCCGAACCGTCAGCCGGCTAGCTCTTTGCGTCGAAGATGCAGTTGGCAGGGTTCTTCGCCATCCTCCAGGATGACTGACCGCAGAGATTCCAAATTAACCGGACAACACAAAGAAGAGTATTTTCGCCGAGGCGAAACACAGAACCGCCGACGGCGCCAAGCGCGCCGCAATGAAAGGCCAACTCGCGAGAAGCAAGCCCGGCGCTAGCCGCGCGTGCTCACCGCATCGCCGAAGAATGCGTCCACACGGTTGAGAATTTCCGCGGCAGACTGCGAATGATGAACGTCATGCCGCAGAGTCGATCCGTTGCGAATGCCGTGGGTGAAGAGGCTCGCAAACTGCTTCATTTTGCCGACGGCGTCGGGCATCTCAGCTTCCATCAAACTACGGAAATATCGGGATAGCAGATGATAGCGGTCGCTTTCCGTTGGCTCATCGTAGCGGCCCGTGGCGAGGTAGTCCGAAATTTGCCGGAAGATCCAAGGATTTGAGGAGGCCGCGCGCCCGATCATCACGGCGTCGCATCCCGTTTCCTGGATCATGCGCACAGCATCTTGCGGGGTGACGATGTCGCCATTGCCGATCACCGGAATGCGCACTGCTTCTTTCACGTCGCGAATCAAGCGCCAGTCAGCACGTCCGGCGTAGCCCTGCATGCGCGTTCTGGGATGAATCGCAAGCGCTTCGATCCCGACTTGTTCGGCCATCCGCGCCACTCCAACGGCGACAATCTGGTTATCGTCCCAACCGGAGCGGATTTTGATGGTCATGGGAATGGTGATCGCCGCGCGGACAGCGCGCAGCAAGGTCTCGAGCTTCGGGAGGTCGCGGAGCAGGCCCGAGCCGCCGCACTTGACGACTTTCTTGACCGGGCAGCCGAGATTGATGTCCACCTGATCGAATCCGAGGTCCTGGATCAAGGCGGCCGCCGACGCCATCACTTGGGGATCGTCGCCGAAGATTTGAGCGGCAATGGGGTGCTCGTCCTCGTCGAAGTAGAGATAGCGCAGCGTGCGCGCCGCTTTACGGCTGAGGCCTTCGGCGCTGGTGAACTCGGTCATGATCAGGCCGCAGCCGCCGAGCCCGCGTATGACGCGGCGAAACACCGTGTCAGTAACGCCCGCCATTGGCGCCAGGAGAGTGGCGGGGCGGATCATGTAGGAGTTTCGAATTGTGAGTTGGCCAGGCCACATTGGAATTTGCGATGCGACAATCATAACCTATCCGGGCTGATGGCGAGGCGCGGTTCCACTCGAGTCGAAGAGCCAATACGCGACACATCGCGGGTGCGGGCTTCGACCACACGGCCAGGCCTCTTATTCGCGGGTGATGAGGAGCTGCCGATAGGCTTCGCGTTTGGTGAGGCCGCGCTCGCGGGCGGCTTGTTTGAGGGCGGCTTTGCGGTCAATGCCGCGCTGCTTCATGATTTCGTCGACGCGGCGGGCCAGTGGAATGACTCTTGATGAGGGATCTGCTTCGAGAGGCTCGGCGTTGTGAATGTCGGGGCCGATGAGGAGGGTGATTTCGCCCTTGAGAGGCTTAGCTCGAACGGCGGCGGCGAGGTCCTGCAACGGGTGGCGGAGAAACTCTTCGTGAACTTTGGTGAGTTCGCGCGCAATGGTTGCCGGTCGATTGCCGAGTATCTCGACGGCGTCTTCAAGAGTGTCAAGAAGACGGTGCGGAGCTTCGTAGAGAACAAGCGTGCGCAACTCGCCGGTAAGATCACGAAGCGCGCGGCGGCGTTCGGATTGGCGCGAAGGAAGGAAGCCTACGAACGTGAACTGTTCGTTTGGCACGCCGGAGGCGGCGAGGGCCGCCACCGCGGCTGAGGGTCCGGGAATGGGGACGATGCGAATGCCGTGGCGGAGAGCGAGCGTGACGAGATGCTGGCCGGGGTCGGATATGGCGGGCGTGCCGGCGTCGCTGACGAGCGCGATTTTGGCGCCCTGCTCGAGCTCGATAACGAGCTCAGCGGCACGCGTGATTTCGTTGTGCTCATGGTAACTGACGAGGGGCTTGTGAATGTCGAAATGCGACAGCAACTTCAGCGTCTGGCGGGTGTCTTCGCAGGCGATGACGTCAACTTCTTTGAGTGTGCGCAGGGCGCGCAGCGTTATGTCCTCGAGATTGCCGATTGGGGTTGAGACGATGTAAAGAACGCCTGCGCGGTCGCCGGAGGCTTTCGGAGCGGGAGCCTTCGAATTAGACGCGGCGGACATGAGAGGCGGCGAGGTGACTGACGAAGTCTAGCATAGGGTGGAAGGCAGAAGGCGGAAGTTAGAAGGCAGAAGAAGGCGAAAAGCTCTGCCACGAAGGGCACAGAGGGAACTGAGGTCACGGAGCAACAGCGGACACTAAAACTAAAGGGCTTACCGCAGAAGGCGCCGAAAGGACTGACAATACGGGGGAAATCGAGAGGCACGAAGTCGAGAGCAGATGCTTTTCTCTTGAGGTGGCGAGCGGTGCGTGTCGAACTGAACCGGACGGCGACGTTGAAGTCTCCCTGCACAAACGATGAGCCGACTTGAAATCGCCGAGCCGCGGCGTAAACGAAAAACGCGCGTGGTATAATCGAACTCTGGTCTGATTGTATCCGCCGCCACAGGAGGGGTTCTGCTGTGCCGTTGTACGAATACAAGTGTGTGAAGTGCGGGAATCGGTTCGAAAAGATTGAGCCGGTGACCGCGTCCGAGGTTAAGAAGTGTCCCGAGTGCGGCGGGCGAGCCGAGCGGCAGCTTGCGGCGCCCGCGATCCAGTTCAAGGGCTCGGGATGGTATGTGACGGACTATGCCGGGAAGGGAACGTCGTCCACGACGAAAGAAGGTTCTGGAGACGGCGCGGGCGCGAAGACCTCAGAGAAAACCGAAAAGACGGGCGAGTCGAAGTCCGGCGAATCGAAGTCGAGCAGCGACAAGGCTTCTGCGAAGAAAAAGAAGTAGAACCCCACGGAAGACTGTCTACTACCTAAAGACGAAAAGCATATCCCTCGCCCCGAATCCGCGAGAACCGCGGCCCGGTTCGTGATGACAGCGAGAGTGGTTCGCGAAAACACGCCGGCCGAATTCCCGTCGAGGGAGCCGGACCAATGGCTTGAGGAAGCGCGTCAGTTGGCGGCGCGAGCGGCTTCATCAGGATGGCCGGCGGCGCGTGCCACACCGACGTGGTGAGCGGCGTGGTGGATGCGACGCCGCCGGCGGAATTTACGGTGGACCGAACTGCCAGAGACCGGCGGCCGGCGAACGGATGCGCGACGGATCGTTGCCTGGCCGAGAGGGTCGGCTGCGTAGTTTCTGTAGGTCGGAAGGACCATGACGTGGAAACAGGGTTCCTGGAATTCCTCGATCGGGTAAATGTAGCCCGCGTTTTTCAGCTCGAGCAAAATATTTCTCATCCACACGACGCCGCGCGGGTCCATACCGTGCTTGGAGATGTCGAGGGTAGCGCCGGTAAGGTGAGAGGACCGGTCAGAACCGATGGCGTCGGCCGCATTGGGATTGGTGCGCGAGAGGCGGCGCTGCACACTGACGGTGCGGAGCATGCTGGTCACGCGAAGAGGTTCGTGAAAGCGCGCGTAGTAGTCGCGGCTGATGCGATCGAGAAAGAGTTTGCTCCACGGACGAAGGTAGCGGTAATCGGTTGGAACGTCTTGCAAATAGTAGGAGGAGGTGCGGGAGGGTACTGAAACCAGCAGTCCTTCGGCGCGAAATTTCTGGACCATAGCGACGTCACGGAGGCGGGAGAGGTGGAACGCGTCGGCGCGTTCGTTCTGAATGGCTTGCGACGACACTCTGGCGGCCAGTAGAGAATCGCGACCCCGCGCAGAGCACACGGCGGAGGCCATAAGGATCAGGAAGGCGGCGCGGGCTAGGGTTGGCGTTCGCAATTGGCGAGCCTGCGTGCGACAGGCAGGTGCAAGACTAAAACCACGCACGACGCGGGTTCAATGTACGATTTCTCTTCGCGTGTCGAAATTGAAAATGGGTGTTCTTCAGAGCGAGGCGGCTGGTTTAGGAAGGAAGAAGGCAGAAGGAAGAAGGCAGAAGGCAGAAGGCAGAAGGCGGAAGGCGGAAGGCGGAAGGCGGAAGGCAGAAGGCAGAAGGCAGAAGGCAGAAGGCAGAAGGCAGAAGGCAGAAGGCAAAAAGACTACAGGATTGAAGTCCTGGTGCTACATCTGAATCTTAAACAAAATCGCCGGCGGAATGTCGGCTCTGCGGGCGGCGGGTAGGCGAACAGCCGGGACTCTCCGCGGGCCGGGGCGCTTAGAGTTTCAGGGAGCGGAGGTAGGTGCGAAATTCGCCGCCGAAATGCGAATTGCGCAGAGCGATATCCACCGTGGCCTTGAGGAAACCCAATTTGTCGCCGGCATCGTGCGTCTTCCCTTCGTAGACCTGCGCGTAAAGGCCTTCTTTCCTGGCAAGCATGCGAAGGCCATCGGTGAGTTGAATCTCGCCGCCTGCGCCGGGCTTCGTCTGCTCGAGATATTCGAAAATTTTCGCAGGCAGGACATAACGGCCGGTCACGCCAAGATTCGATGGAGCGTCCTCGGGCTTGGGCTTCTCGACGAGGTCGTTGATGCGAAGGAGGCGGTCGGCCCAGCGAGTATCAGCGGCAGGAACGGCGTCAATCACTCCATAGAAGTGCAATTTGTGGCGGGGAACTTCTTCGACGGCGATGGCGGCAACGCCGAGAGCTTCATAGACGTCGATGAGCTGCCCTGTGGCGGGCGGCCCATCCATGATGACGTCGCCGAGGAGAACGGCAAAAGGCTCGTCGCCGACGAGCTCACGCGCGGTGAGCACGGCGTGTCCGAGGCCGAGTGCTTCGCTCTGGCGGGTATAGCTGAACTTCAAGCCGCCGCTGATTTCGCGAACCATATCGGCCTGCGCGGATTTGCCGCGCTCTTCGAGGAAACGTTCGAGCTCCGGCGCAGAATCGAAGTGATCTTCGATCGCGTTCTTGCGTCGGCCGGTGACAAAAATGACGTTTTCGATCCCGGAGGCGATGCACTCTTCGACAGCGTATTGGATCAGCGGCTTGTCTACGACCGTGATCATTTCCTTGGGCATGGCTTTTGTAGCGGGAAGGAAGCGGGTGCCCAGCCCGGCGACAGGCAGAACGGCTTTGCGGACGCGGGTCGATTGTGGCGGCATAATCCTCGACTATTCCAGCTTTTCGGATTCGTTGCGCCCGTTCGGAAGAGGTTCCGGGAACGAAACTCCCAAGAGAACCGCGCGCGTGAGGCCCGGCGGACGGGTCCGAAGGATGCACAACATCCGTATGCTACCATAGGATTTTTGCGGACATCCGCGCGGTCTGAGGAAATTTCTTGAGCGAACGCGAAGACCTGATTCTGGGAATCGAGTCGTCGTGCGACGAGACGGCGGCGGCGATTGTCGCCGGCGGGCGACGAATTCTGTCGAGCATAGTTGCGTCGCAGATCGACATTCACCGGAAATACGGCGGCGTGGTGCCGGAGTTGGCGTCCCGCGAGCATCTGCGACAGATTGTGCCGGTGGTGCGCGAGGCGGCAGAGCAGGCGGGAGTCGCGCTGCGCGATGTAGATGCGGTGGCGGTGACGCGCGGGCCCGGGCTGATTGGGTCACTACTGGTGGGCGTCACCTACGGGAAAGTGCTGGCGATGGCGCTCAGCAAGCCGCTGATTGCGGTGAATCACCTCGAAGGGCACATCCATGCCGTGTTGCTCGAGGCCCATGCGTCGGGGCGGGTGGTTGAATTTCCAGCGGTGTGCCTGGTTGTGTCGGGCGGGCACACTATTTTGTATGGCATTGAGCGCGAGTCGTGCAACGGAGCGCCACGATTTTCGTATAGCCGGATCGGATCAACGCGCGACGACGCGGCCGGCGAGGCGTACGACAAAGTGGCGAAGATGCTGGCGCTGGGCTACCCAGGCGGACCTGTGATTGACAAACTGGCGGCGCATGGCAATCCCAAGGCGGTGGCATTCGGCGAGCCGCGCATGAAGGGCAACCCGTACGATTTCAGCTTCAGCGGAATCAAGACGGCTGTGCTGTACTACCTGCGGCGAAACGCGCCATTGCAGCCGGAAATTGCGGCGAGGCAGGAGGCGTTGGCGCGAGGCGAACGCACGGCGGATGCGTTGCGAGCGCTGTCGAGCGCGACGACATTGGATCTGGTGGCGAGCTTTCAACGAGCGGTTGTCGCAGACCTGGTTACCCGGACGCTGGCTGCGGCGCAGCAGCAGGCGGTGAAGACAGTGCTGGTGTCAGGCGGCGTAGCGGCGAATTCGGAGCTGCGGCGGACGTTTGAGGAGGAAGCGGAGCGGCGGCGCCTGTGCGTGTTCTTTCCGAGCCGGGCACTCTCAACGGACAATGCGGCGATGATTGCGGCAGCGGGGTACGCCCGCTTTCGAGCAGGAGAACGCGAAGAGGCAACTATGAACGCGGAGGCGAATTTGCCGCTGGCGTGAAGAGAGGCGGTAAAGGAAGTAGAGGCGGAGAGGTAGAGGTAGAGGACAAACCACCTGCACAATCGCGAACGAGAAATGGGATTCGAGGCACAAACCGTTCCAGACTGGCGGACGATCATGCGCGGGCTGATTTGTGGAGTACGGCGAGAACTCGGTCGCAACGCCCCGGCAACGGCGAGGGCGGGCTTAGCCGCGTTCGAGAAACGCCTCGCCTTAAGCAGCACAAATCGGAAGCGCAAGAAATTCGAACGGGAGTTGGAAAGCTATTTGGCAGGCAAATCTTATCTGCGAGCAGCGGCCAGGTGACATCTCTCTAAAGGAGATGCTCAGGGTAGTCAGAGAAATTCCCCCGCTGATGGAGCGGGTGGTGACGACTCTCGCCAGAACGAAAGCCCGATCAGAATTCTTGCGTGACTACGAGATGCGCCTGGAAGACGAGGCGAGGTCACTATCGACGAAAGACAGAAAACTGCTTCACATCCGGCGATCTTAATCGTCCAGGAATCGCGAACCGCCGGACGCGCCAATCGGGGAATTGGCGTTCCCGGGCGCTACAGTCGTGGCTCAGAATGGGGGCTCGTAGGTGAAGGCGAGGCCGTCGCGGGTGACCGCGTAGGCTTTCGCTGCGTCGGAGGACCAGCGCAAGTCAGCGACGTTTTCAGCCGGATGTTCGTCGAGGGTTTCCATGGTGTCGAGATTGACGAGGAAGAGGCGGCCCTTCGCGGAGTTCTTGAGCCACGAACTGAAGCACACGCAGAGCGGCCGGTGCGGATGGCAAGAAATCAACTCCGCGCCGAACGGAAGCGGTTCGCTTTCCGGCGCCTCGGCGTCGACTTTGACGCGAAAGGCTTGTCCGGCAGCGCAATAGAGGATTTGGCGGCTGTTGGGAGTCCAGGTGAGATCCGTGATATGGCCCTGGGCGGGAATTAGCGAACGCTGCTGGAATCCGGGGAGATCGGCGAGAAGGATAAGGTCGTCGGCCCATTCACCGTTGATTTCGACGACGGCGGCGAGCAAGCACTCGTTCGCGCTGAAGGCGAGGCGGCCGTAGCCGGCGAAGATTTCGGCATCGGCTGGAGCGTTCGAGGAGCCTTCCGGTCCTTCTGCGTTGCCCGCTTGAGGCGGGCTGAGATCGGGAGGACCTATTCGCTTCAGTGCGGGACCCACAAGAACGGTGGACATGGGTTGAGCAGTCCACAATTCCAGCGAGCCGTTGTTGCCGTTTCCTGCCAGCGCAAAATAGCGGCCCAGAGTTGACCATGTGATGTGCCGCGGGAATTGTGCGAACTCGCCGAACATTTCCACAAACATTTTGCCGTGCATGTCGAAAAGATGCAGCGCGGGCTCCCACAAACCCCAGGCTGCGACGAGGAATTGTCCGCTGGGCGACCATGCGAAGGCGGCGCGAGAGGCCAACTGCGAGCCGAAGGACATAGCTTCGTTTGGAACTGTCAAGGCGAGAGCGGGACCATCGCCTCCGAGGTCGTAGACAACGAGGCGCTGCGGTTCGCCTTTCTTGTGAGGACCGACAGCACAGACCTGCCCGCGCGAGGAAATCGCTACGTGCGGCGAGACGCCGGCAAAAATCTTGGTGGTGAGCCAGTTCGCGTCGCGCGCGAGATCGCGAAGCCCGCGGGCAATCAGCGCGGCTGAGCGGACGGTGAGAGCGCTTCCGGTCGCACGAACAATGTGACCCACGCCCGATTTTTCGTGCAATTCGCCGGACATACTATGTGTGTCCATTCTGCGCGGAATTCTGGAGACGACGCTTGGCCTGCGCAATTTGTTCATCCACTTTGCCGATGATTTCGGCGAGAACGTCGCGGCCGTGCTGTTCCGCCTGGTCAACGCGCGACCTGAGCTGATGCAGGTCGGAGCGAAGGAGTTCCTGTAACTCAGCTTCAATTTCGGAGAGGCGGCTGCGCGCCTGGCTGATGCGCCGGATCACACGAACCAAATCGGCGCCGGCGCCGTCGCCCTTCACGGCCTCGGGGCTGCATTCGTATTCGGTGACTACTTTGGCGAGGACCGCTTCGTCGCCGCGCTCGTAAGCCTCGTTGGCTTGCGCCATCAACGCCTGACGTTTGGCGCGATCGTCGCGGTCGGAGGTCAGATCGGGATGGATGCGGCGGGCAACGTCGCGATAGAGGCGTTTCAGTTCAACCGAAGCGTGGAACGGCTTAGGCGCGCTCTCCGATTTTTCGCCGGCGGACGATTTCGTGCTGGCAGCACGGGCGCGGGCTTCGCGAGCAGCTTGCTGGGCGCTCTCGTTGTTCGGTTGGGCCTGCGCGATTTTTTCAGCGACCTGCGCGTTGAGTTCGTCGAGTTCGGCATAGCGCGAGCCGACGAAGTGCAGGTACTGGCGCTCGAAGGCGCCGAGTTCGGCGCGAAGGTTGGCGGCGCGGAGCTCGCAGTCCGCGAGTTCCGTCTCAACGGCGGCTTGTTCCTCGCGCTTCCGCACGAGTTCCTGATCTTCCGGCTTGACGAGCTGCGTGACGGTGCGCGTTTCGGTGGTCATCGGGGCGCGCTCTGGCGGCGCGGTTATTCACTCAATTTTAGCGGTCCGAGAGCGGGTAACGGCTCATTCCGGCGGGGAGGTTTCCAGAATCGAAAGCGGCTGGGATGGAATCCGGTGATCACCGAGCCGCGAGAGACATCCTTCGCGTATGGCGAGATGCTTCGCTCATAGCGAGCAGCCCCGGAATTCCGAAGTAACGGCATCGTGCTTGACGTGTAGAATGTGCGGTCATGCGTATAGCGATCGACACAGGCGGCACGTTCACGGACTGTCTCTACCTTCGCAAAGGCGACGTCGAAATCCTGAAGATTCCCTCGACTCCGGGTAATCCTGCCAAGGCAATCGCGAGTGCGTTAGCCGAAATTCGCGCGAGGACCTCGTGCGAAGAATGGGGCGAGCTGGACCTGCTCTGCGGGACTACGGTGGGGACGAACGCGCTCATCGAGCGGCGCGGCGGTCGCGTTGCTTTGGTGACGACGGCGGGATTCGAGGATGTGCTGGAGATAGGCAGGCAGGCGCGGCCGCGGCTGTATGACTTGTTTGTGGAACGGGCGGAACCGCTGGCGCCGCGCGAACGGCGCATCGGGATGGCGGAACGCGTGGGAGCTGATGGAACGATCATCGCGCGGCCCTCGGCAGCGGAATTGGCGCGCGTGGTGAGGCGTGTGCGGTCAACACGAGCGGATTCGGTTGCTGTGTGCTTCCTGTTTTCGTTTCTGCGACCGGAACACGAGCGGACGCTGGCGCGGCAACTGAGAGCGGAGGGGTATGCCGTTTCGGTTTCGCACGAGATATTGCGGGAGTTTCGCGAATTCGAGCGGACGTCGACGACCGTGATGAACGCCTATCTCGCGCCGGTGATGAGCCGTTACCTGGAGCAGATTGAACGAGACGCGGAACGCGCGATAGCAGCAAATGAGGCCTCGCGACGACAGCGCGGGGTGCGCGTGCGTGTTATGCAGTCGAATGGAGGAATTTTGTCGGCGCGAGTGGCGGCGCGCGAGCCCGTGCGGACGATTCTATCCGGCCCCGCGGGAGGGGTGCTGGGAGCAAAGCAGGTTGCGGAAGCAGCCGGATACGAGCGTGTGATCAGCTTTGACATGGGAGGAACATCCACGGACGTGTCGCTGATTGAAGGCGTGCTGAGCACGACGAACGAATCTATTGTGGCCGGTCTGCCAGTTGCCGTGCCGATGCTGGAGATTCACACGGTGGGCGCGGGCGGAGGATCCATTGCAAGGTTCGATCGCGCCGGCGCGCTGCGCGTCGGGCCCGAAAGCGCGGGCGCAGACCCCGGTCCGATTTGCTACGGGCGCGGCGAGCGGCCAACGGTCACGGATGCGCACTTGATTCTGGGACGGCTCGGCCGGGAGGGGTTGCTGAGCGGCAATTTCCGTTTGGACGAAAAGAGGACGCGCGAATATATGCAGAGATCCGTCCGCGGCGCGCGAGGCATACGTTCGGTGGAGCAATTCGCGCAGGGAATTCTGGATGTGGTGGAAGCGACGATGGAGAAAGCCATGCGGGTCATCTCCATCGAACGAGGGCGCGATCCACGGGATTACACGCTGGTGGCGTTCGGCGGCGCAGGAGGGCTGCACGCGTGCTCGCTTGCGGCCAACCTGGGGATTCCCCGGGTGCTCGTGCCCAAATTCCCGGGGGCGCTTTCGGCGCTGGGGATTCTGCGAGCGGACGTGGTGAAAGAGCGATCGCAGAGCGTCCTGGCCCGCGCAGAATCCGGCAGCAAGGCCGTGCTGCGTTTGCTGGCGCCCGCTTGCAGGCGGGTCGAACGCGACGGGCTCCGCGACATGCGCGCGGAAGGATTCGAGAGCCGGCGCGTGCGGATTGAGCGGTTCTTCGATATGCGCTATGTGGGGCAAGCCTACGAACTGACGATCCGGTCGCAAGGCCGGTTTCTCGATGCATTTCATCAGGAGCACGAGCGGCGCTATGGCTATGCTGATGCTGAAAGAGCGGTAGAAATCGTGAATGTACGCGTCCGGTTTACGGGACGGACGGCAGCGATTGACTGGCCGAAGCACAGAATCGAGGGTGCGGATGCGCGCCGGGCAATTGTGGCGCATCGGCCGGTGCAATTTTCAGGTGAAACGCGCGAGACGGCGATCTATGTCCGTGAAAAGCTGCGGCCGGGGAATCGAGTGGCAGGCGCTGCGATTATTGCGGAGTATAGCGCGACAACCGTGTTGCCGCCCGGCTGGAGCGCCCGCGTGGACGCCCTGGAGAACCTTGTGCTGACGGCGGGAGGCTCACGAGAAGGGAATTGAGGTGCGGAAGAGGACGCTGATGCGACGACGTGGCTTCGATCCAACGCGGCTGGAGGTTTTCAAGAATCTCTTCCACTCGGTGGCGGAAGAGATGGGGGCGGCGCTGCGGCGTTCTGCATTTTCGCCGAATATCAAGGAACGGCGCGACTACTCGTGCGCCGTGTTCGATGCCGACGGCGAAGTACTGGCAATGGGCGACCACATGCCCGTACACCTGGGTTCGATGCCGCGCTCGGTAGAAGCTGCGATCCGCGCCATTGAGTTGCGACACGGCGATATCGCGATCCTCAACGACCCGTACGCCGGAGGCACGCATTTGCCGGACGTTACGCTGGTCATGCCGGTCTTTCTGCGGCGCGAGCGGCGGCCGATGTTCTATGTGGCGAATCGGGCGCATCACGCGGACATTGGAGGCGCCCAGGCCGGATCAATGGGTCTTTCGCGGGAAATCTTTCAGGAAGGCATCCGCATTCCACCAGTAAAGATTTTTCACGGCGGGCGTATTGTCGAGGGCGTTCTGAAGACGGTGCTGGCCAACGTGCGCACGGTACGCGAGCGTGAAGGCGATCTAACGGCGCAGATAGCGTCCTGCCGGATCGGCGCACGGCGGCTCATGGAGATCGTCGCACGATACGGACGGGCTGAAGTTGAGTGCTATAGCGAGTTCCTGCTGGAGTATTCGGCGGAGATGATGCGATCGGTGCTGCGGCGAATCCCGAACGGAACGTATCGCGCCGAAGATTACCTTGATGACGACGGCGTGTCCACCCGGCCAATACGCATCGCCGTGAGTATCCGGATTCGCGGCGCGAGCGCGGAAGTGGACTTCTCCGACTCGGATCCGGAATGCGAGGGAAGCGTGAACGCGGTGGCCGCGATTGCCGAATCTGCTGTCTTTTACGTGTTCCGCTGCCTGCTCGACGAGCAAGTGCCGGCAACCTCCGGTCTGATGCGTCCTATTCGTGTGATCGCGCCGGAAGGAACGATTGTGAATGCCAGGCCGCCGCGAGCGGTGGCTGGAGGAAATGTGGAAACGGCGCAGAGGATTACGGATACGCTGCTGCGCGCGATGGCTCGGGCGCTTCCGCAGCGGATTCCCGCCGCGAGCCAGGGTACGATGAACAATTTGACGTTCGGCGGAGCTGATACGAGGCGGGGGCATGGCGGCGAGGCGTTCGCGTATTACGAAACGATTGCGGGCGGAATGGGCGCGCGCCCGGGACGCGATGGAATCAGCGGTGTCCACACGCACATGACGAACTCGCTGAACACGCCGACGGAAGTTTTTGAGATCACCTACCCCGTGCGTGTGAGGAGGTACAGTCTTCGCCCGGGTTCAGGCGGCGAAGGGAAGTACCGGGGCGGAGACGGCATCGTGCGCGAGATCGAATTTCTGGTGGACGCGCACCTTGGGGTGCTGAGCGAACGCCGAACAATTGGACCGTACGGACTGGCAGGGGGTTCACCGGGCGCAAAGGGCAAGAATGAACTGATTTCGCGAGGCAGACGCCAACTCCTTGTGTCTAAGTGCAGCGCGTACGTCCGAGCCGGCGACGCAATTCGCATTGAGACGCCCGGAGGAGGCGGCTGGGGTAAGCGGGAGACGGCTCGTAGGAAGAAGCGGGCGCCTACTTCCTCCTCGTGATGAGGCGCGCGATTGTCCCGTGCGCTCCGACGCCCCAACCGTTCTGCGAGTCGAGAATCGTCAGGGCGTTCAGGTCGAGGCTACCGGCGCGCTGCCAATGGACGCCCTTGTCCATGCTTACATCTTCTCCCTTTGGACCGGCCGCAACGGTTACCCCATCTATAACGGCTACTGCGGACCGAAAGCCGCCAGGCATCTGCGTCGAGAGATGCCACGTCTTGCCGCCGTCAAACGAGTAGGCTGCGGCACGATAGTTCCGGCCCGTCAGTTTGTAATCGCCGCCGACAGCTATCAGCGTGCGGCCCTGAACACCGAGTGAGAATATCCCGGACGATTCATTGCCACTGACGACCGGAGTCGCGGTGACAGTCCATTTTCTTCCCGAATCCGGCGAACGGAAGACGCGCGCGGCAGGGCCGCCCGTTGCGAAGTAAATGTTCCGATCGTGAACCGCCAGGACGCTGCTGCTGGCGGCAAACGAGCCCTCCTTGGGCAAGGCAGGCGGCGTATGCGGCAATTCGGCCCAGTGCTCGCCGTCCGAAGTGGTCAAAAGGACGAACTTGCCGTCTATCGGATCGCCGAGAGCGAAACATCGCATGGCAGAAGTGCACGAAATCGCGTCGAGAAAAAATGCCGGGCGCGGATCGCTGTATTGCAATTTCCAGGTGGTCCCGGCGTTCGCCGTCTTGTAAATGCGTGACCTCCCCGAGTCGCCGATGGACATCACATACGCGACCTCGGCGCCGATGGCGGCAATTCCGCGGAAGTCGAGCGCGTCTCCACCCGTTACGTGGATTCGCTGCCATGTCTTACCGAGATCGGCGGATCGAAGAATCACGCCATGCGAGCCGCAGGCCCATACAACCGGTCTTGAAGTCTCCCCCGGGACGTTGGAGTAGGCTGCGCTAACGCCGCGAAGGTTCGTTTCGATTCCCGTGGTCTGTACGGACCACGATTGCGTCTTCGCCGCGGGAGAGAAACAGACAAGGATCGGTAGCAATCGCGCCAGGACTCTCAGCATGGGCTAGATTTATGCACGCAGATGTCGCCTGCGTCAAACAAAACAGCGGCTGTGAAGTACGGGCGGAGTCGCGAAAAAAAAACGGGCACGACGCCGAAGCGCCACGCCCGGTTTGGAGATAAAGACTGGAAGCTAATCAGCCATCGGCTGCGCCGCGGTCTGCGGCATCTGCAGCTTGGCCTTCGCCAGAGCGCGCACGATGTTGACCTCCGCCGCTTGCTCGGTCACGTTGCGCACCGTCGCCAACTCGCTGACGAGCAGGTACTTGGCGCGCTCCAGCATTTTCTTTTCGCGGAAGGATAGCGGCTTCGTCCGGCTGAGCGCTACGAGTCCCTTTAGGACGGCGGCCACTTCCATCAGCGAACCTGTGCGCATGCGATCGGAATTCTCCTTGAAACGATGCTTCCAATCGTGATGTGAAGCGGAGCGCCCTTTCTCCAGATAGGAAAGGACCTCGCTGGCCTGGCTTGAGCGAATCACTGTGCGCAAGCCCACGTTTTCTGCGTTGGATTGTGGAACCATCACTTTCAGTCCGCTGGAGACGATGCGCAGCATGTAGCAGCGTTCGGACCGGCCGTTGAGGTATCCGTAACTGATTTGCTCGATGACCCCTACGCCATGGTTCGGATAAACAACTTTCTCACCAAGCTTAAAGTCCATCTGTGGAAGGTCCCTCCCCGAAGAGCATGTTGAAATTTTAGGCACACGGCAGAGCGCACGTCAAGCAAATCCAGTGATTTCCTACGGTAAGAATTTTTCAGAAGAGAGCGAATTTGCGTGAGTTTGGTCTGCGAATTGCCCACAGCTTGCCTCTATAATAACGATTGTGCTGATCCTCGCCCTGGACACTGCCTCGACATCCGGAAGTATTGCAGTGCTGCGCGCCAAGAAAATCCTTGGAGTCATTTCGACTGCAAGCGATGAGACGTACTCGTCCCGAATGTTCCGGCAACTGGAGTTTTTGACTGGCGAGCTGAAGGTTTCGCTTGAGGCGTTTGATCTCTTCGCCGCAAACGCGGGACCGGGGTCGTTCACGGGTTTGCGCGTCGGTCTGACGGCGGTTAAAGGCTGGGCAGAGACTTACGGCAAGCCGGCCGTCGGCGTTAGTGGACTGGAAGCTGTTGCTGCTCAGTCGAGCAGTGAGTGTCTGCTTTTGCCGGTACTGGATGCACGGCGGGGCGAGGTTTACTTCGGATTCTATGTGCGTGGCGCTGGCGGACTCGTCCGGCGAAGTGAGGATCGGGTGGCGAGCCCGGAGGAGTTTTTGGAGGCTCTGGACGCGGTGGCCAAGGACGCGACGGTGGCCGCCGTTTCGCCTGATTTTTCTGCGCTCGGAAAGTTCGAGGCTGACTTCCGGGTACGAGGCATTCGCTGCGAAAGCGTTTCGCCCGTGCTCGCGCCCGTGATCGGCCGGTTGGCAAGCGCGCGGGCGGAGCGCGGGGAAGCAGTCGATGCGCTTGCGCTCGACGCGAACTATGTGCGCCGGTCGGACGCCGAACTTCATTGGAAAGGCCGGCTCTGAATCTTGTGGCGGATTCGCAAGCTGGTTCGTGACGACATTCCCGGTGTCCTCGCGATTCAAGCGTCGTGCCCCGAAATGGCCCAGTGGACCGCGACCGACTATGAACGGATTCCGGGCGACACGAAAGCATGGGTTGCCGATGGCGATGACGCCATCGCCGGGTTCCTCGTTGTGCGAACGTTGGGGCAGGAGACAGAAATTCTCAATATTGCGGTGCGACGCGACGTCCGGCGGCATGGTGTTGGATCGATGCTGCTGTCGCAGGCGATCGAGTGGAGCAAGGGACTCGGCGCTGGCCGAGTCTTGCTGGAAGTCAGGGAATCGAACGGCGCGGCGCTGAAGTTCTATCAGAGGAACCATTTCCGCGCGGCGGGGCAGCGCCGGGCGTATTACGCGGCGCCGGCAGAAGATGCGCTCTTACTTGATTTGCGATTGTAATCGCAAGCAGGCGCTTGTCATTTCGGCGTTCGAGTTGCGAGCGCAGAGTTCCTTCGGCGCGCTCACATCAATCCGCGGGTCGTAGATGATTTTTATAAGAGCGGCTCGCAAGTTTGGTTTCGATGGAAGATGTGAGGAAAGAGTATCTGGTACCTTCGCCGGACGCCTTGCAACTTGGCTCAGAGTGGTACACTTAACCCTCAAAATCTCACCTGGAGACTTGGATGGCCGACGTAAAAACACCGGCAACCGGTTCCGGCGCTGACAGTTCGTCGGAGCGCCGCCGAACGCACCGCCTGCAGATTATGATGCCCGTTATCGTGCGGGGGAAAAGCGGTGGTCATCCGTTCGAAGAGGAAACGCAAACCGTTTCGGTGAACGCCAACGGATGCATGGTGAAGGTTTCGGCGCATTTGTCACGAGCTCAGCACGTTTCGATCATCAATCCGAAGACGGCGGAAGAGCTTCCGTGCCGCGTGAGCTACGTGGGCCAGCGTGATGGAAGCAAGATTGAGATTGGGCTCGAGTTTTCCGAACCGTCGCCGCTCTTCTGGCGAATCGCATTTCCCCCCGAGGATTGGGATCCCTCCGAGCGCAAGCGGCCATCGGCGCCGCGGCAAAGCCCGAAACGATAGTCGTTCCTTCAGGCGCGAACTCGGGGCTTTTCCGCAAGGGGACCGCCTGGTATCGAACTTCCGACTTTCGGCCGCCTTTCGGCTCCGCAACGAAGACGGCTCCGAATTGGGTTGTCTGGACAACGTCCTTCAAGTTGTGTCCACATACTTCGAAGGTGTGTTCGGGGATGCGGTTATGCTAGGAGTTGCAGTAGGATCTGAGAGGAGAACGATGGGAGTACAGGCAAAGCCGTCGAAGCGGACCCGACGGGCGTCTCTCTTCCTGGCTGTTGGCCTGATGGCCGGACTGGCAATCGCGCAGCGCAATGCCCCGGTGCTGCCCGATCCGGGCAATCCCTCGATGAGCCGCGATCAGCAGGAAAAGCTTGGGCTGCAAGTCGCGCGCGAGGTTTATCGCCAAATGCCGGTGTTGCCGGACTCGAGCCCGTTGACGAAGTACGTGCGAACGATTGGCGAGCGGCTGGCAAAGACGATTCCGCCGGAACACTCGTGGCCGTTTCAGTTCCACGTCATCGAACAGAAAGAAGTCAACGCGTTCGCCTTGCCGGGCGGACCGATGTTCGTGAATGTTGGAGCGATCCGCACCGCCGATTCGGAATCGGAGCTGGCCGGGGTCATGGCTCACGAGATGGCGCACGTCTATATGCAGCACTCGGCCAAACAACAGCAGAAGTCGTCGTTGCTCGGGGGAATCGCAGGAATTGCCGGAGCAATCGCAGGTGCGATGGGCGGAACGTGGGGAACGCTGGCCCGCGCCGGGATTCAATTTGGAGCCGGGACGCTGATGTTGAAATATTCGCGCGCGGACGAAGCTCAGGCAGACGCTGTCGGCGCCGTCATATTGTGGAAAGCGGGCTACAATCCCGCGGCTCTCGCGGATTTTTTTGAAAAGATCGAGAAGGAAGGAAGCAGCGGACCGCAATTTCTCAGCGACCATCCGGACCCCGGCAATCGGCGCGATGCGATCGAGCGGGAAGTGGCCGAATGGCCGGTACGGCAATACCGTCATGACGACAAGGAATTTGCTGCGGCGCATAAAGAGGCGGAGAGTGCGCCTGCGTACTCGGCCAAGGAAATTTCCGATGGCGCCAAGAGCGGCCGGTGGAGCGCGCAAAACCGCGCAAATGGCGTGGTGCTTCCGGGCGGGACGGGCGGGGATTCCGTCGCAGCTAACGTGCCCGCCGTGCCGTTCTCGGCCGTGCAGCCCAGCGCGGATTTTCAGGAAACGGCGCTGAGCACGATGAAAATCGCGCGGCCGGAGAATTGGAATGTGACACGCGGAGAACAGCCGGACTCCGCCACGATTGCTCCGGCTGCTGGAGTCTCGGGCGGCTCCGTGGCGTATGGCGTGGTGATTCAGGTGGCGAATCCGCAGGATGCAAACCAAACGGTGGAGCAACTCACGCAAGCCGTGGCACAAAGCCTGGAAAACGGCGATCGGAACATGCAGCGGAGTGGATCAGTGCAGGAGATCAGCTTCAATGGTAGAACGGCTGGCTCGTTGGAGTTGCAGACCATCTCGCCCATGCCCGACGAAGATGGCAAGCCCCAGCCGGAGCGGGACTGGCTCGTCACGGTTCCGCGCGGCGACGGCAGCGCCATCGTAATGATTTTCGTTTCCCCGAAAAGGGATTTCGAGAAGCTGAAGCCTGTATTCGACCGAATACTCCGCAGCGTAAGCTTTTAGCGGCGCGAGAAACAATGTGTGCAATGGTACCGATTGCGTCGAGCGTTGCGTTGTGATAATTCTTACCATCATGTGAACGCTGCTACAACCAGGAGGGAAACGGATGCCGCTTTCCACCCCAGATGTTCGGCAATCCCTATTGGCCCATGATCCGGAATTTCGACGCCTCGCGGAAGAGCATTCCCGCTGTGAATCCCAGCTAGAGCAAATCCTCAAAGACCCCTACCGCAGTTCGGAAGACCTGGTTCAGGAAACGTATCTGAAAAAGCTGAAGCTGCGCCTGAAGGATGAAATGGAGCTGATGGTTGCTCGCCATCAGCGGCAAATCTCGCACTGAGCGTCTCCACGACGCCTTTCGTGATGTCGTACAATATATCTGCGCGAGGTTTCTGAGAATATTCCGTCGTTGAGTTTTGGATGCCGTGGGGCATTTCTGCGAGAGACCGCCGGAAGTCCTCCTCAAACCTTGCGGGAGCGGCTCAAGAGCTCGAAATTCTCCAGCGAGAGCGCGGAACCGCGACCAAAATCGAATGAGTGAACGAGGAAGAGGCTAAGAGCGGAATGGTGAACGAAGGCTATAAATTCGGGTTGCCTCCACTGTTACTGGGGCTGCTCTGCCTGGTCCCAGGCTGGTGGTGGCCGGCAGGTATCCTGATTTTTATCGGGCTCTTCGTTTTTTATTTCTTCCGCGACCCGCAACGGAAGATCCCGAACGCGCCAGGCAACGTGGTGTCGCCGGCGGATGGGCATGTCGTCGAAATCGTGGAAGAAGAGCAGGATGGGCAAGTCGGCCGGCGCATAAGTATTTTTCTCTCGATCTGGGACGTCCACATTCAGCGCGCACCGGTTGCAGGACGGATCGCGAAGGTGGTCTACCAACCGGGCAAGTTTTATGCGGCTTTGCGAAAAGCGGCGTCGCAGCAAAACGAGCAGAACATCGTCACCATGCAGACGCCGGACGGCACGTTGGTCTTCAAACAAATCGCCGGAGCGATCGCGCGCCGCGTGTTATGCTGGAAGCTCGAAGGACAAAACGTCGCTCTCGGCGAACGCGTCGGCATGATCCGTTTCGGTTCGCGAGTAGACGTTTGGCTGCCGCTGGAAGCGGAGATTCTTGCGAAGCGCGGACACCGCGTGAAGGGCGGCGAAAGCGTATTGGCGAAATGGATTTCAACGAAATAGATCCGATCGGCCGCGAAGAAAACTACCGTCCCCGGCCGCCATTCCGCAATCACCGCCTGCGTCGCGGGATTTACATCCTGCCGAGCATCTTCACGGTGGCCAATCTTTTCTGCGGCTTTTACGCCATCCTTGCCGCGTTCGATGGTTCCGTCGTCGATTTCGACAATGCCGCCAAGGCCATCGGAATTGCCATCTTATTCGATGCGTTTGACGGCCGCATCGCGCGGCTGATGGGAACAAACAGCGATTTCGGCAGGGAATTCGATTCGCTTGCCGACGTGGTCAGCTTTGGAATAGCGCCCGCCGTGGTGGCCTACGCCTGGGGCGTCAGGGCCGCGGCCGCGGCAAGTGCGTCGCCGGAGCAGCATCTGATCCAGCTCGGATGGCTGATCGGCTTTTTCTTTCTGGGCTGCTGCGCCTGGAGGCTTGCGCGTTTCAACATTCACGGCATGGCGCCGGGAGGCAGCCGCTATTTCGTCGGAATGCCGACTCCAGCCGCGGCAGGCATGATCGCCGCGTGCGTGCATGGCTTCGGCCCGCCCATCCAGGACGTCCACGTATCCTTGATGTGGCTGCTGCTCGTTCTGGTGCTGGGCGTTTTGATGTCGAGCCAGATTCGCTACTACAGCTTCAAGGACATACAGTGGGCGCGACGGCAGCCTTCGCTCGCAATCGTCCTGATTGGCCTCCTGATCGCGGCTACGGTGTTGTTCTCACAGATCGTTCTGATGCTCGTGGCGAGCGCCTATGTGATCCACGGGCTTGTCTTCCACATTGTGCGGTACGTGCGCCACCGCATCGCGTCCCGCGCGGCCTAGAACATGCCGCCGGCCTCCGGAAAGCTTGCGCGAGTCGCCATCGTCGGCGCCTCGTCCCTCCGCGGCAAGGAGCTCAAGCAGACGCTGGAAGATCACGACTTTCCAACCGCTGAGATCGTGCTGCTGGATGCAAGCGTTATGGCCGGAACATTGACGGAAGCGGCTGGCGAGCCGACCTTCATTCGCGCTCTCGATCCCGACAGTTTCGAAAGCGTGCAGTTCGCATTTTTCAGTGGAGCGCCGGGCGATACGGAACAAAATTGGCAAGCGGCTCGCGCCGCCGGTGCTAGCGTCATCGATTTGAGCGGCGCTTTGACAGAAGCCGCGCAGGCGAGCGCGCGTATTCCGTCACTGAACTTGCCGCCTTCATCCGATTCGCGTCCTAAGGCGGAAGCGGCGGTAATTTCCGCGCCGCCCGCTCCCGTGATTATTGCGTGTACAGTGGCGACGGCGCTGGCGCGCTTCGATCCGAGCCGGATTGTTCTGCTGCTGTTTCCTCCTGTGTCGGAACGCGACCAGGCGGGAATCGAGGAACTCGAGAGCCAGACGACGAACCTGCTTTCCTTCCGTCCGATCGAGCAGTCCGTTTTCGGAGCGCAAGTCGCGTTCAATCTGCTTTTCGAGCACGAGGGAGGATGCAAGTCGTCGTTGCGCGATGCGCGAAATGCGATTGCGCGCGACGTTGCCAGCCTGCTGCGAGGTCGCGCGCCCGCGCCGGCGATTCAGTTCGTGCAGGCGCCTGTGTTCTATGGATATGCCTTCGCCGCGTACGCGGAGTTCGAGTCCGCGCCACAATTGGAGCAACTCGAGGCCGCTTTCGGGGATGTGGGGGTGAAGGTCGCTGCGGCCGGCGACCCGACGCCGAACAACGTCGGCGTGGCAGGCGAAAACGAAATTCACCTTGCAAGAATTCACCGCGATCCGAACCTGGCTGCGGGCGTCTGGCTCTGGGGCGCAGCGGACAATTTGCGGCTGGCCACAGTGAATGCGGTGCGTATTGCGGAGGAGATTCTTGGCAAATCGCCGGAGTAGAGCGCGCCGACACTTTCGGACGGGCGCGATCGTGGCCTTCTTGATCAGCGGGCTGCTGCTCGCCGGGTGCGGCTATCGCATCGCGGGAACTTCGTCGCATTTGCCCGCCGGCTGGCAGACGATCGCGATTCCTGCTTTCAAGAACGATACTACGCGCTATCGTATCGAGCAGCGGATGACGGAAGCTGTGATCCGCGAATTCGTCGCGCGAACGAAGTACCGGATCATCCAGGACCCGGCGCAGGCGGATGCCGTGCTACACGGAGAAGTGCTGTCGGCGGATGCGACGCCCATGCTGTTCAACGCGACAACGGGGGAAGTGACCACGATGCTGGTGACCGTCCACACGAAAGTGGCGCTTTTGGACAATCGGACGCAGAAGCCGGTCTATAAGACGAACGACATGGTTTTCCGGCAGGAGTATCAGATTTCGACCGACGTACAGAGCTTTTTTCAAGAGCAGGATCCCGCGCTCGAGCGCATGTCGCGCGATTTGGCTGCCAAGCTGGTTTCCAACGTTCTCGAGGGCTTTTGAACCATGGCGAGTCTCGAAAACTTGATGTCTGGGCTTCGAGAACGCAAGCCCGTCCCTGCGATCGCGCTGATTGGCGATGATTCCTACCTGCGAAAGGTGTGCCGCGACGCGATCATAGAAGCTTACGTCGAAGAAGGAGCGCGGGAGTGGGCATTGTTCCGGTTTTCAGTACGCGACTCGGGTTGGGACGGCCTTTTCGAGCGCGCGCAAACGCCGCCCATGCTTTCTTCGCGTCAGGTGCTGTTCGCGGAGGACGTTGATTCGGTCGAGCGGCTGGGTGACGACGCGCGCGACGAAATCACCGCGACGCTGGGCAAGTATCTTATGTCACCGGCGCCGTTCACGGTGATGGTCCTGGAAGCGGAAAGCCTCGACAAGCGTCTGAAATTCGGAAAGCTGCTGACGTCGAACAAGAATGTAGTGTTCGTCGAGCTGAACATCGGCGGAGAGGCCGCTGTGGCCCTTGCGGCGCAAATGGCGAAGAATTCGGGAGCGGAAATCGACAGCGACGCTGCCGCATTGCTGGCGGACATTCTGAACAGCGAGCCGGCGCGCATGAGCGTCGAAATCGAGAAACTGGCGACGTACGCCGGCACAGGTGGACGGATTACGACGAAGGACGTCGAAGCCCTGGTGAAGGCGGCGCGCAGAAACACGGTGTGGCAACTCGCCGATCTGATTGCCGAGCGACGGAGCGCTGCCGCGCTAGAGCTGCTGGCAAACCTGCTGCGCGAGGGAGAGCCACCGCCGATGATCGTCGGCGCTCTGGCTTTCCGGTACCGGATGCTTATCGAGGGCCGTGCGCCGCAGCCGAGCTGGAATTACCGAACGCAAGGCCAGTTTGGCTTGGGCGCGGGATTAGGCGGAGGAGGCGCACGCCCCTCGCGGGCTTTGTCGCGCAAGGAACTGCTGGCGGGGCTTGTCGCACTGGCGGAAGCGGACAGCGCGCTGAAATCGTCGAATCCCGATCATCGCGCAACGCTGGAATTCCTCATTACTCAACTGGCGGCACCCAGCGCGCCATCGGTATCGGTTGTCAGTCGTTAACCCGCAGGTCAGTGGAGGCTGGACCCGAAAACTGTTAATTTGGCGAAAGTAAGGCGAAGGCGCTGCTGCGGATCTTTTTGCGGGTAGAAAATCCTATGTTTATGATGGTTAGGGGCTTACGGCGGTTTCTACTCGTAGGCATTTGCGGGTAGACGTCATCTGTAGAGGGGCCTCAGAAAGGGTCCCCGCGCCGCGCGCTAAGCTTTCTTTGATTTCAGGGCGTTGAGAGCGAGCTGGAGCCGTGACTTGTAACGATTCGCGGTGTTCTCGTGGAGAGTGCCTTTGCGAATGGCCTTGTCGAGCTCCGCGAATGTCTCCGGAGCGGCCTTTTGGGCTGCTGCGGCATCGCCTGCGGTCAGAGCAGAGCGCATCCTGCGCATGGCGGTGCGGACGCGAGTACGGTTCATGCGATTGACGGCGGTGCGGCGTTCCGTCTGACGGGCGTTCTTCAGTACCGATTTCGACCTTTTTTTCTGCTTTACAGGCGTGCCCTGAGGCATTCAGCGCTCCTTTTTGCGTGATTCCGAATCACTAAGAGTATCCAAGGCGCGGGTTTCTGTCAATTTAGGCGCGGTGGTGGCGCGGTGGCGTGGATGTGCATAGCGAGAAGGGGCGGGCTGCTTCGCCTTTTCGAGTCATGGGGAAGTCGTTCTTCCGTCTTTTTGGCTCCGCGCCGCGAGGAGCGGAAACGTGGCGCCCGGAGTGCGTGTGCTAGTATCGGAGGGTTATGCAGACAGGAATTATTGGCCTGCCCCTAGCGGGCAAGACGAGCTTGTTCCGCATTCTGACGCGAGCACGCGTGGATGCGCGCGGAGCGCCGAATCAAACCCACGTAGGAATCGCTCGCGTGCCGGATGCGCGCCTGGGGAAGCTGGCGGAAGTTTTCGAACCGAAGAAAATCACGCACGCGACGATCGAGTACGTCGACATCGGGGGCCTGCAGAAAGATCGCGAGAAAAATGCTGCGTCGCTTGTGCCGTTGCGCGAAGCGGATGCGCTGGCGCACGTCGTGCGCCTGTTCGAGGATCCTTCGGTCCCGCACGAGGGCGAGAAGCTCGACGCGATGCGCGACATCGAGAGCGTCGAAATCGAATTGATGCTCAATGATTTGGAGCAGGCATCGAAACGGATCGAGCGCGTCGAGAAGGACCTGAAGAAAAAGAAGGACCCGCTGCTCGAAGCGGAATTGCAATTGCTTGCGCGCTGCCGCCAAGCGCTCGAATCGGAGACTCCGCTGCGCGAGCTGGAATTCAAGCCCGAAGAGCGAAAAATGCTGCACGGGTTCAAGTTTTTATCGCAGAAGCCGATGTTGTATGTGCTGAATCTCGGGGACGAAGAGGCGGCCGATGCGGGCCGTGCAGTGGAGAAACACCAGCTCGAAAAATTGATGGCCAAGCCGCAGACGGCGATTGTTCCCTTTTGCGGGAAAATCGAAGCGGAGCTTTCGGATCTGGATGAGGCGGAAGCCGCGGAGATGATGCGCGCGTATGGATTGGCGGAATCGGGCCGCGACCGTCTGATTCAGGCGACGTACCGGCTGTTGGGGCTGATTTCATTCCTCACGTGCGGCGAGCCGGAAGTGCGGGCGTGGACCATCGCGCGCGGCGCCACGGCCCCTCAGGCGGCGGGTGCGATCCACAGCGACATCGAACGCGGGTTCATCAAGGCGGAAGTTGTCAACTGGGAGCACTTGCTGGCGGCGGGAAGTTTTGCGGCGGCGCGCGAACGCGGGCAAGTGCGGCTGGAAGGGAAGGAATACGTGGTTCAGGAAGGAGATGTGATTTTGTTTCGTCACTCGGGGTGAGTGTGCGCTCGCCGCGGCTTTTTTGCTACGATACTTCAGCCGACGATTTTTGCGTCTGATCTTTCCGAGAAGAGACCGGGGCACCCGGC
>DATEKA010000002.1:0-4002 GCA_035277685.1 Candidatus Acidiferrales bacterium
AGCGCCGGAAAAATTGCGAAGGACTGTTCGGCGCAAGGTGAGATGTTCGACGCGGCCGGTTTCGCCGTTGGCCTGAATCAGATCGCCGATGACGAACTGGTCTTCGAAGACGATAAAGAGACCATTAATCAGATCTTTCACTAGATTTTGCGCACCGAACCCAAGGGCGAGGCTGGCCACAGCGGCGACGGCGGCCACGGGCGTGACATTGAAGCCGAGCTCGGGAAGCGTTGTGAGGACGGCTCCCGCGGTGATGACGGCCATGCCGACGCTGTAGAGGAGGCCCGCCATCGTGCGCGTTTGCTGCTCGCGCATCTGGGCCACGCGGCTGGGAGACTTCGCGCGCTGGATCAGGCGCGTCGTGATCGCTTTGAGAATTCGAACCAGAATGAGAGCGATGAGAAGAATGATGAGAATGCGGAGGGCGTGCGAGCCGGCGTCCTCGGTCCATTTGGCGAATGCGTTCGACATGATGGAGGAGCGGGATTATACCACCCGGCCGGGTCACGTCAGGAGTTTTGCGGCGTGTGCGTTGCGAAAGAAGGGCTAAGGCTGATCTCAAGCGGTGGCCGGTTCCTTTATAGGGTCGGAGAAATCAAGTAGAATGCACCGAAGACGGTTGCACGCGCGAAAGGTGGAGCGCGAACGTCTGTAATACGAGGCAAACAGCGCGCCTGTAGCTCAATTGGATAGAGCACTAGCCTCCGGAGCTAGGGGTTGGAGGTTCAAATCCTCTCAGGCGCGCCATCCTGTCGTAGTCCAGCCCCGCTCAGCGCACGGAACTTCCTCCCGCTCTCGGGCCGCGTCGTGCACGAAATCCAGCGCCCATTCCTGATTCGGCCCTGTTAATGCGGGTCGCGGCGCTCCCTCCCGCCGCAAACGTTTCCGCGCCCGGCGGCGAATCATCAACCCCGCTTCCCGATACACGCGATAGACGCGCTTGTGATTCACATGCTCTCCCCTCTCATCCAGTACGATCTGCAAGCGCCGGTAAACCCAGCGCGGCTTCTCCCGCGCTGCTTCCAACAGCCTCAGACGTAACGGCTCGTCATTGCGCCTTACATAGCGCAAGCTCGACTCCGCCAGCACCAGCAGCCCGCAGACCCGCCGCGACGCAAACTGGAAACGTGATCGTCACCGTTGATGGAGTGGCCAGCAATGGGAAGATGTTCACTGTGCCGACGGGCACGAATGTGTACTATTATCTCGACGACATGCTGGGGAGGGCGCGCGTTATCACGACCTCTGCGGGGGCGGTCTGCTACGATGCGGACTTCTATCCCTTCGGCGGGGAGCGCGTCGTCACCGATACGGGGACCTGCGATCAGGATTACAAGTTCACCGGCAAAGAACGGGATGCCGAGACGGGCAACGACAATTTCGGCGCTCGCTACTACTCGAACCGTCTAGGCCGCTGGCTCTCGGCGGATTGGTCGGCGATTCCCGCCCCTGTTCCCTACGCCAACCTGACCAATCCGCAGACGCTGAACCTGTACGCGATGGTCAGCGATAACCCGGAGTCCTTCGCCGACCTCGACGGCCACTGCTTAATTGATTTCGACTGCATCTCAGCCGTGGCCGCCACGGTGCCCACGGCCAAGAACTACAACACGACTGAGAACGTAACATGCAACGGGAAAACCTGTGCTAACAAGACGAACACGGGTGCGTCGGGTGAGCAGGCTGACCAGAAACGCATCACCGAAGAGGCGCAACAGCAGTCTGCTGTTTATGCAACCGAGTACAAGGGCCAGGGTGCCATCGCAGCAACGGTCTCCACGACCACCGCAGCCACGGATCAACACGGAGTCACCACGACGACGGTTTCAGCCACGACAGCGTTCTACAGTACCGAAATGGGTAGCGAGGGCAAGTACCTTGGGGCGGAACACACGGAGCTGAGTTATCAGACAGACTCCTCCGACCCTGTGCCGTACGGCGTCCATCTTACGCGTACTCCCGCTTCAGCAAGCGGCGCGACGGCACTGCAAGCGCAAGGAGCCGCGGGGAAGCCGAACCTGGGCTCGTACTTTGCTATCGCCATGGGTCGGGACATCCGAGCGCACCCAGGAGAGTATATCTTCAAGGCCGGGGAGGTTGGAGCACTGTTCGTTCCCGTAGCGCAAGAAGCGGAGGGATTCAAGCTGAGCCTGGAACTTCATGTGGCCGCCGTAGAGTTGATGAAGGCATTGGAGGGTAGGTAGAACCACCCGAATGGCGTCCGGCAATCAAATGAGACTTCACCTCCCCGGTTGGATTATTTTGACACTGTCGGGCGTCTGTTTCGCGGATGCTTTGCATCTCGGGTCAGGCGTGTGGGGCAATCCTTTGGCAGACACGTGGGGCGGTGCCATGAACGGCCTTGTCCTGGGGATGATTTTCTTCGTCCATGGACTGAATACCGGCCCGAGGCGCGCCGACATTGTGGTCGCCGCCTGCGTCGTCGTAGGGCTGAATCTGGCGGAATACCACGGCATTCTAAACGGGAACCGTCCCATTTGGATGGTCCTGCTTGCGCTCGCCTTCACTGTATATATTCGCGGGGCATGGATCGAATGGCGTGAGCGTAAGGCGCGTCCCTCGTCATAGTGTGAGGGTAAGGTGGATGCTCAGGCCCGCGCGCGGAGAAAGACACCGCGCCGCGAACTACCAGCAACCCCACCCTACAAACTTCCGGGCGCTCGGGGGGCCGGAAGTTCCCCATATCTCGCAACTTCCACCACGTTTTGCAGAATTGGCAACATTTGGGGACAGAATTGCGTGAGGGTTCGGTCGGCACTTCCGTTACCATTTCGGGGAGCGATTTCGGATCGTCCCAAGGATCAAGCACTGTTACATTTGGCGGCACGTCAGCGGGAACTGCCCCAACTTGGACTGCTACCAGCATTGTTATCCCGGTTCCGTCCGGTGCGCCGGTCGGCTCGGACGCGGTTGTGGTCACAGTTGCCGGAGTAGCCAGCAACAACGACAAGACGTTTACCGTAACTGGACCAGCGCCCAACATCGCGAGTCTATCGCCAAATACCGGCCCGGCTACGACTCTGGTCACAATCACCGGCACGAACTTCGGCTCGACACAAGGGACTAGCACCGTCACGTTTACCGGAATCGCGACGAACCCAATCAGTTGGAACAGCACGACAATCGTGGCTCCTGTTCCGGCGGGCGCGGCGACCGGAAACGTGATTGTTACAGTCAACGGAGTGGCTAGTAACGGCAAGATGTTCACCGTGCCGACGGGAACGAATGTGTACTATTATCTCGACGATATGCTGGGGAGCGGGCGCGTCATCACTACGTCGGCGGGGGCGGTCTGCTACGACGCGGACTTCTATCCGTTCGGCGGAGAGCGCGTCGTCGCGGACAATTGCGGCGTAGAACAGGATTATAAGTTCGAGGGCAAGGAACGCGACGCGGAGACGGGCGACGACAATTTTGGCGCTCGCTACTACTCGAACCGCCTTGGCCGCTGGCTCTCGGCGGACTGGTCCTCCGTTCCTGCGCCGGTCCCGTACGCGAACCTGACCAATCCGCAGACGCTGAACCTGTACGCTATGGTCAGCGATAACCCGGAGTCATTCGCTGACCTGGACGGCCATGACGAGATTAAGAACACCGGCGTATGCGAGGGAGATAAGGTTTGCAGCGGGGAAGGTCCTGACCTTCTCATCGAGGCCGGAGAATTCCTCCGCAACGTGACCGACGAGGACAGCAACGGCCAGACTGAACCCGCTGCCGAGCAGAAAGCAGACGACGAGGCGGCGGCTGCGAAGGAGAGTGCCGCTGCCACCGCACCCGCCGCGCGGATCAGGCGATAGAAAAGGTCTCGCAGAAGGAAGCTGACAGAGTCGCCGAGCCCCTAATCGAAAGCGCCTCTGAAAAAGCCGCCCCGGACATCGGAGCCGTCGTCGCACCTGTACTCAAATGGGTGGGCGTGGTCGCTGCGGCCGTCGCTGATATGACCGTTCTCGCTCCATCTGCCGGCCGCTCGAGTGAAGACGC
>DATEKA010000003.1:0-21608 GCA_035277685.1 Candidatus Acidiferrales bacterium
TTCCAGGGCCTACGCCACGGGTGGCCGTGAGGCGGGCGATGGTGCGCTCTCTGTCCACAAAAGGACGCAACATGGTCAAGCCGGGAGGTGAATCGCGGCTGGGCCGCGTCGAGGAGAATCAGCGATGTGCTAGAATCAACGGATTGTGATCAAGGTGCTGCGCGATTTACTTGAGCTTCAGAACGCCGACCTGCGATTGCACGAAGCCCGCAAGCGCCTCTCCGGATTCCCCGCAAAGCTCGCCGAACTTGACGCCAGTCTCGGAAGCGCCAAAACGGAAGTAGAACGAGCCAAAGCCGCTCAGCTAGCAACAGTAAAGGACCGGAAGAAATACGAACTGGACGTCGAACAATGGAAAGAACGCGTCCGCAAGTACAAGGACCAAAGTTCCCAGGTCAAGACGAACGAGGCGTACAAAGCGCTTCAGCATGAAATCGAGCAGGCCGAGGCCGAAATCGCCAAAGCCGAGGACCGCCTGCTCGAGCAGATGGTCGCCAGCGAGGAATACGATCGCCGCTCAAAAGCATCCGAGAAGGCGCTGAAAGAAGCCGAGTCCGCCGCCGCAGCCCAGCGGGCGGAAATCGAGGCGCAACGGGCGGCAATCCAGAAGGAAGTTACGGAACTCGAAGCGGAACGCAATACGCTGCTTCCCGGAATCCCGGAGAATTTGCTCGACAATTACGACCGCATCGCTCGCAAGCACAACGGCACCGCCATGGCCGAGGTGCGCGACGAAAAATGCACCGCCTGCGGCATGCGCGTTCGCCCGCACGTATTCCAGGAAATGCGGCGGGCAAACAGCGAAGAGTTGTTTCATTGCGAGACCTGCACCAGGATTCTCTATTATGTCGAGCCGGATTCAATGGCAGCGCCTACGCCTTCGACGCCATCCTCCAACTCGGCCCATGCGAATTCGGCCGCAAATGAAGCTTAGAGTCATCGAAGCCCACCAGCTTGTTTTCGGGCGCTCCCGTTCGCCGCGAACCTGCGACCCATGACGCCGCAACCGCCAGGAAGCTCGCGGCTGTTCCCGGATACTCCAGCCGGCCCTCCCGGCGGCGTGTACATCGCGAACATTGATGGCGCGTCTCGGGGAAATCCTGGTCCCGCTTCCTACGCGTTGATCCTCAAAGACGCCTCCGGCAAGCTTATCTTCCAGCTTGGCAAAAAAATCGGGCGTCAGACAAACAACGTCGCGGAATACTACGCGTTGTTAGCCGCACTCGACTACGCCATTGGACACAGCCTCAAGGCGTTGCGCATTCGCAGTGATTCTGACCTGCTGGTGCAGCAAATGAAAGGACGATACAAGGTCAAGAACCCGGGTCTGAAGCCCCTGCATGAGCGCGCGTCGAAACTCTCGAGGCAGCTCGAATATTTCGTCATCGAACATGTGCCGCGCGAAATGAATCGCGACGCCGATGCCCTGGCGAATCAGGCGCTGGACAGCAGCGCCATTCAGTACCAGGAAGCGTCGGAGTCCGCGCCGGGCGCTAGCTCAAAGTCGGACCCACGGCAGCAGACCCGCCCGCAGCGCCCTCAGAATCCGCCGCAGTTTGCGGCCTCGGGCCAGAAGCACGCAAACGCCAGCCAAAAGTCGCGCACGATTCGGGCGCGCTTCGTAAATGGCGCCCTTGTGCCCTGGGAACCTTTGGACCTTCCGGAAGGCAGCATCGTAACCCTCATAATCAGCAATCCATAGAAAACAAAGCCCTTAACGGACAAACATTCGCCGCGAAACCTCCGCCGCTTTTAGTACCGTTGTCCTATTGTTGCCGATTCCTGCCAACCGCTAACCTGTATCCCAATTCAACATCAAGGGCGATCGTGACCGCGCTACTCGACAAGCTCCCAACCATTCTCGTACTCGGGTTCTTGGTAGGAATCTTCCTATCCTTGCGCAAGCACGCGCCATCCACGCGGGTTCGCCTGTGGACGTACGCCTGGGCGCTTATTCTCCTTCATTTCTCCGCGCAGGTGTTCGAGACTCACACCGGCGTGATCGAGAAGATCGCGGAGTCAGTCGACCTGGCTGCGCTCGAGCTCTCCGGGATCGTCTTCGTCATTTCGCTGACCCGCGCGGGCGAAGACAGGCGGCGGCGAATCGCTCTGTTTTGGCTGCTGGCTGTGCCCGTGGTATTTCACGCTTTTGCCGTCACGTTCGGGTGGCACGCCACCTGGATCCTGGCGGCATCGCTGGCCGTGATGGCACTGGGAGGCGCGGGGTACGCCGTTCTCGAAACGAAGCATCCCGACGAATTCGATTATTCGGTAGCGGGCGTCGTGCTCGCTGCGGGTTTCTGGAGCGTCAAGACACAACTGGCCGGAAGCCCCGATTTCGCCGTGACTGCCATCCTAACCCTCAGCTTCGGCGTGTGCGGGTTCCTCTTCTGGCGGCGCTATCGGCGCCGCTCGCCCGGCGTTATCGCCGTGGCCGGAGGTTTCCTGTGCTGGGGCGCGGTCTTCCCGGTTGGAGCTGCCTTCGATCACTTCTTGCCGCATCTGCAATTGAATCCCGAAATCTGGAATGTCCCGAAGCTTTTCGTCGCGTTCGGAATGGTGCTGGCGTTGGTCGAAGAGAAATCCATCCTGATCGAGAAGGCCCACGAACGCGAGCACGCGGAAAACCGGCTGTTGTCGCGGCTGTCGCAGATCAGCTCGCGTTTGCTGGCGGGCAAGGATCCGGCAGCGCTCTGCCAGGAGATCGCTAATGCAATAACTGAAGCCAGCAGCTTCCCTCAGGCGGCCTTATTGCTGGTCGCCGACGGAAGTTCTCTGCAACTGGCAGGTTCGAGCGGCTTCGGTTCGACCGGCCTCGACGAGTTCCAGCGAACGATCGCGTCCTGGAACGTGGGGGCGATCAAGGAAATGTGCTCCGCCGGCGCGCGCGCTGGAAATAACTCGTTCTACATCGCCGGGGCGCAGAACGAGATTCTCATCCCCTTGGTATCCTGGCGCGGGTCTCACCTTGGGTGCTTGTGGCTGCGCGGTACGCAGGCGGAACAGTCTGGGGATAATCCGGAAGTCGTCAAGCTCGAGATGCTGGCCTCCGACCTGGCCGTAACAATCGAAAATACGCGCCTTCATCGCCGCCTCGTGCAGTCGGAAAAGCTGGCGGCTCTGGGCCAGTTGGTCGCCGGTGTCGCGCACGAACTGAACAACCCGCTCACCGGCATCATGGGCTACGCGGAATTGCTTGGAGAAGAAGTCCGCGACGAGAACGCCAACAAGCGCGTGCAGAAACTCGGAAACGAAGCGCGCCGCATGAAGCGTATCGTGGATGGACTCCTGCGTTTCGCACGTCAGAACAGCGCGGCAGGCCGTTCGGCCGACTTGAGCGCAGCCCTCCGCGATGTGATCCAGCTTCGCGAGTACCATCTTCGCAAGCTTGGGATTGACCTCGAGATTGACGTCGAGCACTCGCTCCCGGCCGTCGCTATCAGCGAGGACGAACTCAAACAGGTGCTGCTCAATCTGCTCAACAATGCCGTGGACGCCGTGGAAGACAGCGCCAAGCGGCACATTCGAGTCTCTTCTTCACAGCAAGACGGTCGCGTGTCTATTCAAATCGAGGACTCCGGCCCGGGATTCTCCGATATTCGCCGTGCATTCGATCCCTTCTACACCACCAAGCCTGTGGGCAAAGGAACCGGCCTGGGTCTGAGTATCTGCTACGGAATCATCCACGAATGCGGCGGCGAAGTGCTGTTGTCGAACAACAAGCCGTATGGCGCCCGCGTCCACTTGGAATTCCCCGTCGTCGAACGGCCCACAATCCAGCTTCCGGCGTAACTGCTCCTCGTGGCCTGCCCGTGGCAAGTCTGATCAGGGTATACGACCCGATGCTCGAGACCCGATTCCCTTTGACGGGCATATGGATTCAGTATAGTTTCTTGTCGTGCGCCCCAGCCAAGCGCGCAGGAGAGACACAGATGTCATTCGACGAAGCGATTGAAATGGCCTCTCGGGATGAGCGGTTCATGGCCACCGTGTATACAATGAACACCCTGTTGGTTCAGAAGGGGATTTACACGCAAAAGGAATTCGAGCAGCTTTTTGTCGAGTGGATAGGGAAAGAAAATCAGAAGAAACGCCGTCCCGGTGCCGAGACTACTGCGCGGGCCGCTTCGGCTTTCGCGAGCTAGACAAGTCGTCCCACGTAGGATGCTGGCATTGCGGTTTCTTGCCACAGTGAAATCCGATATCGCACCGTTTGCATTCACAGTTGCAGGCCGGAGTTTGACTCGCTTCCTTTGGGTTCCCCAAAACTACCTCCGTTAGCCTTCCCTTCGCCTTGGCACCGCCTCACTCTGCCCTAAGTTCAGCGGATATCAAAAGCATATTCAACCTTTGGAAATGTGGGGAAAGCGGAAAACCACAAGGTCATCTTCCTGATGACATCAGGAAGTTCGTTTCCGGAGGGCGGGCCCTTACTGTTTCAGGAAATACGATCGATACAGGGTGTCGCGCTGCGCGGGAATAAATCCGGCGTCCGAGATGATGCGTCGCAATTCAGTTTCATTCGTGCGATTGCGAACGCCCGCGGCATGAACCACGTTCTCCTCGATGAGAATGCTGCCCACATCATCGGCGCCGAATTGCAAACCGACCTGGCAAATCTTGATCCCAGGCGTTAACCAGCTCGATTGCACGTGGTCGATGTTGTCGAGATAAAGCCGGCTGATGGCCAGCGTTTTCAAATAATCGAAAGCCGTCGTTTGCGGCACTTTCTTGCCTAGCGGCGTGTTTTCCGGCGCGAAAATCCACGGGATGAACGCCGTAAATCCGCCCGTGTCTTCCTGAATCCGGCGGATGCATTCCAGATGGTTCACGCGATGGCGAAATTCTTCGCCGCAGCCGAACATCATCGTTGCGGTGGTGCGCATGCCCAGCGCGTGCGCGGCACGATGAACTTCCACCCATTCCGCCGATGTGCATTTCAAACGCGCAATACGCGCGCGAATCTCGTCATCCAGAATTTCCGCCCCGCCCCCGGGAATTGAATCGAGTCCGGCGTCGCGCAGCCGCGCGATCGTGTCCCGCAGAGAAAGCCCGGACACTTCGGCGATGCAGGTCACTTCCGGCGCGGAAAAGCAGTGCAGATGAATCTGAGGAAATTTTTGCTTGATCGAGCTGAGCATGTTTTCGTAGAACTCGATCCGCAAATCCGGATGCAGGCCGCCCTGCATCAGCACGCCCGTCCCGCCAAGCTCGATCGTCTCCTCGATCTTCTGGTAGATGTCTTCCAGCGGCAGGATGTAGCCGTCTTTCGCGCCAAGCGGCCGGTAAAACGCGCAGAACGAGCAATACTCCGTGCAGAAATTGGTGTAATTGATGTTGCGATCGATCTGGTAGGTCGCGATGCGCGGGTCCGTCTTCGTGCGGCGGACTTCGTTCGCGGCCATTCCGATGCCGATCAGGTCATCGGAGTTGAACAGATCCAGCGCTTCCTGTGCCGTCATCCTCATCGCGTAAAGTTTAACCTAAAGGGGCAAATTTCGATTAAATCAGGAAGACCCGGTCGCCGGCGCGCACGATTCCTTCCCTCAGCACTGCTGCGTACACCCCGGTGCAGCCGCCGTGCTTGCGCGAAACATGCTCGAACACCTGCGGCGAAGGTTTGGCCGTATCCGGATCGAGACCGATCATCACGCACCGAGCATCTTTCTTCACGACCTGCAAAGAGACTGTTTGCCCAATTTGCAGTTCACGGCCAACGAGTTCATCTTCGAAGAAAGGCCTGGGATCTTTCCATTCGACATAGAAATTTTCACGGAATCGTCGCGGGTCGAGCTCAATCCCAATTTCCTGCGACAAAGCGCGAATCGTGCTCAACCCCAGTAGCGACACCGGCCGCGTATCCGTCATGCTGCGCTCGGAAAATCGCAGGCGAAGCGGCCGCCCGAATCGCTGCTCCAGCAACCGCGTGAAAGCGCCATCCCCCATGCGGAACTTCTCGCCCTCCGGCGTAGTCACCTCGACCGCGTATTGCTCGGGACCCGGAATTTGATCCCCCGCCTTCAGCGGCTCGACAAATCGAGGATGCAAGAGAATCATCTCGTGTCCTTGCCGCCCCGTCATCCACGGGAAATCGGATTTGTTGTTCGTGTCGATGAACGCGTACACGCGGTCGCCCAAAATTCCGGCGAATGTCACTCGGGCCTCCGCAAGATCCTCGCCTGCCATGCTTTTCACGGGATACCGGCGAACGCCGGCCAGCGTGCCGATTTGCTCCACGAACTCAGGCTCCGCGCCGGACTGTTGAGTCTGCAGCCGGCATGGCGAATTCAAGCGGACGCCGCCGCGGAATCAATCCGGCTGAAGCCGCCTTGTCGAAGAAGAGTTCCAGGCCATCCAGGTAGTCGCCGCTCAAATCGAAATGGATGTTCTCCCTGAGGTAACGCGCCAGCGCGCGCGGAGGAAGATCGAGCTTCACCGCTGCAGCCTCGGCAATTTCGGCAATGCGCTCGAGTCCGTATCGCTTGGAAGCCTGGAAATCAGCGATCGCTTCCGGAGTGAGAGCGTCGCGCCGCGCCGCCCAGATCGCCAGCACACATGGCTTGCCCGTCATTTCGCGCCATTGGTGCGCGATGTCGTAGACCCACACAGCTTCGAACCCCGGCACCGGCAGATCGTCGGGATCGCCCTGACAACATTGCTCGCCGCTCGGTGCCTTGCCTGAGAGCGCGTCCATCTTCAGCGAAATGCGCAGCGCCGGGTCGCCGATCACGAGCGCGGCGTCGGCCTGCTTCAGCATCTCCGTCGCATCCGGAGCCGCCTCTACATATTCCGGACGAATCTTCCAGTACTGCTGCGCGAGCAGCCGCACCAGCGCCGCGGAGCTTCGGGAACTGGTATCCAGCGCGATGCGTTTCGCCATCTCGATCGGTTTCTTCGCCACGACGAGAATGCTGCGCACCTCGCCCTTGGCTGCAATGGCAATTTCCGGCACCGCGATCACGTTTTCGATGCGCTGGTACTCGATTGACGGAATGATGGCCACGTCCGCGTCTCCACGCCGCAACGCCTCCGCGCACAACGACGGAAACGTGAACGAGAGTTCGTACTTTCCGGTGAGAGGGCCTTCGGCGAATCCCCAGACAAGCGGAGCGGTGTTCAGATACTCGACGATCGAAATACGAAGTTTCTTCATGGCCAACAGCCGAATATAACACACCCGCTTGATGCCTTCGTCGGCCCGCCGAAGAAGCCGCCGGATGCTTGGAGCTGAGTGCCAGGAGAATTACAATCCTCCCAGCATGCCTCGCGTGCAAGCCGTGCTCGAAACGTCGTTGTATGTCGGCGACTTGGGACGCGCCATCGTCTTTTACGAAAACGTTCTGGGGCTTCGCGTGATTCCCGGCGGTTATTTTGAAGGCGGACGGGGCGCCGCGCTCCAGGTTGGCGGCGGCCCGAGCGTGCTGCTCCTCTTCCGCGCCGAAATCACGCGTCGCGAGGGTTCATTCCCCCCGCACGGGACTACGGGTGCCGGCCACATTGCATTCCGCGTCGAAGCGGAGGACATCCCGGCGTGGCGCGAACGGCTTCGTGAGTGCGCGGTCGCAATCGAGCAGGAAGTTGCGTTCGGAAGCAGTCCCCCATCAATCTATTTCCGCGACCCCGACGGCAACTCCATCGAGTTGGCGGTGCCGTCCATCTGGCAGTTTGAGTCTCCAAACCGATAGTCTTGCAACACGGGAGCAGATTCTGACCAGCCCGGCGAAGCAGCTTTTGGCCGCCAAGTGAGTTCACAGTTCGCTGGTCCACGCCCTGCGGCTTCTACCGAACAGCAGTCCGTATTTCTGCGAGTCGCACACGCCGCTCCGGTTGTGCTATAAGCGCCGCCTCCCACGCGTTTTGCTTGCTTGCGGAATAGAAATCGAAGCTCGAGGAGTTCCTGGAGCCTGTTACCCATGCGCGAGTTAGCCCGGCCCTGCACAACACCGGATACAACAACGGACAGGCCTCCAGCGCCGCGGGTTCATGGAAACTGACCGTTATCTCGGTTGGCTGGCGCTTGCATTGACTCCCGGCCTTGGTGCGCGAATGGCCGGCAAGCTACTGTCCGCGTTTGGCAGCCCGGACGCCGTCTTCAGCGCTTCACTGACCGCCTTGGAAGCCGAACGCCTGCCATCCGCCGTGGCTCAGGCGATACATTCGCAACGTCCCCTGAGCGATGCGGCCAGGGAACTTGCGCAGGCGCAGACTGCCGGATGCCGTCTGCTCACATGGGACGAGTCCGAGTATCCGGCCCGGCTTCGTGAGATTTATGATCCCCCGCCACTTCTCTATGTGTATGGAAATGCAGAGCTTCTGCGTAAACACCCCATCGCGATTGTGGGCGCGCGACGCCCGAGTCCCTATGGGAATCAAATGGCTGAACGCCTGGGACGCGATCTGGCCGCCCGCGGATTGGTCGTCGTTAGCGGTTTGGCCCGCGGGATTGACGCCAGCGCCCACCGCGGAGCCTTAAGCGCGGTCGCTGGTGCCACTATCGCCGTCCTCGGTTGCGGAATAGACGTGGTTTATCCCAAGGAGAACAGAAAAATCTACGAGGAGATTCGACAACGTGGCGCACTCATCAGCGAATTCCCCTTGGGTGCCTTTCCGGCGCCTCAGAACTTCCCGATTCGGAACCGCATCATCGCTGGCATGGCTCTCGGCGTCATCGTGGTCGAAGGCGCCCAATACTCCGGCTCGCTCATCACCGCCCGCCTGGCCATGGAGTTTGGCCGCGAAGTGTATGGAGTTCCGGGGAATGCGACGCAGCCGTCCAGCTTCGGGCCGAATCAGCTCATCAAACAGGGTGCGAAACTGGTAACAGGCTGGGAGGACGTTATCGAAGAGCTCCCCACGCCCGTTCGGGCCGAGTTGCTGCCGGTCGAGTCGGTCAGCCAGAAGGAGCGCGCTCTGCTAATAGAGGAGAGTCTGGGAGCGTCGGAACGGCCTATCTACAATCTTTTGAGCACCGATCAGAGCCGCCATGTGGACGAATTGGTGGAAACCTCAGGTCTAACCTCGTCGGAGGTACTGGCTACCCTGTTTGACTTGGAGATGAAAGGCATGGTACGCCAGTTACCGGGCAAGCAATTCCTGAAAGTCCTGTTGTAATCAATCAACGGGCGACGGGTTAGGATGGTACCGTTTCGCGAGGAAGCGAACCCGGCTTCCTGAAGTGTTTGTTTCACGTGAAACAATGAAGAAAAGAGAAGAATGGCAAAGTCACTCGTAATCGTCGAATCGCCGGCTAAGGCGAAAACGATCAACAAATATCTGGGCCGGGACTATACGGTCAAAGCGTCTATCGGACACGTGATGGACCTGCCCAAGAAGACGATCGGCATTCGTCTGCCGGACGACGGCGCCGGGAAAAAGAAGCGAGGCAAGAGCAGGAAAAACGGAAGGGCCGCCGAGAAGACGCCCAGGAGTCCGGTGACGCTCGACGATCCGAAGATTTTCGAGCCTACCCTGCTGATCATTCCGGGCAAGGGCAAAGTCGTCAACGATTTGAGGAAATCGGCGAACTCGGCGGAAGCCGTGTATCTGGCGGCCGACCCGGACCGCGAGGGCGAGGCCATTTCCCACCACTTGGCGCTTGTATTGTCGAAGCCCGCGCGTTTCACCGAAGACGAGATCTCGAACGGGCAGAACGGGAACCCCAAGCCGGCCGAGAACGAGGAAGAGAAGTCCAAAGGAAAAAGTAAGGGCAAGAGAAATCGCGACGAGGTCAGCATCCCCCCGATTGACTCTAAGAAGATCTTTCGCGTCAGCTTCAACGAAATTACGCCAAAGGCAATCCGCGCCGCATTCGACAAGCCGCGCCCCGTAGATTCGAATCTTGTGGATGCGCAGCAAGCACGCCGCGTGCTCGACCGCATCGTGGGCTACAAGGTTTCGCCGCTCCTCTGGAACAAGGTGCGCCGCGGGCTTTCGGCGGGACGCGTCCAAACGGTCGCCTTGAGATTGATTGCCGAGCGCGAGCAGGAGATTCGCGCCTTCGTTCCCAGAGAATACTGGACGATTCACGCGATGCTCGACGCCGGCGAGCCGCCGATTTTCGAAGCCAGGCTGAGCAAGTACAAGGGCGAAGATATCGAAGTCGCAAACCAGGAGAGCGCGGACAAAATCCTCGCCGCTGTGGGCAAAGAGAAATGGCTGGTGGCGGAGATTTCGCAGAAAGAAAAGAAGCGCAATCCCCCGCCGCCCTTCACCACATCGAAGCTGCAGCAGGCCGCCTACAACCGGCTGCGATTCACTGCGAAACGCACCATGGCGCTGGCGCAGCGCCTCTATGAAGGCGTGGACCTGGGCAACGAGGGCTCTGTCGCTCTGATCACCTACATGCGCACGGACTCGGTGAACGTTTCGAGCGACGCCATAGCCCAGGTGCGCGACCTGATTCCGCAGGCCTTCGGCAGCGACTATCTTCCCGAGAAGCCCAACTATTACAAGTCCAAAAAAGACGCACAGGAGGCCCACGAGGCCATCCGCCCCACGGACGTTTCGCGCACGCCGGAAAGCGTCCGGAAATATCTCGACGATCATCTGTTCAAGCTCTATCAGCTCATCTGGCAGCGTTTTGTGGCCTCGCAGATGCTGCCGGCGATTCTGGACCAGACGACGATTGATATATCGGCCGGCGACTACACGTTCCGCGCGAGCGGATCGGTGCAGAAGTTCGACGGCTATCTTCGCGTGTATCAGTCGGCGATCGCGGGCGCGGACCGCGAAGAAGAAGAGAGCGAAGAAGGCGAAGGCAGAGCGCTGCCTCGAGTTTCCGAAGGCCGGACTCTGCGGCTCGACCAGGTCCGCCCCGAGCAGCATTTCACGGAACCGCCGCCGCGGTACACGGAAGCGACGCTCGTCAAAGAGCTGGAAGAAAAAGGAATCGGCCGGCCGTCCACCTACGCGTCAATCATCTCCACCATCGTCGAGCGCGAGTACGTCAACAAGCACCAGGGGCGCTTTACGCCGACGATGCTGGGCGAGCGCGTGAGCGGGCTTCTGGTGAAAGCGTTCGATGACGTCTTTGATGTGACGTTCACCGCCCGCCTCGAGGAAGAACTCGACGAAATCGAGGAAGGCAAGCTGCCCTGGCGGGAGTCCGTGCGGGAATTCTGGCAGAAGTTCATCGTCGATCTGGCAAAGGCCGACGAAGAAATGGTCTCCTACAAAATTGGCATACCGACCGGCAAGAAATGCGAAAAGTGCGGCCAGGGAGAATTGCTCGAGCGCATCAGCCGGCACGGCTTCTTTCTGGGCTGCTCGCGCTATCCCGACTGCGACTTCATACAGGACCTGGCCGTCGACCTCGGCGACGAGGAAGACCGGACCGAATTCTGCGAAAACTGCGGCCGCGAAATGACGCTGAAGCGCGGCCGCTTCGGCGCCTTCCTGGCGTGCAGCGGGTATCCGGAATGCAAGACGACGCGGCGGCTCGTCGAAGGCACGCGCACACCCCGGCAACCCGACGTGCCGCTCGGCGAGAAATGCCCGGAAGACGCGGGCGAACTGCTGAAGCGTCATGGCCGGTTCGGCGAATTCATCGGCTGCTCGAACTACCCGAAGTGTAAATACACACGGCCCATCACGCTGGGAATCAAGTGCCCGAAATGCGGCGAAGGTGAATTTGTCCGCCGCGGGTCGGCGGGAAAACGCGGACGCGCCCGCGTCTTCTACGGCTGCAGCCGTTATCCGGATTGCGACTTCACAACTCCTCACGAGCCCATCAACGAGCCCTGCCCCAAATGCGGAGCTCCCTTCATCGTTGAGAAGCGCACCAAGCAGGGAAACATCCGCGCGTGCCTCAACGAGAAGTGCGATTGGGAAGCGCCCGCGCTCGAGCACGGTGCGGGCTCTCCACAGGCCGCGCCCGAACCCGTAGGCGCCGGCGCCCCCACAAAGTCGTAGATAAGTCCAACCTCCGAATAAGCGTCAGCCCTCACTCGATGACGTTCCGTCGCCATCTCGTACAAGATTTCCATTTTCAACGCGCCTTTCCTTCCGCTCACTTCCAATATCCGGCGATCCACGTCTTCGATGCTCACGTATCCACGGATCAACAATCGGAAAAAGCCAGTTGGAATCGGAGCCGGACAGTGTTCGGGCGCGGGAGAAGTGTCCGCAATTGAACTTTCCGTTAAGCCTGCTCACCGAAGATCGATCGCGCAAATGAAGCAAACATCGCGCCTGTTTGCTTTCGACGCGTTGCGCGCTTCGTCTAAACAACACGAGGGGCGGAACCGATTCCAGGAGGAAACAATTTATGTCGCGCAGCAGAATGAACTGCGTTTTTGCAGCCCTCGCCGCATTGGCCCTCGCCATGCCGCTCGCAGCACGCAACAGTGCAGGAAAATCGAAGTCCACCGCTCGCGCCAGTGTGGATCTGGTGAGCGAAGCGACCATCGGAGGCAAACAACTGAAACCCGGCACGTATGACATCCAGGCAAACGAATCCACGGTCACACTGTTGCAAAGAGGCAAAGTGGTTGCCGAAGCCCCGATTGCATGGAGGGATGAACACTCCAAGTCCCGCGTTTCCGCGGTTGTCACGGAATCCGGAACCATCGTAGAAGTTCACTTCAACGGCAAAAAGCAGTATGCCAGGCTTTCCAGCACATCCATGCCGAGTGCAGGACAGGAATAACAGCCTTCTTGCAGGCCAATCCGGGGCGGGCGGCGTTCGCGGTGAACTCCGTCCGCCCGGTTCAATTCGCAGCATGGATTCGAGGCAAGGCGAGAGCGCAACTCACGGGCGATTTACCGCCGCGAACGGTCCTTCTGAACAGCATCTTCAATTAACGTCTCGAGTTCGGCGCGCGTGAGCGTTATGCGCTCGGGATCCGTCCCGGATGTCACCAGGCTCGGGCCTTCGCCCGCAGTTTGCATGCCGTAGCGCGCCCGCGCCGCCAGCAGCTTATCAACGTCTTCGCGCGAAAGGAGAACCTGCTTTCCCAACAGGCGGCTTACCAGGCCAACGCGCGCAGAATGCTCGGCGGTCTCCATGCGGAAAAAGGCCGTGAGCAGGTCGGGACCGTACGTGACCACTCCGTGATTGGCCATCAGAATCGCGTCGTGATTCTGCACGAGCGGTTCGATTCCGGCCGCCAGCTCCGGCGTTCCCGGTGTGCCATAGCGCGCAACGGGTACGCAACCCAATGTCACAACCAGTTCCGCCAGGATCGCGCGATTCAGGGGGATTCCGGCGGCCGCGTAGCCTGTCGCCGTGGGAGGATGCGCGTGGCAAATCGCGTGGACGTCGGGCCGCCGCCGGTAGATCAGCAGGTGCATCCCGAGCTCGCTCGACGGGCTGCGGCTGCCGTTGAGCTTCGTCCCTTCGAAGTCGATGATGACCAGGTCCTCGGGGGTCATCATCCCTTTGCTCAGGCACGTCGGCGAGGTGAGAATGCGGCGCGAGTCGAGGCGAACAGATATATTGCCGTCGGTCGAGGCGACGTAACCGCGCTCGTAAATCCAGCGGCCAACTTCGCAGATGTCGCGCCGGTGCTCTTCTTCCGACTTCGACGCGCCGGGTGAAATCCCTTGAAAAGACAGTGCTGCCTCCCTGCAACGCCTCGATCGGCCCTTACGCGTATATGCCGCGGAGCTTCAACGCGCGAGCCACGCGATCAATCGCGACAAGATACGCGGAAATTCGATTGTTCACCTTGTGGACTTCCGCATAGCGTACCACTTCATCGAAGCTTCGCTCCATCACGTCCCTCAGGCGTTCGTTCACCTCGCGCTCGCGCCAGAAGAATCCCTGGCGGTCCTGCACCCATTCGAAATAACTCACCGTCACACCGCCCGCGTTACCCAATATATCCGGGATAACGAATATTCCTTTTTTCTCGATGATCGGGTCGGCGTAGGAAGTTGTCGGGCCGTTCGCGCCTTCGCACAGTATCTTGCAGTCCACGCGATGCGCGTTTTCTGTCGTTATCTGGTTTTCCGTCGCCGCGGGTACCAGAATGTCGCATGGACGAAACAGGATTTCCTTGGCGCTCACCTTTTCCCCGCCGCCCGGGAAATCCGGTAACCGCTTGTGCTGTCCGTAGACCCAGTCCATCACCTTCGGAATATCGAAACCGTTCTCGTTATAAAGCCCGCCGTGAATATCGGCCAATCCGATGATTTTGTAGCCGGCCTCGTGCATCAGTTGGGCGGCCTGCGAGCCCACGTTGCCAAATCCCTGGATGACCACGCGGCAGTTCTGCGAGTACATTCCCAATTTGTGGATCGCCTTGTTGCAGCAGAGCATCAGTCCCCGGCCCGTCGCCTCGCGCCGGCCCTGGGAGCCGCCCAGCTCCAGCGGTTTACCTGTAACGACGGCCGTCGTCGCCTGCCGTACGTGCATCGAATAGGTGTCCATCACCCAGGCCATGGTCTGGTCGTTGGTCCCCAGATCGGGAGCGGGAACGTCGCGTTCCGGTCCGAGCCATTCGCTGAGTTCCGCCGTGTACCGCCGCGTGATGCGTTCGAGTTCGCTGCGCGACAGCTTCGTCGGATCGCAAATCACCCCTCCTTTTGCCCCGCCGAACGGAATGTTCACCACCGCGCATTTCCAGGTCATCCAGGCCGCCAGAGCGCGGACCTCGTCGATCGAAACATCGGGGGCGAACCGAATCCCGCCTTTGCCCGGACCACGCACTGCCGAATGCAGCACGCGGTATCCGATAAACACTTCCAGCTTGCCGTTGTCGAGCGCAACCGGCACGTAAACCGTAATTTCCTTGCTCGGATACTTCAGGTACCGATAGACACCGTCTTCCAGCCCGAGCGTCTGCGCGGCGGCCTCGAAGCGCGCGTCCGCGGACCGGTAGACATTCAGTTCATCTGGAGCGACCGCAGACATACAACCTCCTGGCGTTTCCCAACTCACCCGATTGCTAATCGCACGCCCGCAGATTGTGTCGCACTGATGTGCCGGGGCGCGGGCAGCGCCGGTCAGTATACGAACAGCGGCGCAAGGGCGCAACCGGAGTGCGTCGTGTGAGGCACTATTTGCAGCGCAGGAAAAGGGTGTTGGCGATGCCAGACGTGCGGCGCTCCAGAGCGGCCGGCTTCACCCGGCTTGTTGGGAAGTGTGGGACGCGATCCACGCGAGCAGAGTGAACGCTGAAACCCAGTAAGGGAAAATACCGTAGAGCGTGTCGGACGCGGAATGCGAGTGCCGATCGACTGCCGTGAATACTTGCAGGCAGAAGAGGACCGTTAAAATGGCGGTGAGCCAGCCCGGCCATGCAACCGGCCGGTAGAACCATCCCCAGCGACGGAACCAGATCCGCTTCATGGGAAACAACCCTCGGCGAAGAAGCTCTATGCAAACCGCTCGCGTTGCACGCTAGCCCGCGACGGCTTCTGGCAGCCGGCCAAAGCGGCGATCGCGCGCGAGAAAGTCGTTCACAGCTTCTTCCAGATCCTGGGCGGCGAAATCGGGCCACATGCGCGACGTGAAGAAAAGCTCGGCGTAGGCGCACTCCCAGAGCATGAAGTCGCTGAGCCGGCGCTCCCCGCCCGTGCGGATGAGCAGGTCTACGTCGGGCGCGGGGCCGCCTCCGTTTGTCACTTCGCCGAGACGCCGCGCAAATTCGCGTTCCGAAACTTCGAGACTGGAAAGCATCCAGCAGGCCGCTCGAAGGATGGCCTCGCGGGAAGAGTAGTCGAGAGCGATGCGCAATTCGAGCTTCCGTCCGGAGGCCGTGGCGCGCTCGGCGAACGCGATGGCGCTCACCAGCGAAGGCGGGATGCGGTCTCGGCGCCCGATGGCGCGGACGCGGATGCCGGCGGCGGCGCAGGGCGAGGCCTCCGCCAGCAAAAATTCTTGCAGCAGCCCGAGGAGCGATACGACTTCCCCGGCCGGACGCTCCCAATTGTTTGAGGAGAAGGCGTAGAGCGTCAGCACGTCGATGCCAAACGCGGGAGCGGCGCGCACGACGCGGCGGACGGCCTCCACCCCGGCGCGGTGCCCCTCCGATCGGGGTAGTCCTCGCGAAGCGGCCCAGCGCCCGTTGCCGTCGAGAAGTATGGCGACGTGCAGCTTCGATCCTGGAATAACACTCAAAGTACTTCTATTCATAAAGCATCAGGCCGTAACCCACTCCCTTTCTGGCATTTCACCGCCTCATCTACATCGGAATGGAAGGAAAGATTGAGTTTACCGCTCGCGCGTCGCTCGGATCAGCGCTTCCATGTGGTCCAAATATTTTTCCAGCGACCGCCGCCCGGACGCCGTCAGCCGGTACTCCGTCTTCGGCAGCCGGTTGGCAAACGACTTCGTGCAGGCGATATAGCCCGCGTCTTCCAGCTTCCGCGCGTGGACGCTCAGGTTGCCGTCGCTCGCTCCCAGAAGCTGCTTGAGCTCGCTGAACGTAAGAGATTCGCGCACCGCCAGCGCGCTGACTATCGCCAGCCGCGTGCGCTCGTGAATCACCCGGTCCAGGCTTACCGCCGGCGTTTCCCGATGCGCCGAAGCCGTTGTGCGCTTCGATTTTTCGTCCCGCTGCGCGCGGGCTGCGTTCGATCTAGCCGCCATAGTTCCTCGCTATCACTCCTCCAAACACAATGTGAAATCCGCCGAATCCCACGGCGAGAAAAATGTTGCTCCAGCTCGACGGCGAAAACAGCGCCACCGCTCCGAGCACCATGAAGCAAAGCCCCATCAGGTGTACGATCCGGATGGAAAACGCGCCCCCGGTCACCACGGCCGTGCCGTAGAGCAGCAGCCACATCCCCGCGATGCTGCTCAGCAATCCCTCGCGCACCAGGATGATCGTCAGCAACGCCCCAACCAGCACAGGCGGAGCGAAGCTATAGACGAATCGCCGGCCCGGCCCGGAAAACAACGAAGTCCCCGAGCGCCGCGCCTTCGTAATCGTTGCCCACGAAGCAATGGCAATCGCCAGCGTGGCTTCCATCAGCCATGTGATCAGCCATCCCGTCGACGACTCCTGAAACGATGCGATGGCCGCAGCGCCGAGCGCCGTAATCCCCATCGCCACGCCGCCCCACCCGGGCACGGCTGTGAACGACCCCGCCCGCTCCATAGTCTCCCGAATGAAACGGAGATTCTCGCGCGCGCGATCGTCGAGAGCTACCGGGCTTGCAGGCGGAGACCAGGGCCGTTGGCTCGACATGAGCGAACGATACACGAGACTGCTGCGAATGTCAAGTACTTTGACACACAAAGCCTAATGCCTTTGCCTTGTTGATTATCTCCCGCCGCACTATCCTGTTCCGCGACGTCCAGGGAGGACTCATGAAAGCGTTCGTCGCACTTCTTGCTGCTCTCGCCCTCACCCCCTGCCTTTCCTTTGCCCGGCAGGCCGACAAGAATCCCGTTTCCGAGGCCGTTCGCAACATCGTCGATCATCATTCGAAACTCATGATTGCCGCTGCGGATGCCATGCCCGCCGACAAATACAACTACCGCCCCACGCCGGCGCAAATGACGTTCGGCCATCTCGTCATGCACATCGCCGAATCGAACGATTTCCTCTGTTCGAAAATTTCCGGCATGGCGGCGCCCAAGCGCGAGAAGCTCGCCGATACCGACACGAAAGACAAGCTCGTCGGCGCGCTGAAAGATTCCTTCGGTTTCTGCTCCGAAGCCCTGTCGAAAACGGGCGACTCCAATCTCGGACAGACCATGCAGTTCTTCGGCGGCCGCACCGTGACCAAAGCCGCGGCCATGATCACCTTGACCGACGACCTCTACGATCACTACGGCGCGCAAGCCATCTATCTCCGCCTCAATGGCGTGCTCCCGCCAAGCGCCCAGCACAGAATGAAGTAACTCACAACCGGAATTCGCCCGGCGGTCCCGCTCTAGTCCCGGCGGAGCCGCTCCTGAACGGGATACCGCCCGAGCATCCAGTTCCACCGGATATAGACGAGATCGCCGAACATCAGCAGGCTGTCTCGCAGCACGTGTACTTTTGTCGCTGGATCGTGCGCCCACCGCACCGGAACTTCGGCAACGCTGAGTCCGTGCCGCTTCGCCAAAAACAGAATTTCAGGATCGAAGCCGAAGCGCTCGATGCGCTGTTGCTCGAAAACGACCCGCGCAGGAGCGCGGAGAAACGCCTTGAATCCGCACTGTGTGTCCTGCAGGGCCAGCCCGGTGAACAGCCGTACGAATTCGTTGAAGACGATTCCCGCCAGCTCCCGGTATGCAGATTGGTGCACTTCGATCAACGACCGGTCCACCGCCCGCGAGCCGATCGCAACGTCGTTGCCGGCCGAAATTGCCGCCAGCAGCTTCGGGAATTCCTCGATCGGCGAAGAGAGGTCTGCATCCGTGAACAGGGCGATTCGCCCGCGCGCTTCCAGCATCCCGTGGCGAACGCTGTAGCCCTTTCCGCGGTTTCCCCCGTTCGAGACGATCCGCAAAGTGGAAATCTTCCGCGACCATTCTTCCGCAACTCGCGTCGTGCCGTCCGTCGATCCATCATCCACAACGATGATTTCCAGCTTCGCGATCGAAGCGGGAGGAGCCGAGAAGTATTGGTCAATCCGCGCCAGCGCCCGTGGCAGCCGCTTCTCTTCATTGTAAGCGGGAATGATGATCGAAAATTCCGGGGCGGGCTCGCTCATTCGCGCGGGGTCCCTGTGTCTCGCCAGCCGTATTGCCCCAGCAGCGGCACGAAGCGGCACGCGTATAGAGACTCCTCCGAGATTTGATCCCCCTTCTTCGTAAGCCGGAGCAGCTCCTGACGCCCGGCGCCCCCCACCGGAATCACCAGACGTCCTTCCGCGGCGAGTTGTTCCACGAGAGGCGGCGGCACGGACGGAGAAGCCGCGGTCACCAGAATCGCGTCGTACGGCGCCGATGCCGGCCACCCGAGCGACCCATCGCCTTCCTCAACTTGCACCTTCGCATAGCCCAGCCGCGCCAGGCGTTCGCGTGCGGAACTCGCTAGAGCCGCTTGCGTTTCGATCGCGATCACGTCGCGCGTAAGCAACGAGAGCACCGCGGCCTGGTAGCCCGATCCAGCGCCTATTTCGAGTACATGTTCGCATCCGCTCAGGGAAAGAGCTTCCGCCATAGCCGCCACCATGAAAGGCTGCGAAATCGTTTGGCCTTCTCCGATGGGCAAGGGTTCGTCCGCATACGCCGCGAGCAGATAGTCCGCTGGAACGAAAAGATGACGCGGAACGGACTCCATCGCTTCGAGTACGCGCTCGGAGCGAATCCCTCGTTCGCGGATTTGCCGGGCAACCATCTCCCGCCTTGCATCCTCGAATTGGGAGCCGGAAATGGGAGCGCGGTCGTCGTTCAACATTCAGTACGCCCTGTCAAAACGGAAGAAATCGCCGGGTTCGGCACGCTATCATACGCGGCGCCGGATGTTGAAACTACCACAGGCGCGCGACAATCGCTCGCTCGCAGGCCTCTGCAAATCGAACAATGACGCCAAGCGCCAGTTCCGCTAAGATGAACCTCGACCATTAATTGCCCGCCCAGGAGAGAAACTCATGAAAGTGCTTCTCGCAATGATTGCCACCGCCGTGTTTGCCGCCGGTCCGGCCTTTGCCCGAACGACGCCGCAGACGCCTTCGCAGGCGCCGGCACAACCTGCTCGACCGACGCATGTTCAGCCCGGCGTCGCCGCTCCCAACCAGCAAACCCAGTCCGCTCCCGCGCCGGCAACGCCGCAGGAACCCGCTCCGCAGAAAGTGGATCCCGAGAAAGAGAAGGCCATCCGTCATCTGATGGACATCACTGGAACCGCGAAGCTCGGAAATAATATGACCGAAGTCGTTGCGCTTCAGGTGAAAAACGCAATGAGCCGCAGGCTTCCCGCCGATAAGCTCGACAAGTTCATGTCCGATTTCAATCAAAAGCTGAGCACGCGCAGCCCATCCAATGAAGTTGTCGACGCCCAGGTTCCCATCTACGCCCAGCATTTCTCGATGGAGGAACTCCAGGGCATGATCCAGTTCTACGAGTCTCCAGTCGGACAGCAAATGGTGAAGGCGCTGCCCGACGTGCTGCAGGAATCGCAGAAAACGGGCGCCGAAATCGAGCGAAAAGCCGCGCTCGATACCCTGAAGGACATGAGCAACGACTATCCCGAGCTGAAACCAATGCTGCCTTCCGACGAGCAGAAGCCCTCGCTCGGTCCCGGCGGGCAACCGCAGCCGCAATCGCCCAAGCCGCAAGGCTCCGAGCCGCAGCAACCGCAGAAGCCGCAGTCACAGCCGCAGCCGCAACCGCCGGCCAAGCCGCAAGAGTGATCGCATAGCGCCCCGGGGCGCTGATACGTTGCGCCGCTGGCGCTGAAACGCGAGCCAGACGAGCCCGATCCGGCTACAATCGGTTGGCCATGGCCACTACCCCAGTCGATTGGTCTCCCATCTGGATTTCGCTGGCAACCAGCGTCACCGCCACCCTGATTACGGCCGTCCTGGGTCTGGCGGCCGCAGCCTGGCGCGAGCGGCGCGGCGGCCCTGTTATCGCTCTGGTCGACGGCGTCTTCCTCCTGCCGCTGGTGCTTCCGCCCACGGTGGTTGGATTCCTCCTGCTTCTTCTTTTCGGGCGCAACGGTCCGCTCGGAAAGCTCCTGCTCCGCTTCGGAGCAAGCATCGTCTTCACCTGGCCCGCCACGGTGATCGCCGCCACCGTTGTCTCGTTTCCGCTGATGTACCTCACCGCCCGCGCGGCGCTCGAACAGGTGGACTCCCACGTCCTGCAGGCCGCGAGAACCCTCGGAGCTTCGGAATGGCGAATTTTTCGCGAAGTCTCGCTGCCGCTCGCCTGGCCGGGCATTCTGGCGGGCATCGTCCTCTCCTTCGCGCGCGCCTTGGGCGAATTCGGCGCCACGCTGATGCTCGCCGGCGACATTCCCGGCAGGACCGCCACGATCCCGATCGCGATCTACTTCGCCGTCGAAGCCGACGAGATCAAGGCCGCGCTCGCATGGTGCGCTGTGGACGTAGCCATCTCCCTGGCGCTCCTTGCCATGCTCTACCAGTGGACCAACGCGCGCGGCTTCGCTCGCCGGACGAATCCGCGTGGTTTTGCGCGGCATGCCGACGGAACTCCCCTTGCGCCCTGGTCGCAGCGCTGACGTGGCCCTCGAACTCGATATCGCCAAGCAGTTGCCCGAATTCACGCTCGATGTCGCGCTCCGCGCCGGCGACGATGCGCCGCTCGGCGTTCTCGGACCTTCCGGCGCGGGAAAATCCATGCTTCTCCGCTGCATCGCGGGCCTCGAAAATCCCGACCGCGGCAGAATCGCTCTTCACAGCCGCGTGCTCTTCGATTCAGAGCGGAAAATCAACGTTCCCGCGCGGACGCGTCGCGTCGGACTGCTCTTCCAGCATTTCGCGCTCTTTCCGCACCACACTGTCGAAGAAAATCTCGCATTCGGCATTCGTCATCTGCCGGTCGAGGAGAGGCAGAAGCGAATCGCCCAACTCGCGTGGCAAACGCATGTCGCCGGACTCGAGCACCGCTATCCGCGCGAACTCTCCGGAGGCGAACAGCAGCGCGTCGCGCTCGCTCGCGCTCTGGCCGTCGAGCCGGATGCGTTGCTGCTTGATGAACCGCTTTCCTCGCTCGACACGCACCTGCGCAGCCAGATCGAAGCGCAGCTCCAGGAAAC
>DATEKA010000004.1:0-7492 GCA_035277685.1 Candidatus Acidiferrales bacterium
TTTTCCTGGACACGGTCCTGCTTGCCGAGAAAGAGGACGTCTTTCTGCAGCTTCTTCTTGCGCACGATGTATTCGGCGGCGCCGCGGTCGGGACCGTCGCCCACGAGGACGAGCTTGGCGGGCATTTTCTGGCGCACGAGCGAAAAAATTTCGACGGCGTCGGTGACGCGCTTCACGGGGCGGAAATTCGACAGGTGCATGAGGATGGGCTCTCCGTTGGGCGCCCATTGTGCGCGAAGGGCGGCATCGTCGGTGCGTTTGTAGAAGTCGCAGTTGACGAAATTGGGGATGACTTCGATGGGGCGCTTGATCTCGAATTCTTTGACGGTGCGGTCCCGGAGATAATTCGAGATGGCAGTGACGCCGTCGCTCTGCTCGATGGAAAATTTCGTGATGGGCAGGTAGCTGCGGTCGTTGCCGACGAGAGTGATGTCGGTCCCGTGGAGCGTGGTGATGAAAGGGAGTTTGCGGGGCGCGGTCATCATGCGGGCGAGCAGCGCGCTGACGGAGTGGGGAATCGCGTAATGGACGTGCAGGAGGTCGAGGCCGACGCACTCGGCGACTTCGGCCATTTTGGATGCCAGCGCCAGAGTGTAGGGAGGATGGTCGAAAAGCGGATAGGTGGTGACCTCGACTTCGTGGAAATAAATGCGTTCGTGGCCGTTGCTCAGCCGAAACGGCACCGCGTAGCTGATGAAATGAATCTCGTGTCCGCGTGCCGCCAGCTCGATGCCTAGCTCGGTGGCGACGACGCCCGAGCCGCCGTAGGTTGGATAGCACGTGATGCCGATTTTCATAGTTCCCCCGCGGAGGACGCCGTCGAGTCAGGAGCAGCGAGCTGCAGAATCAGATGATCCTCGTCGACAAAGCCGTCATCGATTCGAAGCGCCAGCGGCTCGACGCCAATGGACCTGAATCCGAGGCTCAAGTAAAGATTGCGAGCCGCTTGTTGCGTTGCGGCGACTTTCAAATGGAGCACACGAACATCGGGTAAGTCCCGCGCCGCCTGGACGACATTCTGCAGGAGGGCGCGTCCGGCACCCCTGGCACGGAATTCCGGCGAAACATAAACGCCCCAGATCCATCCTTTGTGCTGCTCCTTGCGGTTCTTGAGCCGAAAGAATCCGGCCATTCCGATGAGACCGGAGCCTGCGAACGCGCCAAAGATGAAATCGTCCTTTCCGGCGTTGGAAATGCGCTCGGCATAAGCCTCAATGCCGGTTTCGTGGAGTTCTTCGGCAGACTCGCCGAAAGCGGCGGGCTCGTCTTCGAGGGCTTGGAAGCGAAGCTTCCACAAGGCCTCGGCATCAAGACGCGTGATCCGGCGGATTTCCATCTGGGTTGTCGGGCTGCTTGCGCCCAGTCAATTTTAGATGCTAGATTCGCGGTTCTGCTTCGACTGCCTGCGGCAGCGAAGCACGACTGCGCGCCGCATGTGGGTAATTAGACGAGCCGGGGAGCGTTTACGGTGCCGAGACTTTCAGGGAAAGTAGCGTTCATCACGGGAGGCGGCACCGGCATCGGGCGGGCCTGCGCGGCCTTTTTTGCGAAGGAAGGCGCTCAAGTGGCCGTCTCGAGCCGGCGAAGCGAGCCGTTGCGGTCTGTGGTGGGCGAGATCGAGAATTCGGGCGGGCAGGCGCTGGCGGTGGTGTCGGATGTGACGAAGCGCGCGTCGGTCGAGTCGGCGCTTTCGGGCGTGATGGAATATTTTGGACGCGTTGATGTGGTGGTGAACAATGCGGGCGCGGTGGTGGTGGCGGATGCAGATCATACGAGCGACGAGGAATGGCAGCGCGTGATTGACGTGAACCTGACAGGCGCCTTTTTCGTGTCGCGCGCGTCGCTGCCGCTGTTGAGGAAAGCAGGCGGCGGCTCGATCATCAATATCGGTTCGGCGCTGGGTTTGGTGGCGCGGACGCAGCGCGCGGCATACTGCGCGTCGAAATTCGGGCTGACGGGACTGACGAAAGCGATGGCCATCGACCACGCGCACGAAAAGATTCGGGTCAACTGCATCTGTCCGACGATCGTCGAGACGGAGCTGGGAATGCAATCCATATCGAAGCTGCCCGATCCGGAAGCGGAGCGACGCAGACGCAGCGCGGAAATTCCGCTTGGGCGGATGGGCAAGCCGGAAGACGTCGCGCAGGTGGCCGTTTATCTGGCGTCGGACGAATCCGAGTGGGTAACCGGGGCGGCTTTTCCGATCGACGGCGGATTCACGGCGTACTGACATGGCACGAGCAGGCAACCGATCCGGGCGTCTTGGCGCAGAAGAGCTTCGCGAGCGTCTTCGAGCGAGCAACACGGCGAAGCAGTTCGGGTTCGTGCTGGAGACAGCGGAACCCGGTCATGTGGTTCTCGAGATGCGGGTCGGCGAGCGCCACAAGCAGATTCATGGAGTGGTACACGGCGGAGTGATCGCGGCGCTGGCAGACACGGCGGGCGGGCTTGCGACGTATATGGCGAGGCCGCGCGGCATGCGCGCGGCGACGATCGAGATGAAAATCAACTATCTGGAAGCCGTTGAGAAGGGAAGCGTGCGAGCCGACGCGCGCGTGGTGCGAATGGGGACGCACATCGCCGTGGTGGATTGTAATGTGCGAGACGAGTCGCGTCTGGTCGCGAAAGCGCTGATGACCTTCTTTGTCAGCCCATTCAAGCGGGGCGGCACAAAGAAGCGTTGAGCGAAATGCCCACGGCACAGAAAAGCGCGCCGTGGCTACCGCTTCAATTTCGATAACGTTCGGGCTCGCGATGAAATTCTACTGACCGTTGGTGCCGCCGAGCGCCGCTTCCTCGCCGTCCTTGTATAGATACTTTATAGAGTGCTTATAAATGAGGAGGTTTGGACTGCCGTAGCGCGTGAGCTTGACGCAATCACGGTCGTACCATTCGAGCGTGCCGTGCAAAACCTCGCCGTCGGTGAGCACGATGGCGACGGGGTTGCGGGACTGCATTTGCTTGACGTAATAGAAATTCTCGGCGTGGGTCTGCTCCGGGGGCGCCGGCTTCTTGCGCGCCACCGGCCCCGGCTGTGGCCCATTCGGTTGCGAAGGGCGGACCGGGTACGGCGTCTCCTTCACTTCCGTAAGGGTGGGACGAAACAACTTCCGATTCACCATGACTTCTTGCTCCTTCGGAATTCCGTCGTGGGATACTAGTGTTATGACTACATGAGACAGTTTTCGGTTGCAGGCACGCGGAAAAAATCCAAAACTTTTTTTGTCCGCCCTTCAGCGCGCTGCAAGCGAAACGGCAAGCGCGTCCATTCCGAGTTGCCGCGCGACGTTCCGCCGCAATCGGCTGTCGAGCCGGTCCAGACCTTGCGTTGCGCGCAGGACCCATTCTAGGCTGACCTGCTTGCCAAGCGATTCCAATTCCCGGCGTAAATCTGGGTTGCGCGGAAGACTGCTCTTTGGGCTCTGGGAAAATTCGAGCAGGTCTGTAAGGAGACTATAGAACACGGTGAAAATATTTTCAAAGGATTCCTTCTCTTGTTTTGCGAGCTGCGCGGTTGCGGCGAAGACGTCGCGATAGCTCTGTCCGGCGGCGGCTTTTTCGAGCAGGCTGAGAACGCTCGCGCGGAGACGTTTGGATTCGGCAAGATCGATCGAAAGAGCGACGCCCGGACTGCCGGCGGCGAGTTGAGCGGCGAGCGTGCGCCCGGCGGGCTTCTGTTTGCCGCGATCTTCGAGGAACGATTCGATGTCTTCGGCGGGGACCGGCGCGAAGTGAAATTGCAGGCAGCGCGAGCAGATCGTGGGGAGGAGAGAGCCGGGAGTGGTGGCGAGGAGGATGAGCGTCGCCGACTCAGGCGGCTCTTCGAGAATTTTGAGGAAGACGTCGGCATCGGTCCAGCGCATGGTGTCCGCGCCATCGAGGATGAAGATACGGCGGCGGCCTTCGGGACGGAAATAGGCGGCGCGCTGCACGGCGCGAAGCTGTCCCATACGAATCATAGGGCGCGCGACCGGAGTGCGCAGGCGTACGGGATCGGGCACGAGCAGCCAGACATCGGGGTTGGTCTCGATAATGAGAGGCATGCGCTCGACGGTTGCGGCGTCGGCGCTCTCGCCGCGTTCGGTTAGGCCGGCATTGATCAGCGGCAGGGGCTCGGCGAGCCTGGCGATCTTGACGCACGGCGCGCATTCGCCGCAGAAGTCGTCCTTAAGCCGCTGGCAGTTGGCGGCCTGCGCGAACATGCGCGCGAGGGTGTACTTGCCGATTCCGCGCGGGCCGGTGAACAGCAGCGCGCCGGGGACGCGTTCGCGGCGGAGCATGGCGCGGAGCGCGCTGACGATTCGTTCGTTGCCGAGGAATTCGTTGAAGGCCATTGGGTTGGCGCTGACCTCAGTCCGGAGAATGGCTTGCGAGTCCCAGCAGCATGCGCCGGTCAAGGGCGCACAAAATTTCCTGGTGAATCGCTTCGGGCGCGCGGATGCGGGATGCGCCGGTTGTTTTTGGCGGCTGTTTACGCCGCGCCGCGCCGCGATCGGAGTCGGCGCATTCGATGCGAATCCAGTTCGACTGGCGCGAGAGATGATCGTAAACCGCGGACGCCGCTTTTAGATGCGCGAGATCCGCTTCCTGCAAGTCGCGCTTGCGTTTCGTATATTGACGGGGAGATTTTCGAGCGACGAGACGCCGCGCTTCGGCGGGCGGCACGCGAAGATAGATCACGACGTCTTCGCGCGGCAGGCCGTAAACACCGTATTCGAGTTGGTTGAGCCAGTGGAGAAACGCGCCGCGATGACGCGAGGGCACGCGCGCGCCCTGATGAGCGAGATTCGAGGCGATATAGCGGTCGGCGAGGAGGATTTTGCCGGCCGCGAGCGCCGTTTCCATTTCTAATTTGGATTCGAGGCGGTCGCCGGCATAAAGCAGGGCCGAAAAATGGGGATCGACCTTGTCCAGCGCGCCGAACTCGCCATTCAAGAACCGGGCGACCATTTTGCCGAAAAATCTTTCATAACGCGGAAAAGCGATGCGGGCTGACGCGATTCCGTGGGAATCGAGCGCGCGCGCGAGCATTTCCAATTGCGTGCGCTTGCCGGAGCCGTCGATTCCTTCGAGAACGATGAATTTGCCGCGGAGAGGCATCGGGCCGCCTGCCTACCGGCAGGCAGGTCAGTCTAGCACGAGTGCGCGCATGCTAGAATCGCGGCGATGCCGAGTCAAAATGAGATTGCGACGAATCTCGCGCGGGTGCGCGAGCGAGTTGCACGGGCCGCCGATCGGGCCGGACGCCGCGCGGAGGAAATCACGATTATCGCGGTGTCGAAGACGTTTTCTGCAGAGGCGATACGCGCGGCATACGACGTTGGGCTGCGTCATTTCGGGGAAAATCGCGTGCAGGAATGGGAGTCGAAGAGGGCGGCTGTGGCGGAACTCGACGCCACATGGCATCTGATCGGGCACCTGCAGAGCAATAAGGCTCGAAAGGCGGCGTACCTGTTTCATCGCATCGATTCGGTGGACGACCTCGGGCTGGCGAAACGTCTGGATGCCGCGGCCGCGGCGGAAGGGAAGAATCTGCCAGTGCTGATCGAGGTGCATCTGGGCGGTGAAGCGACAAAGACGGGTGTGGCGGAAAGCGAATTGAGTTCAACCGCGGCGTTGATTGCGCCATTTGCACATATCGATCTGCTGGGTTTGATGACGATTCCTCCGTTTTTCGATGGGGCGGAGCGAGCACGGCCTTATTTCCGTAAATTGCGCGAGCTACGGGACGAGGTGTGCCAGCGGCTTCGGCGGAAGCTGCCTGTGCTTTCGATGGGGATGTCGCACGATTTCGAGATTGCGATCGAGGAAGGGGCGACGGAGATTCGAGTGGGGACGGGCATTTTCGGCGAGCGCGCGGGAAAGAATGATTAAGGTGAGCCAGCTTGAGGGCTACGTCATTTTTGAGGTGCGGGTCGTGCCGCGGGGGAGCCGGGACGCCATTGAAGGGGAGCATGGGGGCGCGCTGAAGATGCGGCTGACGGCTCCGCCTGTTGAAGGACGGGCAAATGAAGCGCTACGGCGGCTGCTCGCTGAGCGTTTGAATGTCCCTTTAGGCGCTGTTAGAATCGTGGCCGGAGAAGCGAACCGCACGAAACGAGTTTCGGTTGCGGGTGTTTCGCCCGCGCAGGTCCTCGCCCTTTGCGCTCCGCCGCAGAAAGAGAGCCGCTGAAAATGGCCAATATAGCAGCAATCCAGGCTGAACTTCGCGCCAGCAAGATCGATGGCTGGCTGTTTTACGATCACCACCGGCGCGATCCGATCGCGGCCCACATTTTAGGGCTCAATGGCGAGGGGCTAGCGACGCGGCGGTGGTATTACTTCATCCCAGCGAAAGGCGAGCCGCGAAAGCTGGTCCACCGGATCGAGCAGGGGGCGCTGGACGCGGTTCCGGGGACAACGCTGGTCTATGCGGGTTGGCAGGAGCTGTACAAGAGTCTTCCGAAACTGCTGAAGGGAACGAAGAAAATCGCGATGCAGTACTCGCCGGAGAACAATATTCCGTACATCGGGCTGGTGGATGCGGGAACGGTTGAGCTGATCCGAAAGTTGAAGAAGAAGGTGGTCAGCTCGGCGGACCTGGTGCAGATTTTCGAAGCGAGCTGGACCCCCGAGCAGCTCGAATCGCATCTGGCGGCAGGGAAGATCATAGACCGGGTGACGAGCGAAGCGTTTGCGCGCGCGGGAACGTTCGTGCGCGAGGGGAAGCGCCTCTCGGAGTACGAATTGCAGCGCTGGATCATGGAACAGTTCAGCGGCGCCGGGTTGCGCGCGGAGCCGCCTATCGTGGCGGTCCAGCCAAACAACGGCAACCCGCACTACGAGCCGAGCGAACGCGATTCGCGACCGATTCGCGCCGGCGATCTGTTGCTGCTCGACATGTTCGGGAAAATGGATCAGGCGGGAAGCGTCTATTACGACATCACATGGATGGGTTACCTTGGAGAGCGCGTGCCCGACACGTATGCGAAAATCTTTCGCATCGTGCGACAGGCGCGCGACAACGCGGTCGAGTTCATACAGAAGAACGTCGCCAAAGGGCGTGAGATTCAGGGCTGGGAAGTGGACCGCGTCACAAGGGAAACGATTCGCAAGGCGGGGTACGGGAAATTCTTCGTGCACCGGACCGGACACAGCATCGGACAGGCCGTACACGGAAACGGCGCGAACATGGACGGGTACGAAACGCGCGACGACCGCAAGATCGCTCCGCGAACGTGCTTTTCGATCGAGCCGGGAATCTATCTGCCGGAGTTCGGCGTACGCAGCGAAGTGGACGTTTACGTGGGAGAGAAGGAAGCGCGTGTGACCGGGGCCATCCAGAAAGAAATACTGGCGCTGCTGGCCTGAGCGGCTCGCAGGAACGGGAATGAAGGGATTGTGGACGAACAGCTTCACGAAGTGAGCGCGCGCGAGCCGGAAGGGAATTCACCGGCTGCGGTTGACGCGAGCGCAAGCGATAGCGCGGAGTTGTCACGGGAACCGGATG
>DATEKA010000005.1:0-5334 GCA_035277685.1 Candidatus Acidiferrales bacterium
GACGTATTCAAGCACTGAGTCGGGCGTGGATTGAACGTGTCTGGCCTTAGCGGCGGAGCAAAATCGCTCGAATTGGAGGGGAGAAAAAATGAAAGTACGAATCGGAGGGTTGTGCTGGAGTGGAAACGGCCTTTTGAGAGCAGTGGGGAGACTCGCCGCGATCTTGCTTGCCGTTGCAGTGCTCAACTACATTCCCCGAGATGCGAGGGCGGGGAAACCGGCCCCGAGCAATACGAATGTGACGACGATTGTTCAGGACACCGACGCCGGCGGCGGGCTGCTCCTCTTCAGAAGCGACGATTACAACGGGAGCGGTCAAGCGACCTACACCGCAGTCAACAACATCCAGAGTTACGTCGACAGTACTGGTATCTGGCGCTTCAACCTGTATGGGCAGAAGACGGGCGCGAGGACTGTGTTTGTCACGCCCGACCTGCCTGTTGGAACCGAGCCAACGGCCCCTCCTGCGAACTACTACTGGAAGAATGTCGAAGTCACGAGCAAGTGCACGGACTCGAGCGGGAACACGGTGCCGTTTTCGAGCCTGGTGAACGGGAGCAGCACGTGCGGGTTCATGGTTGACTTCAACTATAACGGGATCGTCTACAAGCTGCTGCTCGGACGAGTGCTGAACGCCTCCGATCCAACACCGGGCGACGCCAGCGTCGGTTGTAACGGGCTCAACGGCAGCGGGCAGTGCGTGAACTGGACGATCACGGCCGGCGATAGCGCCTCCGGCGCCGTGGCAAACCTGTACAGCTATACGGGACGACGATCCGCGCCGTGGGTGTTTATCGGCCAGTATTACAATTCAGTTCGGGTCCATGTAACCAACCCATAACGCACTCAATTGGGATCATCCACGGACGACGCCGTTCAGCTACAAGATATGAAAGCTCAACTGCACACCGTAGCGTGATAGGCGCTGTAGTCTGCTGTCGAGAGGCCAGGCGGGTTCCTGGCCTCCAGGGTTCTTTGTCCGCTGCGCTTTAGCCGGCTCTGTCAGCTGGTCAACAGCGATCAGGTGCGAGCACTTCGGTTAACACCAACTCCAGTCGTTCTGCCGCGCTCCTTTCAGATTCTCGCTGCGAGGGAGTAAATAGTCGCCCCTCGCCCCGCCCCAGGACAAGCCATATCCGACCCGCGCCGGCTCTCGTTGTGCCATCGGCAAGCCGCGAACCAAGTGGCCTATTGACAGCAGGGGTACAGCACGATAGCTTGCACTTCTCTTATCAGTAACCGAGTTGCGGCGGAGTTTCGGCAGGCGACGCTCGCGAGAGCGGACTGCGGAGGGCCCAGCCCATGAAATTTCTGAAACAGATCGCGGCCGGTGTGTCCGCGATCGTTATGACGTCCTGCTTCGCATTCGTTCCCGGCGCGCGCGCAAGCGACGAATGGCGGCCGGTCGATCCAGCCGACCTGGCTCTAAAGGACAATCCTGCCCAGCCCGGCGCGGACGCGATGATTCTCTATCGCGAAAGCGATATCAGCGCGAAAGACCTGATGTCCGAAGGCGATACAGACACCGAGTATATCCGCATCAAGATTTTCACCAAGGCCGGGCTCCGCTATGCCAACGTTGAGATCCCTTACGTCACCGGCAACGGCGACGTTTGGGTTGACGCCGGCGAGCTGAACAACGAAGTGCAAATCGTGCGGATTCGCGCACGCACGATCCATCCCGACGGAACGATCACAGAGTTCGAGGGGAAAGTGCTGGGCAAGGTGATCGAGTCGGGAAACGGCTACAAGGTCCGTGCGGCGACCTTCAGCCTTCCCGAGGTTCAGCCCGGATGCATCATTGAATACCGGTATACGAAAGTTGGCGAGCCACGATGGATACACTCGGAAACCTGGGAGATTTCGGAGGGCATCTTTACGCGCGAGGCGCACTTCACATTCATTCCTTACCGCGACTACTCCGGTTACGTACCGTACTATCGAATCGCGAACCTGCCCGGAGGGGCGAAACCTCAGTGCGACGTTGGAGTGGACCACATGTGCGTTATGGAGGTAAGAGACATTCCGCCCATTGTGACCGAACCGCTCATGCCGCCTCCCAACTCCGTCAGTGCGGCGGTCTCGTGGTTTTACCGCAAGGCGGGCGATCCTTACGGCGAGACGCCGCAGCAGTTCTGGGATCGCAACGCGAAGAAATGGAACGAGGATCTGGATAAGTTCATCGACAAGAAAGACGCGCTGCGCGAAGAATCGGCCCGTGTTACGAGTTCCAGCGATTCGGCGGAAGCAAAGGTGCGCAAGCTTTACGCGCGGGTCCAACAGCTTCGGAATTTGGACACAGAGCCGATCAAGACCAGCAAGGAAGAGAAAGCGGAGCAGATCAAGCGGAACGGAAACGTGAAGGATGTACTCACACACGGCTACGGCGACGCCTGGCAGCTTAATGCGCTGTTCATCGGCCTGGCGCGAGCCGCTGGATTCGAGGCAGCCGAAGTGAAGCTGGCACAGCGCAACTGGGTTTTTTTCGCTCCTCAGCGCGACGACCCGAGCGAGCTCGCGACCGAAATCGCCTGGGTGCGCGCGGACGGCCAGGAATATTGGCTGGATCCCGCTTCGCCGTCGTATCCCTTCGGACTGCTGCCTTGGGAGGAGTCGGGCTCAGGCGGGCTGCGCATCAGCCACAAGGGAGCGGAAATGGTGAATACACCGGTCCCCAACAACACAACCGCAGTTGTGAAGCGGAGCGGTGACTTTCAGGTTGGCGCCGACGGCACGATACAGGGCACGCTGGAGCTCAGTTTCGAAGGCCAGGAAGGAGCGGTGCGCCGCCGGGTGGGCATCCAGAAGGACGACGCGGGCCGCAAAAAGCAGATCGAGGAAGAAATACGCGGCTGGTTGCCCTCGGGGGCCTCGTTCGATTTGACCAAGTTATCAAACTGGGCCGAAACGGATAAGCCGCTTGTGGTCGAAGGGGCTCTTCGCGTGCCCTCCTTCGCGACGGGAATCACGCGACGTATCATGCTCCCCGCGGAGATCTTTTCCGTTCGCGAAGCGGCCAAGCTCACGTCCGAAAAACGGTATAACGCTCTCTATTTTTCCTATCCCTACGAACGCGACGACGATTTACGGTTTCATTTGCCGGTCGGCTATAAGGTCGAGGGCCTCCCTAAGGACCAGAAGACCGATCTGAAAGCCGCGCTATATGAGATTTCCTTCACGAGCAGCGAGAACACGCTTGAGGTCAAACGCCGGCTGGTCATGAACGCGGTAATACTCGACAAAAAGTTTTATCCAACTGTCCGGGCGTTCTTCGGCCTGGTTCAGTCCACCGACGGCGAGCAAGCGGTGTTCGAAAATGTGCAAAGCGCCAGCACGCCTTAGGGCGCGCCAGCATCGAGATGAATCCCTCGAAGAGGCCGCGAGACCCCGAGTGAATCAGACGATTGCCAACCGTACCCGGAGCGCACGCCTGTCCGCTGTTATCGTGGCGACTTGCGCCGCGCTGGGGCTGGCACCCGGTTCAAAAGCCGACAAGAACGCCGCACCGGAGTGGCTGCGCGCGGCCGCGAGCGAAAAACTACCGGAGTATCCGCATCGTCCCGACAACTCGCCTGAGTCGATCCTGCTCCTCGACGAGGCGCAGATCAACGTCAAGGATAACGGCAGCATCGAGACGCGCTTCCGGCGAGCCTTTCGGATTTTGCGCCCCGAAGGCGGAAACGATCCGGAGTGGAACCACATCGAGATCGAATTCGGCAACGACCAGAAAGTGTCGGATTTGCGTTCCTGGACCATTACGGCCGATGGACGAGAACTCGCCACGGACAGAAAAGACGTGGTGCAGCAGGGCTTTCTTTACGATATCGAATACACAGACGCCCAAGCCCAGACCTTGCGATTTCTGGAAGCGAAGGCCGGGAGTGTGGTGGGCTATGAGTATGTGATCAAGAATCACCCGTATGTTTTTGAGGACGACTGGTATTTCCAGGATATCGTTCCGGTCCATACGTCGCGCGTGACGCTCCAAATTCCGCCGGGCTGGGAGTTCTCCGCGCGTTTCTTCAACATGGCGGAAGAGAAGCCCGCTTCGCCTGCTGCGGGCCAATATGTGTGGGAGGCGCACGATCTGCCCGGTGTAGAGATCGAACCGCGAATGCCGCCGTGGGTTTCGGTGGCCGAATGGATGGGATTGAAATACTTCCCCCGTGATCCGAAACTGCGCGAAAAGAGCACGGGTACGTGGCAAGACGTAGGGATCTGGTACAACGGCCTCACGCGCCACCGGCGCGACGCGTCGCCGCAGATTCAACAGAAAGTCGAGGCCCTGACTGCGGGAATCTCCGATCCGCTGGGCAAAATACAGGCCATTGCCGACTACATGCGGGGCATCCGCTATTTCGCGGTCGAGATAGGCATCGGCGGATTTCAGCCGCACGCGGCGGCAGAAGTTTTCTCGCGCGGGTACGGCGACTGCAAGGATAAGGCGACGCTCCTCAGCGCGATGCTCTCGCAGATCGGCGTCGAGTCGTATTACACGCTTGTCGACACGGACCGCGGCGTCATTCGGCCCGATTATCCTTCGATTCACGGCGACCACGTGATCGTAGCGATCCGGCTACCCGCGAAGGCGAACGCGGGTTCGCTGTATGCCACGCTGAACGACCCGAAACTGGGCCGCCTGCTGCTCTTCGATCCGACAAACGAATATGTCCCGCTCGGATACTTGCCGTGGTACTTGCAGGACAGCTATGGCCTGGTAATGGGCCCCGACGGCGGCCGCATCATGAAGCTGCCTTTGCTTCCTCCCGCGGCGAATCACGTTCTGCGAGAGGCTAAATTTTCGTTGGACACCTCCGGCAACCTGACGGGCCAAGTAGAAGAGCGGCGCTGGGGCGCTGGGGCGTCTGTGGAACGCGAGGAATTGCTGGAAAAGGCCCCCGCCAAGCGTGCCGAGGTGTTCGAACAATTCCTCGGCGCATCTCTGGGGGATTTCGCGCTGCAGAAGGCTGCGATTGGGGATCTGGACCAATACGACCGCAGTTTGCTTCTCAAGTATCAATTCGTCGCGCATCGGTACGCAAAAACGGCCGGCGATTTGCTGATTGTGCGGCCGCGCGTGCTCGGTGTGGAATCCGGCGTGCTCGATCTTCTTACGCGCAAGGTTCCCCGTAAATATCCGCTCGAATTCGGCGACGCAGTCCGTCAGGACGATAGGTTCGATATCACGCTCCCAGCGGGCTACAAGCCCGAAGAGCTGCCGCAGTCCATCTCAGCGGATTGCCCGTATGCGAGTTACAAGAGCGCCGTCACGCTGGATGGAGATACGCTCCACTATCAGCGGACGTACGAAATAAAGAGCGTAAACATTCCGAC
>DATEKA010000006.1:0-2907 GCA_035277685.1 Candidatus Acidiferrales bacterium
TGTTAGCGCGGAGACTCATCGACCTCGCGCATCCAGTCGCGTTTCTTGAGAACTTCGCGCGGCTTGGAGCCGTCGGGCGGGCCGACGATGCCGTCTTTCTCCATGAGATCGATCAGGCGCGCGGCACGGCCATAGCCGACGCGCAGGCGGCGCTGCAATGTGGAAGTCGAGGCGCGGCCCATCTCGCAAACCACGCGGACAGCGTCCTGATATAGCTCGTCATCGACTTCTTCTCCGCCCTCTTCGCCGGAGTCGCCGCCAGACATCGCGTTCTCATCCCTGGGCGGCTTGAGGAGCTCTTCGTTGTAGATCGCCTTGGCCTGTTCGCGCCAGAATTCGCAAACTTCTTCGACTTCCTTTTCGCCGACGTACGGCCCGTGAATGCGATGCAAACGCGACGAGCCGGCGGGCAAATAGAGCATGTCGCCTTTGCCGAGCAGCGACTCGGAGCCGTTGGAATCGAGAATCGTGCGCGAATCGACTTTGCTCGCGACGCGAAACGAAATGCGCGCCGGAAAATTCGCTTTGATGAGGCCGGTAATTACGTCCACCGAGGGCCGCTGCGTCGCAAGGATCAGGTGGATGCCGACGGCGCGCGCCATCTGAGCGAGGCGCGTGATCGATTCCTCGACGCCATTTGTATCGACCATCATCAGATCGGCGAGTTCGTCGATCACGATCACCAAGTAAGGAAGCGGGCGATGTTCATCTTCCGCTTGGCCTTCGAAAAGCGAGAGTGATTGCCCCTTTTCGAACGTGCGGTTGTACTGCTCGATATTGCGAACGCCGCGTTGCGCGAGGAGTTTCAGCCGGCGCTCCATTTCGCGTGTGGCGTTACGCAACACATTGGCCGCGACGCGCGGATCGGTGACGACAGGCGTGAAAAGGTGCGGGATATCCGCGTATAGCCCGAGTTCGAGCCGCTTCGGGTCAACCAGAACAAGTTTCAATTCGTCGGGCGTCGATTTATACAGCAAGCCCATCAGCAACGAATTGATGAAGACGCTCTTGCCGGTGCCCGTCGAACCGGCAATCAGCAAATGAGGCATCGCAGCGAGATCGGCGGCGCGGATGCGGCCAATCAGGTCTTTGCCCAGCGGAATCGCGAGCTTCGAAGACGTGTGCGAAAACTCGGGCGATTCAATCACATCGCGCAGAGCGATGGTTTCGCGGCGGACGTTGGGAACTTCAATGCCGACCGTCGACTTGCCGGGGATACGCTCGATCAGGATCGATTCGGCCTGCAATGCGAGGCAGAGATCGTCGCCAAGGCCGGTAATGCGACTGTATTTGATTCCCGCTTCCGGTTTGAATTCGAACGTGGTGACCACCGGGCCGGGATTGATTTGCGTTATATGCCCGGACACCTCGAATTCGGCGCACTTCAACTCGATCGCGCGGGCGGACTCTTTCAGCTCGCTTTCGTCCATTTTTTGCGAGCGCTCGGCCGCGTGCAGCAGGTTGGTCGGCGGCAGTTTGAAACTTGTTTTGCTCTGCGCGACTTTCGGTTCGGGGCCGCGCTTCTTCAGCGCAGGCGCAGGCTCAGACTCGTGAAACTTGATCACGGCCGGTCCAGCCTCGGAAGGATCGGTGGGAGCAAACGATTCGGCCGCTTCCGGCGTATCCAAATCTTCTTCGGCTTCCTCTTCCACTTCGCGAGTCGAGACGCGCTGCTGAATCACGGGCTTGCGACCGGAAATTTTATTGTCTTCCACTTTCCGGCGCAGCTTCTTCGATTCGCGATCTTCTTGCCATTTATCGAGGCGCGCGCGCAGCTTCCCCACGGGACCGTTTGCTGCGAGCGGCTTCTTCGCCCATTCGGCGGCGGCGGTAAATGAAAAGCTAGTGGCCAAAAAGAGCGCCGCAAGAAGGGTCATGAGGGAAACAAGATTGGCACCCAGGGGATTAAAGGCGCCACGGAGCCCTTCGGCGAGCACCGTGCCCAACAAACCACCAGCGGGCAACGCTCCGCGCACATCAGGAAAGTGCAACAAATCGAGCTCCGCCGCAAAGGCAGCAATCAGCAGCACGGCGCCCACGACTTTCGCAACGGCGGCGTCCGTCTTCTGGCTGCGGAACCAGCGCATTGCCATGACGAACATCCCAATCGGGAAAAGAAACGCGGCGTAGCCGAAGCCCTGAAAGAACAGGTCGGACATATGCGCGCCGACCGGGCCAATCCAGTTGCGCGCCGGCGAACCGCCGAATGCCGGTGCGGCAACGTTGAAGGATGGGTCCTGCGGCGAGTAGGAGATCAGTGCCAAGGCAAGCAGCACCGCCATGCTCAGACCGACAAAGCCGATCAGTTCGTTTACGCGTTTGTTTTCCGTGGGCGTCAAAATTTGCACGAATCCGTCCTCGGGCTCCCGCAGGGCGGGTCCCACAAGTGTACCCCTGAAGCCCCGCGAACGGGACTTGGCTGGGCCAAATTGAATAGGGGAAGGCCTCCCGCGTATGCCAGGGGAAGCGCGGGCGCTATCGCGCAGTGCCCCAAGGGAGGAACGCAAGCAACCACGACTATACCAAAGGGGCCGAGGCAGTAAAGAGCGATATACCCGCGCTGTTTCCATGAAACAAATGGGGGCATACGGGCCACGGCACGCTGCGGATGCGCTCTGTCAGTGGATTTCGGGTTCCGGGATCGGTGCGGTGCCCTCTAGAAAATCGAAGTCGCAGCCCTCGTCCGCCTGCTTGATATGTTGCATGTAAAGCTTGCCGTAGCCGCGCGGGTAAATTGCCTGTTTCGGGCGCCAGACAGCGCGCCGACGCGAGAGTTCGTCATCGCTCACGCGCATGTTGATCGATTGGTGCGCCACGTCTAGTTCAACCACGTCGCCTTCCTTCAACAGCGCCAGAGGTCCACCCACAAAGGATTCAGGCGAGACGTGGAGGACGCAGGTGCCGTAG
>DATEKA010000007.1:0-6232 GCA_035277685.1 Candidatus Acidiferrales bacterium
CATCATCAGTAATGACACCAAGATGCCCATTATGGGGGTGAACGGAACCCAGGGGGCAACGAAGGCACGGGGAACCTCTGTGCGCCGCCGCCGAAGGACCCATACGCCGCTGCAAACGATCACGAAGGCAAGCAGTGTGCCGATGGAAACCAGTTCGCCCAAAACGTTGATCGGAGTGAGAGCGGCGACGGTGGCAACGACAATGCCCACAAGGATCGTCGAGATATACGGCGTTCGGAAGCGGGGATGAATGGTGCTGGCCCATTTGGGAAGCAGGCCATCGTTAGACATCGAGAAAAAGACGCGGGTCTGACCGAGGAGCATGACGACCATCGTGCTGCTTAGACCGCAGATGGCGCCGAGTTTCACCAGCGTACTGCCCCAGCCTACGCCCGTAATATCAATGCCGATCGCGATCGGGTCGGGAACGTCGAGGGCGGTGTACTTAACCAAGCCGGTGAGGACACCTGCTACGAGGATGTAGAGTACGGTGCATATAACCAGCGACCCGAGGATGCCGATGGGCATGTCGCGCTTCGGATTTTTCGATTCCTGGGCGGCGGTTGAAACCGCGTCGAAACCGATGTAGGCAAAGAAGATGATCCCAGCTGCCGTGGCAATGCCCGACAACCCGAAATCGCCGTAATGCCCGGTGTTCTTGGGCAAGAATGGCGTCCAATTGGCCATGGCCTCGGCGTGGTGGCCCATGATGTAGTTGATCCCCAAGCCGATGAACACGAGGAGCACTGCGACCTTGACGATCACGATCGCCGAATTGAAGTTCGCCGATTCCTTGATGCCGATCACGAGGACGGCGGTTACGATCAGGATGCCGATGAAACCGAAGAGATTGAAGGCGGCGGTCTGGTGCGGCAGGCTGGAGGCGGCGACGTGAGCTTCAGCCAATATTTTCTGAAATTGCGGCGTCGATCTCTCCCAGTGCCCCTGATACAAGAGAAACAGCGCTCCTGGCGCGCCCGCCAGCTTCGGCGAGATGTGGATACCGAAATCACCCAGAAAACTAAGGACATAGCCACTCCAGCCGCTGGCTACAGTGGCGGCCCCGAGGGCGTACTCGAGGATCAGGTCCCAGCCGATGATCCACGCGATGAACTCACCCAAGGTGGCGTAGCCGTAAGTGTAGGCTGAGCCAGCGACTGGGATCATCGAAGCGAACTCGGCGTAACAGAGGCCTGCGAAAACACAGGCCACGGCCGCGAGCGTGAAGGACAGAATGATGGCGGGCCCCGCATGGTTCGCGGATGCCGTTCCCGTCAAGACGAAGATTCCAGTGCCGATGATTGCGCCAATGCCCAGCGAAATCAGGTTCGTAGGACCGAGCGCGCGGCGTAGAGAGTGTTCGCCTGTCTCCTTCGCCTCTTCCAAAATGACGCTTAAAGACTTAGTTTGTAGCAAGGGACTAGGCATTCTTACCTCTCCATTCGAAATTTAGCGACTTGATCGCGGCATCACGCTTCGCTTGGATGCGGCCATCTCGCCCGGTGTTCCCCGCACGCACTTGCCAACGCTCATGCACCCACCGATCGCACGCGTTCAGCAATAGCAAGGTACTCGCGCGCCCGCTGGGCGGGATCCGGAGCCGCGAGCAGATCACGAATAACGGCGATTGAGTCCGCACCGGCGCGAAAAACGTCAGCGGCAGACTCTACAGTGATTCCACCGATGGCTACAAGCGGTTTTCGCGTCAACTGGCGCGCGGCCCGGAGAAAGCTGGCGCCAAGAACCGGGTCGGGATTTTCCTTCGTGCCTGTCGGGAAGATCGGCCCCACAGCTATATAGTCCGCCGAAGTGCGGTCGGCGTCCTGAAGTTGCGCGAGGTTGTGTGTCGAAACGCCCACCCAGCCCCGATCCCCATACACCTGGCGGGCAGTCTGTACCGGCAAATCGTCCTGGCCAACGTGGACCCCGCCCGCGCCGGCAATGGCGGCGATATCGGGGCGATCATTGACGATGATGCGCACGCTGGACGACGCGAACCGGGCGACCATTTCCTTCGTTTGTTGGAAAACCGCGAGTGGAGAGCTGTTCTTCCCCCGGAACTGAATCAACTCGGTTCCAGCCGCGACAAGGCCGTCGGCAAGCTGCAGAAGTGGCTGAGCAGCCAAGCTGGGGTCGAGGATGGCGTAAAGCGATGGAAACAATCAAACCTCTACTTAGGTTCCGGAACGCCGAAATGCTCGAGGAAATGAGTATTCACTTTGCCAGAGATGAAGTCCGGAGCGTCCAGGATGCGCTTGTGCAAGGGGATAGTGGTCTTGATACCTTCCACCACAAAACCGTCGAGAGCGCCGTGCATCCTCGCAATTGCCTCGGCGCGATCGTGTCCGTAGGCGATGAGCTTTGCGATCAGGGAGTCGTAGTATGGCGGTATCACAGCGTCGGCGTAAGCAGCGGTGTCAACGCGGATGCCGGGTCCGCCAGGAACGCGGAAGGCCGTGATGCGCCCTGGTGACGGGACGAAAGTGTCCGAATCTTCGGCGTTGATGCGGCATTCGATCGCGTGACCGTGAAAATGAACTTTCGGGACGACATTTCGCAGCTTCTCTCCAGCAGCCAGCCGAATCTGCGACTTCACCAGGTCCACATCGGTAACCGTTTCCGTGACAGGATGCTCCACCTGAATGCGGGCGTTCATTTCGATGAAATAGAGATTACCGGACGGCTCGCGGAGGAATTCCACAGTTCCAGCGCTCGAATAACCCAGCTTTTTCAGGGCGGCGACAACTTGCTGGCCAACGCGCTGGCGGGTGGTGTCGTCGAGCGCCGTCGAGGGTGATTCTTCCAGTAGTTTTTGATGACGTCGCTGAATGGAACATTCACGTTCGCCAAGATGCATCAGGTCGCCGTGCCGGTCGCCCAAAACCTGAAATTCGATGTGGCGCGGCTTTTCGATGAACTTCTCCATGTACACGTTGGCGCTGCCGAAAGCCTGCTCGGCCTCGGTACGTGCCATCTGAAATGCCGGGATCAGTTCGCGTTTGTTGCGGACCAGGCGCATGCCACGGCCGCCGCCACCTTCAGCCGCCTTGATTATCAGAGGAAACCCCATTTCGGCGGCCACCGTTTTCGCGGCGTCATCATCAGGAACAAGCCCGTCGCTCCCCGGAATAATGGGAATGCCCGCTGCGGCCATTTCCCGGCGAGCACGGTCTTTTTCGCCCATCAGGCGAATACTGTCCGGCGAAGGACCGACGAACGTAATGCGCGAGGCTTCGCAGACTTCGGCGAAATTGGCGTTCTCGGAGAGGAAACCATAGCCGGGATGGATGGCATCCACATCGGCGATTTCCGCGGCGCTGATGACCTGGGGGATATTCAGATAGCTTTCAGCGGACCGCGGTGGCCCGATACAGATGGCCTCGTCGGCGAAGCGAACGTGAAGCGAGTGACGGTCGGCCTCTGAGTAGATCGCGACCGTGCGGACACCCAATTCACGGCACGCGCTGAGAATGCGGAGAGCAATTTCACCGCGGTTGGCGACTAAAATTTTTCGGAACATCGGTTTGAGAGAAAGGCTACTTCCCGCGGTTCGGACGAATGCCGAAAAGCGGCTGTCCATATTCGACGGGATGGCCGTTCTCGACGAAAATCCGAACCACCTCGCCCGCCGTATCCGACTCAATCTCGTTCATGAGCTTCATCGCTTCAATGATGCAAAGTACCTGACCCACTTCCACACGCGATCCAACGGAAACGAAGACCCCGGCGTCGGGATTCGGCGAGGCGTAGAAAGTCCCGACAATCGGGGATTTGACGACATGCAGACCTTCGGCCTGGCCGGCGTCAGGCGCGGGCGGCACAGGCTCGGACGTTCCGGGCTCAATAGCGGGAGATGCGGCGGCTTCAGGAGCGAAGACCATGCGCGGCGACGTTGCCGGCGCGGCGGACGGCTTACGCAAGCGGATCCGAAAGCCGTTGCGCTCGTACTCGAATTCCTCAAGGTCGTGTTTCTGCATGAAGTCGAGCAGGCACTCGACCTCAGGGAGATCAACTCCCTTTTCCGGCCGTTTTGCTGGAATTTTTGAGTTTCTGGCCATCTAGAGTTCGAAAAGCTCTCTGGAAGCTGTGGTCAAATCTTGTCCACCCTGCGGCGTCACAACAACGTCGTCTTCAATTCTAATCCCGCCGAGGCCCTCGATATATACGCCAGGCTCAATGGTGACTACCATCCCTGCTTCCAACCGGGTGGAGTCACCCCTACCGACGCGGGGCATTTCATGAACCTCAAGCCCCAGGCCGTGGCCGGTACTATGCGTGAAGTACCTCGCTAGGCCGCGCCTCGCTAGGACGCCTCGGGCCGCGGCATCCACGGCGCTTGCCTTGACACCCGGCCGAACCACCGATTTCGCCGCTTCCAGAGCTTCCAGGACCGCGGCATACATTCTGCTTATCTTCTTCGGACAACGCCCCAGGTAGACGGTGCGCGTCATATCACTGCAATAAGCGCGGAGTATAGCACCCTGATCGAGGACGACCAACTCGTTTTTCGTCAGAGGCTTGGAGCTGGGCCGAGCGTGGGCCCAAGCTGACCGCGGACCGGAGGCGACAATCGTCTCAAATGACGGTCCGGCTGCTCCCGCTTTCCTCATCCGGTACTCAACCTCAGCGGCGATATCCGTCTCGAGAACGCCGGGGCGGATGAACTTCAGTGACTGTTCGAAAACGCCGCTGATTAGCCGCGCGGAGTCCCGCATGCGCGAGAGTTCCTCCGCATCCTTCACCGCGCGCAACCGCTCGACGAGATTGTCGGCGGGTACCCAGCGGATTCTGCCGGGCAAGCGGCCAGTCATGGCTCGCTTCTGGGCCACAGTCATCTGGGACGGCGGATACGCAAGGCGCAACACACCCCTCCGGCGGACTTGGGACACAGCTTCGGCGGCTGCTCTGAGCAAACCGTGTTTTGCGACATGAACCCGAGCCCCCGACACCTCCTGGCGGGCCTGAAATGTGTACCGGCTATCCGTGAACAAAATGCGGCGATCGGTCGTGACCACCAGGACGGCCGAGCTGCCGCTGAAGCCTGTCAGGTAGAGGATGTTTGGGAGATGCGTGACGAGCAGTGCGTCGGCGCGAAGCTCGGAAAATGCAAACCGGAGCCGGTCGATCCGGCTCCGGTCTGAAAACTTCGGCCGAGATTCAGAATTAACGCTGACTGGACCCCCGAATTACCGCACCCGGAAATTATCCAGGCAGAATCCTCGGCGTCAAGAAGAAGAGCAACTCCTGCTGCGAGGAATTGACGGTCGAGTGTTTGAACAAGTTTCCGATGACGGGTACACTTCCCAGCACCGGAACCTGGCTGACATCAGTTCGCTGTTGCGACACGATGATTCCGCCGATGACCACGGTGGCACCGTCTTTAACCGTCACGCGCGTCTGGGCAGACTGCGTATCAATCGCAGGGATGCCTTCCACGCGGGGAATGGCCTGATCGATCTGGTCGTTTTCTACCGTCACGTCCATGTAGATCGTGCCGTCAGCAGTGATTAGCGGAGTGACGTCCAGCTCGAGGACGGCATCCACGAACTGCACGGAAACCGTGTTGTTGATGATGGTCTGAACCGGAATCTTAGTGCCCTGCTTGACGACGCCTTTCTGGTTGTTCTGCGTGAAGATTTTCGGCTTGGAAAGAAGCTTGCCCACGCCCTTTTCTTCCAGCGCGTTTAGCACTGCGTCGAGGGCGAAGTTCGTGGACTGGAACAGGTACGAGACGCCGCTCGTCGGCACACTCGACCCAAGGTTGGTGAGCAGCGGAATCTGTGCGAAATTGGGCTGGCCGGGGCTGGGCGCACTCGGTTTGCCGATCTGGTATGGCGGATTGGGGAAGAAGGCTTCCGACCCACCCACGCTGCCGGATCCGCCAAACGTGCTCACACCGCCCCCCGTCAATTTCGCGCCACCCATCCCCAACATGCTGCCAAATTCGCGGTCGAAGGAGCGATTCGCTGCCACAACGCGGGCTTCGATCTCGACCTGCTGGGACTTGCGGTCGAGCTGGCGAAGCAAGTTGTCGAGGACCGGGAAAACACTCGGGACATCCCGGATGATGAGGGTGTTCGAGCGCTCGTCAGCCAGAATTTCTCCCCGCGAGGACAGGAATTTCTTGAGTGTCGCGGCCATGTCCGTCGCCTTGGCATAGTTGAGCACCCGCGTGGTGGTGACCACATCGGCGGCTTCAGCTTGAGCCTTGGCCAGGTCGCGGTTCTCTTCG
>DATEKA010000008.1:0-50376 GCA_035277685.1 Candidatus Acidiferrales bacterium
GAAACGATGGGAACGATCTCGCGAGCTCGGTCGATGTGCTCGCGTGTTACGTTCGACAGCGCGACCATCCGGATTTTGCCCTGCTCGCGAAGCTTCGCGAGCGCCCCGACGGAAGCGTCGAACGGGACCACCGGGTCGGGCACGTGCAGCTGATACACGTCGATGCGATCCAGGCGCAGCCGCTTCAGGCTTCCCTCCACCGCCTCGCGCAGATGCCCCGGGCTCGCGTCGTGCGACCATTGATTCGGCCCGGGGCGCAGCCAGCCGCCTTTGGTAGCAATCACAAGCCCCTGCGGATAAGGATAGAGGGCCTCGGCGATGAGTTCTTCACTTACGTTCGGACCGTACGAATCCGCCGTGTCTATAAAGTTGACGCCGAGCTCAACGGCACGGCGCAGAACCGCCAGCGCGGTTGCGCGATCTTTCGGTAGTCCCCAAACGCCGGGGCCCGTGATGCGCATGGCGCCGAAGCCCAGGCGATTGACCTGTAGTTCCCCTCCGAGTGAAATCGTTCCAGCAAGACTTGCCGAAAGGCTTTGCGCGCGTGTGCTCATCGTCCCTGTCCCTCAAGACTCTTATTTGAACTCCGCCTGGTTGGATGAAACGAAGACGAAAGGGGTGACAGGTTTTCCCGGATTCTACGGGAGTTTAAGCCGGGGTTCAGCCGCCGGCGATCGCGCCCACGATTAGAAAGGGCTCGGCGCCCGCCGCAATTGCGTCCGGGAGCGGCGCATCGGCGCCTTCATGCGACCAATCTTCGGCACAGGCAAAGAAGCGCAGGAATGGACGCCGCTGATGTGTCACGTGGTCGCGAATCGTTCCGCACAGCATGGGATATTGGGATTCGAGGGCGTCGAGAATCGCCCGCTGCGTGACGTTTCCTTCCAGGCGAACCTGGACTTCACCGCTGACGCGCGCCAGCGTGCGCAAATGCGGAGGAAGCACCACTCGAATCTGATTCATAGCCTGTTCCGCGCTTCAGAGGCGGTTCGTCGCCCCCAAAACATTGCTGTCTATATCTTATACCCTACCGGTACGCTTTTCGTGTTCAGCGAAGCGTTTGGACCTCCACTGAGAGAACAGGCGGAAGGTCGCGAACGATCGGCGCCCAGTTGTCGCCTGCATCAGAGGAGGCGTAAACCTGACCGCCCGTTGTACCGAAGTAGACGCCGCAGGAGTCCAAGGAATCAACGGCCATTGCGTCGCGTAACACATTCACGAAGCAGTCCCGCTGCGGCAGCCCTTTTGTCAAAGGCTCCCACTCGTTTCCGCCAGTACGGCTGCGATAGACGCGCAGTTTACCTTCAAGCGGGAAGTGCTCTCCATCGCTCTTGATAGGCACTACGTAAACCGTTTCCGGTTCGTGAGCGTGGACGTCGATGACAAAGCCGAAGTCCGTCGGAAGATTCCCGCTAACCTCTCGCCACTCATCCCCCGCGTTGTCGGTGCGCATGACGTCCCAGTGTTTTTGCATGAACAGAGTGTTCGGCCGGGTTGGATGCATCGCGACGTGGTGAACGCAATGGCCGACTTCGACGGTTGGATCCGGAAGAAATTGTGATTTCAGTCCCTTGTTGATGGGCTTCCACGTCTTGCCGCTGTCATCGCTGCGAAACGCGCCCGCAGCAGAAATAGCGATGTAAATCCGCCCGGGATTGCCGCGATCCAGAATGATCGTGTGCAGGCACATGCCGCCCGCGCCGGGCTGCCATTTGGGGCCCGTCCCATGTCCGCGCAAACCTGGAAGCTCGTGCCACGACTTAGCGCCATCGGTCGAGCGGAACAGCGCGGCGTCTTCGACTCCCGCATATACGGTCTCCGGATCGGTGTGCGAAGGTTCGAGGTGCCAAACGCGCTTGAACTCCCAGGGATGTTGCGTACCGTCATACCACTGATGCGTCGTGAGGGGCTTCCCCGTGGCTTCGGAGGTATCGTACGCAAACTTGTTGCTCTTTCCTGCTTGCATAGCTTCGGGGCCGATCTTTATATCGCCGCCCGGTGCGTTCCAGGTTTTTCCCCCGTCGTCCGAAACTTGCAGCACCTGGCCGAACCAGCCGCTGGACTGAGAAGCGTATATGCGGTTGGGATCGGCCGGCGATCCTTTGACGTGGTAAATCTCCCACCCTGCGAAATGCGGACCGCTCACGTCCCACTTTCCGCGTTTTCCATCCGCCGTCAGAATAAACGCTCCCTTCCGCGTCCCCACCAGAACCCGTACTCCGCTCATGTTGTTCTCCTAGCTCTTTGTTCCCCGCGCCTCACGATCAGCGCGCGAATCCTGGAATTTCGGAAGAAATGGTGTTTGATCTTTTTCCAACCAGCGCCGCCTGACTTCCGCGATCACTTTTGGGCGGTTCGCTTCCATTCCCGCAATCACGGCGCAGGGCGCCGCAGTGTCTTCGTGCCGGGCGCCCCAAAGCAGCAACTCCAGCAAAACGGGAGCGAGATCAATTCCCTTTTCCGTGAGCCTATAACTGATCCTCCGGCGATCGCTCTCCTGCGTTTCCGCTGAGATAATGCCCGCCGTCTCCAACCTTCGCAAGCGGTCCGACAGAATGTTGGACGCGATGTGCTCGCCCGATCCCTGAAACTCCTTGAAAGTCCGCAAGCCGCGGACCATCAGATCGCGCACGATCAGGAGCGACCAGCGATCGCCCAAAATTTCGAGAGAAACGCTCACCGGGCAGCCGGACCTGCGCTTCCGCTTGGGCGCGGGCATTGGTGGACACTATCAGGCTTACTTTCAAATTGCAAGTTAGATTCAGGCGCCGTGGGTCAGATGCTCGCGCGGAGCGGTTCAGCGCCGGCGGGGCTGAACCGACTCGGCCGAGGCCATTGCTGTGGATTCACGCAGGACTAGCGCTGTCGTCAGCGTGTACTCGCAACCTTCCTGCAGAGGAGCCTTGCGTTGAACCTCGGCCAGCAAGGCATTGAACGCCATACGCGCGATCTCCGCCTGGGACATCCTCACGGTGGTGAGCGGCGGTGTGACGAATTGCGCGAGGCGAATATCGTCGAATCCGACGACGGAGAGGTCCGTGGGGACGCGTACTCCCTGATCGTAGCTTTCTCTCATCGCTCCGACAGCCGTCATGTCATTCGAGCAAAGCACGGCAGTCGGAGGTTTTGGCAAACTCAGCAGAGTCTTCATCGCCATGATGCCGCCTTCCATCGTGTGATTGCCTTCTATGAGATACTCCGGTTCGATGGCCATCCCAATTTCCTGCATGGACTGCAGAAACGCACGCTTCCGGGCCATGGCCGATTTGAGGGTAAGGGGGCCCGAAATGAAAGCTATGCTGCTATGGCGCAGGGCCGCAATATGCTGCACGGCCTGACGTATTCCATGCAGGTAATCGATTCGGATGTTGCTGATCCGAGGAAGAGAGGGGCCGACATCCACGAAAACGAGCGGCACGTTGCGCGACTTCAGATCATGCAGAAGCGCTTCTTCCATGCCGAACGTCACGACGGCCACGCCTTCGACGCGGCGCTCAATCATCCGGCGGACAGAAAGGGCCGTGCGCTTCGAATCGTGCACGGTGGAAGTGAGCAGCACCTCGTAGTTGTGCTGTACGGCGACGTCTTCGAATTCCTGCACAATTTCGGGAAAAAACGGGTTGGTGATCTCCGAAACAATCAAGCCGAAAATCCGGCTGCGGCCGGAGACCAGGGCGCGCGCCTGGGTATTCGGGTAATAGCCGAGCTCTTCAACCACCTTCCAAACGCGGCGCGAAAGCTGGGGAGCAACCGTAGGAACACCGTTAATCGTTCGGGAAACGGTGGCTATGGAGACCCTCGCGCGCTTCGCCACTTCGTGAATGTTCAAGGTCGATCCTCAATTGCGGAAAGTCCCGGCTCGGCAAGAAAAGCGGACGCCCGCGGCACGGATTTCCCAACGAATCTTACCGCAAAGGCTCGACTCAAGCACTGGGAGGAAAGCGAACCGCGTTCTCCATTGAATGAAGGCAAAGGCGCACCGGCCGGGGCGCGAAAGCGTTTTCCCTGGGAGTGCAGCCTACTCTGGCGATCATAACACTGTCAAGACGCGATCGCGGAAGAAACCGCTATCCCAATCAGTGGAAAGCGTCCCCGGTCCTATGATTTGAGGAAAGTACTTGTCCTGAAGCTCGGGCGACGTTTATAGTTGCGCCGCGCTGGTAATCGTTTACACTAAGTGTTTTTTGCTATCCAAGAGGCCTCCGTTGAAGTTCTCTCGAAAAGACCTGTGTTCGCCGTTGCGAAGGGATTTTCTAAAGAAAGCCGCAGCCGCGGGTGTGGCGTGGTCCGCAGATATCTTGTTCGGCCGGTTTCTCTGGGCGCAAACAAACTCCTCGACGGCCCAGAAGGGCGCTCGCGTCTACGTGGACTCGCGAAGGAAGATTGCGGCGCTTGAACCGAATCTATTCGGTTCTTTTCTCGAACACCTTGGACGAGCTATATACGGCGGAATCTACGATCCGGGGTCGAAATTATCGGACGCGAGCGGTTTTCGCAAGGATGTGATGGACGAAATCCGCAAACTGGGAGTTCCAATCATCCGTTATCCAGGGGGAAATTTCGTCTCCGGCTACAACTGGCTCGACGGAGTGGGGCCGAAAAAGGATCGTCCTGTGGTGCTGGACAAGGCATGGAACTCGATTGAGACGAACCAATTCGGAACGAACGAGTTCATGGCCTGGTGCAATGCAGTGGGAACGAAGCCGTTGATGGGACTCAATCTGGGAACAGGAACCCCGGAGCAAGCGGCGGCGCTGGTGGAGTATTGCAACGTCGAAAAGGGCACGGAATGGAGTGACTTGCGGCGCAAGCACGGATATCCCGAGCCGTACCACATCGAGCATTGGTGTCTCGGCAACGAGATGGATGGTCCCTGGCAGATCGGGCACATGTCCGCGACGGAATACGGGTACAAGGCCGCCGACGCGGCGCGGCAAATGAGATATGTGGATCATACGCTGAAGCTGATCGCGTGCGGGTCGAGCGGGCCGCTCATGCCGACGTATCTGGAGTGGGACCGCGAAGTACTCGAGCAGTGCTACGGCTACGTGGACGGCCTCTCGCTGCACCGCTATTTCGGAAACACGGAGCAGGCGACCGGAGGCGACAGTTCGAAATATCTTGCGCAGAATCTGACGATGGACCGCCAGATAGAACAGACCCTGGCTGTCTGCGACCTGGTGCAGGCGCGCCACCGCTCGCCGAAGCGTCTATGGCTCTCGTTTGACGAATGGAATGTGTGGTATCGGGCGACGGACGGCGACGGTCACCGCCAGGAAGCTCCGCATCTTCTCGAAGAGGTTTACAATCTGGAGGACGCGCTCCTGGTTGGCGGCCTGGTGAATTCTCTGCTGAGGCATGCCGACCGCGTGAAGATCGCATGCCTGGCGCAATTGGTGAACGTCATCGCGCCGATTATGACGAACGAGGACGGCCTCTACTTGCAGACGATTTATTATCCGTACAGCTGGGGCCTTCACTACGCGCATGGGACGGTTTTGGACGTGCTGACGGAGGCGCCTTCGTACGAGGTGGAGCGGATAGGCGACGTTCCATATCTGGATGTCGTTGGCACGAAAGCCGGCGACGGAAAGGTGTCATTGTTCGTTCTAAACCGGGATTTATCGCGAGCACAGGCCGTGGAAGTGGTTTGGGAAGACCAGGCGCCCGGACAAGTGCTGACGTCTCTGGTGTTGACTGGGGATGACCTGAAAGCGTTCAACAGTTTCGAATCACCTCGGAAAGTGGTCCCGCGGGAATTCGAGAAACCCGCGACGTCGAGTGGGAAAACAAGATTCGAGGTTCCGGCGCGCTCCTACACCGTCATACAGTGGAGCGCGTAGCACATCCGAATGGAGGCGCGCGAAAATGTGTTGGGTAAACGCAGGAGCTAAAATAGCAATCATTGCGGTGCTCGGCATGCTGCCGCTCAGTGTGGAGGCAAAGACACAAGTGACGAAGCAGCCTTTCGGCAAGACGACGGACGGAACTCCGGTTGAAATCTACACGCTCAAGGACGGAACGGTGGAGGCGCGGATTATGACTTACGGCGGCATCGTCCAGTCGCTGAAAATTCCCGATCGAAAGGGGAAAACAGCGGATGTTGTCCTCGGATTCGATTCGCTGGAGGGCTATGAGAAGAACCCGGGACCTTATTTTGGGGCTTTGATCGGGCGCTATGCGAATCGAATCGCGCACGGGCAGTTCAAGCTGGATGGCCACACCTACACGCTGCCTAAGAATGACGGCGACAATACGCTGCACGGGGGTACTCGCGGATTCGACAAAGTCGTGTGGCAGGCAAAAGAAATTGCCAACGGCGTCGAGCTGACCCATGTGAGTCAGGATGGCGATCAGGGGTTTCCCGGAACGCTCACCGCTGTCGTGAAGTACACGCTCGCCGGCAATGCCCTGCACATCGACTACTCGGCGAGCACCGACAAAGACACCGTTGTGAACCTCACGAACCATTCCTATTGGAATCTTTCCGGACAAGGCAGCGGAACCATTCTTCACGATGAGCTGAAAATCGACGCTTCCCGCTTCACTCCGGTGAACAAGAATCTGATTCCAACCGGCGTCTTGCAGCCGGTTGCCGGAACGCCATTCGATTTCCGTAAATTGACCGTGATCGGCGCGCGCATAAACGACAACGACGAGCAGTTGAAGAACGCCAGAGGCTACGACGACAACTGGGTCCTCGATAAGCCCTCGGGACAGTTCGGCGAGGCAGCGGAAGTTTACGATCCGGCTTCGGGACGCGTTCTAACCGTGTGGACAACTCAGCCGGGGATTCAGTTCTACACGGGGAATTTTCTGGACGGAACGATTACGGGCAAGGACAAGAAAGTATACGTGCATCGCGCCGCACTGGCGCTCGAGACGCAGCATTTCCCGGACTCTCCGAACCAGCCCAAGTTCCCGTCGTCCGAGCTGAAACCCGGGCAACGCTATCATCAAGTCACGGAGTTCAGGTTCTCGACGCGCTAGGAGTGGACGGCGGTGATGTTCGAGCGCTGAAAAGAGGAAGAGCAGAGGCTTGATGAACCTGGAAGTTTTACGGAAAGAAGTGCTGGATGCCAATCTCGAACTGGTGCGGCGGGGACTCGTGCTGTACACGTTCGGAAACGCCAGCGGGATCGATCGCGAAGCCGGATTGGTGGCAATCAAACCGAGCGGCGTTCCGTATGAGGAGATGAAGCCCGAGCATCTCGTGGTGACGGAGCTGGATGGCCGAGTGGTCGAAGGCAAGCTTCGGCCTTCGTCGGATCTTCCCACTCACCTCGCGCTGTACAAAGCGTTTCCTGAAATCGGCGGCGTCGCACACACGCATTCCGAGTACGCGACTGCCTGGGCACAGGCTCGAAAAGCGATCCCGTGTTTTGGGACGACTCACGCGGACTATTTCCATGGTCCGGTGCCGGTGACCGAACCCATGACAGGAAGAGACATCGAAGGTGAGTACGAAAAAAACACGGGAGATGCAATCATCCGCGCGGTGAAGGACGGGAATTACTCGAACGTTCCCGCGATGCTGGTGGCAAGCCATGGGCCGTTCGCGTGGGGTGCGGATGTGCGTCAGGCGGCGCATAACGCGGTGATTCTGGAGTCGGTGGCGAGAATGGCGTATTTCACGTTACTGATCAATGCGGAAGCGCGGCCGATTGAGCGGGCTTTGCACGACCGGCACTTTTTAAGGAAACACGGAACCACGGCTTATTACGGACAGCCTATAGGCGAACACGGTTCGCGGTAGCGGCAACGTGGCGGCAGTAGCGCGGCTTGGATGCCGCAGGGTCCGAGACTGGGGAGCACCATGGCCAAGAAGAAGATGACGATGGGCCTGATCGTGGGCAATCGAGGTTTTTTTCCAGATCATCTGGCGAAAACCGGACGCGAGGAGATTTTGCGGGTTCTAGAGGGCGCCGGGATGGAGGTGGTGGCGCTGACCCCCGAACAGAGCAAATATGGCGCGGTTGAGACTCGCGAAGAATCGCGCCGATGCGCCGACCTGTTCAAGAGCAAACGCGACCAGATCGACGGTGTCATCGTGACTCTGCCGAATTTCGGGGAGGAGCGAGCGATAGCCGACACGCTGCGCCTGGCTGATCTTCGCGTGCCCGTGCTCATCCAGGCCACGCCGGACGATCCGCAGAAGATGACTATTAAGTTTCGGCGCGATAGCTTCTGCGGGAAGATGTCGGCCTGCAACAACCTGAGCCAGTACGGAATCCCTTATTCGCTGACAAAACTGCACACGGAGAGCCCGGACTCCCGGGAGTTTGCGGAAGACCTGCAATGGTTCGCGGGCGTCTGTCGCGTTGTGAAGGGATTCCGCAATCTGCGCGTTGGAGCGTTAGGGGCGCGTCCTGCCGCGTTCAACACCGTGCGCTACAGCGAAAAGATTCTGGAAGCGAACGGCATTTCGATCGAAACACTCGATCTTTCCGAGGTGATCGGGCGCATCGAACGTATGAAAGACAACGATGATCGCGCTCAGTCGAAACTCGCGTCCATCAAGAAGTACGTGGACTCCAGCGCGGTGCCCGCAGCGGCGTTGATGAAGATGGCCAAGCTGGGGGCCGTGGTGGATGAATGGATGACGGCCACGGAGGTGGCGATCAGCGCGGTACAGTGCTGGACGTCGCTCGAAGAAAATCTGGGCGTGGTGCCCTGCACGGTGATGAGCATGATGAGCGACAGCCTGCTCTCGAGCGCCTGCGAAGTGGATATCTGCGGCGTCCTCGGCATGCACGCTTTGCGGCTGGCCTCGGAATTGCCCTCGGCCCTGCTCGACTGGAACAACAACTACGGGTCCGACCCGAATAAGGCCGTCTGCTTCCACTGCTCGAACTTGCCGAAACATTTTTTCCGGTCCGTAAAAATGGATTTTCAGGAAATCATCGCCGGAACGGTGGGGAAGGAAAACACGTTCGGGACGTGCGTGGGACTCATCAAGCCGGAGAAGATGAGCTTCGCGCGTTTCTCCACCGACGATACTGCAGGACGCATGCGCGGCTACGTGGGTGAAGGACGGTTCACGGACGACCCTCTGAGCACGTTCGGCGGAGCGGGCGTCGTCGAAATTCCCGATCTTCAGAAGCTGCTGCACTATATCTGTGCGAACGGTTTCGAACATCACGTTGCGGCGAATCTCTCGACAGTCGCTGCGGCCGTGCATGAAGCCGCCACCCGCTATTTCGGCTGGGATATGTACTGGCATAACGGACCATACGGAGCCTGCTAGTGTCTATCGTGGCGGGCGTGGACTTTGGAACGCTCAGCGTACGAGTTTCCATTGTGGACAGCGACCGCGGCCTGCTTGCCTCCGCGATCGCAGAGTATCCTCTCCATCGAAAACGCGAAGATCCCGAGTATGCGACCCAGTCGCACGACGATCATATGCGCGCGCTCGCCACGGCCACCCGCGACGCGGTGAAGAAGGCCGGCATCACGGGCGATCGGGTGGAATCCATCGCGCTCGACACGACAGGATCATCCGTGATCCCGGTCGGCAAGGATTTGAAGCCGCTGGGCGAATACTATCTCTGGTGCGACCATCGCGCCAAGGGCGAAGCTGCCGAAATCACTGCAGCCGCTCATCGCGAAAAATTGGAGGCCATCGACTGGTGCGGGGGAGTCTATTCGTCCGAGTGGGGTTTTTCGAAACTCCTGCACTGGCTGCGGCACAATCCGGCCCAGCGCACCGCATTCGCTTCCGCTTTTGAACATTGCGACATGGTAGCCGCGACATTGTGCGGCATCACCGATCCGAAAAAAGTGAAACGCAGCGTCTGTGCGATGGGCCACAAGTGGATGTGGAACGCTTCGCTCGGAGGACTTCCCCCGGAGGATTTTCTGTTGAAGGTGGATCCGTTGCTCGCGGGAGTCCGCGAGAAACTCGACGGTCAATTTGCCGCGTCCGATCAGGTTGCAGGACGATTGTCCAAGTGCTGGGCGGAACAGCTCGGTCTGAAACCGGGTATTCCGATTCCCGTAGGAGCTTTCGACGCGCACTGGGATGCCATCGGAGCCGGCTGCCGCACGGACGATATGGTGAACGTCATCGGTACGTCGACGTGCATCATTGGGATCACGCCGTCCGTAAACCTGGTGCCGGGAGTCTGCGGCGTCGTTCAAGGAAGCGTGCATCCCGGCCGGACTGGAATTGAGGCGGGACTTTCCGCCGTCGGCGACATTTTCAACGCGATTGCCACGCGCGCGGCGACGGACGTAAAGCATCTCAGCCAGGGTCTTGAGAATTATCGCGCGGGCCAAACCGGCTTGCTCCGAATGACGTGGGACAACGGCGACCGCACCGTCCTCGTAAATCCGAATCTTCGCGGGATGACGTTCGGGTGGAACCTGCAAACGACCGCGCAGGATGAATTGTTTGCGGCGATCGAAGGCACGGCGTTTCACACGCGAGTCATTTTGGATCGCATGGCCGAGCATGGAGTAGAAATCAAGCGCGTGATTAACGCCGGCGGAATTCCGCAGAAAAACGACGTGCTCAATCGAGTATATGCCAACGTCCTGGGCAGGCCGGTCCTGGTTCCTTCGAGCAGCGTTGTCAGTCTGGGCTCCGCCATCTTCGCGTTTCTGGCCGCCGGCACATTCAAGTCCGTAGAAGACGCTCAGGACAAGATTTGTCCATCACACCGGGTTTACGAGCCGCAGAGATCCGAGCAAAAGATTTACGAAGAGCTGTACCGGCACTACCGCGACATCTATTTCTCGTTTGGTGTGCCGGAGAACCGTCCGTTCGGCGACGTATTGCCGGATCTCATCCGGCTCGCCGAAGCGGTTCGCTCGCCACAATCCAAGTCTGCTCCAAACTAGATTAGTTGCCGGAAGCAGGCCGCCCCCGAGACGCGTCCTCAAGCGCCAAGGCGGCGATGATCGTATCGACTACGTTCGGAACAGGCATTGCTGCATCCACCGCGACGGCTTCCTCAGGCCCAGGTTCCTCGAGCGTCTCAAATTGGCTCCTCAATAAAGATTCGGGCATAAAGTGGCCGCTACGCTGCCGCAAGCGGCGGTCGATCTGCTCGTATGTGCCGCGCAAATATACGAAGCGCAAACATGCGCTGTGCTCGGAACCGGCGCGGAGCGCCTCCCGGTATCGTTTGGTTAGTGCGGAGCATGCCAGGACCGTGTTCGTTCCATTCGCGATCCACCCTCGGATGGCGTGATTCAAAAGGCTCAACCAGGGTTCGCGATCCTTATCCGTCAAAGGAATGCCGCTGCGCATCTTTGCAACGTTCGCCGCGGAGTGCCAGCCATCAGCATCCTCGAACGCCCAGCCGAGTTTGGCGGCTAGAGCCTGGCCGGCCACAGTTTTTCCTGACCCGGAAACGCCCATCAGAATTACAACCACGTCTTTCCCCAATTTGGAGAATCGAGACGAAACCCTTTGCCAAGTTACACTATGTCCGGACGAGATGCAGACTTCGTTTTCTCCTGCGGCCAAGCGGATTGGTCACGACCGGCCAGCTCATGGCCGCGACGATCTCATGATTCGAACTCAACGTGAGGCGAACATCACAATCGGCGACAGCAGCCGCGCCGGTTATCCCGATTTCACCAACACGAGCTCCGGCAAGGGCGAGCTTTCTCCTTGACAAATGCGCAGGCCATACTCTAATCTTCCCCGATTATAGTAAGGTTTGTTTCCCGATACAGGCGCATGACTGTACTCGCGCGCGGGAACGCAGGAAGGCCCTATGCAAGGGGGATCCTTCCGCAGGAGACTCTTCCAAGATTCGAGAAAGCGGGATTCGGCGGCCAAGAAGTTCGCCGGTGCCAGTCCAAATTCAAGGGGGTCACATGCATGAAGGACTGAGGAGAGAAACTGAGATATATGAAAAAAGGACGCCGAAGAGCCGCGCCGCGCACGAACGTGCCATGAAACGCCTGCCGCTCGGCGTCGGCAGCAACTTCCGAATATACGATCCGTATCCGCTCTTCGTTCGCGACGGCAAAGGCGGGCATATCCACGACGTGGATGGCAACGAATACATCGATTTCAACCTTTGCTTCGGCGCGCTGATGGCGGGCCATTGTCATCCCGCCGTGGTTAAGGCGGTCGAAGAGCGGCTACACACCGGCACGATGTACGGCATGCCGCATGAGCTTGAAATTGAACTCGCCGAGGAGATCGTGGCGCGTTTTCCTGTGGATGAGGTTCGTTTCAGCAATAGCGGAACGGAAGCGACAATGCATGCCGTCCGTCTGGCGCGCGGCGCGACGGGGCGGGACAAGATCATCAAGATGGAGGGTGGCTACCATGGCGTTCACGACTCGGTCATGGTCAGCGTGAAACCAAAGGCGGATCAATATGGCGACCCATCCTCCCCTGCGCAGGTGCCCTCGAGCGCCGGAGTGCCCGCTGCGGCTGTGAAAGAGACGTTAGTGGGTGTGTTCAACGATCTGCCAAGCGTGGAGCGGCTCTTCGCTAAATACCCGCGGGACGTCGCTGCGGTGATTGTCGAGCCGATCATGATGAACGTGGGCATCTGCATGCCCGAACCGGGCTTTTTGGAGGGGCTGCGCGATTTGTGCACGAAATACGGCGCGCTGCTGATCTTCGACGAAGTGAAAACAGGGGCCAAACTCGCCCGCGGCGGCGCGTGCGAATATTTCAGCATTAGACCGGACATCGTCTGCCTCGCGAAATCCATCGGCGGCGGCTTCCCTCTCGCTGCTTTTGGAGCGAGCAAGAAATTGATGGATTGCATCGCGCAGCATAAGATTTTCCACGCAGGCACCTACAATACTAATCCCGTCGTTATGGCGGCAGGAATCGCCGTGTTCCGGGAAGTTCTCACACCGGCGGCGTACGAGCACGTGACTCGCCTCAACCGGAGACTCGTTGCCGGATATGAGAACGTCATCGGCAAGACTGGACTCAAGGCATACTGCATCGGTGCAGGCTCAAATGGCGCGTTCATGCTCTATCCGAAGAAGGTTCGGAACTATCGCGATTGGACCACAATTGACGTAGACCTCTGGAAGCAGTACTGGTTTGCCATGAACAATCGAGGCGTCCTTTGCCAGGGTTTCTGGTGGGACGAGCAGTGGACCGTCTCCGTCGCACATACTGAGGCCGATATCGACCGCCACGTCGCCGCGTTCGAGGAAATCGCTCCGGCCATCGCTCACGCGCAGGAAGAGCGGGTGGCTGCGGCAGCTCGCTAGCGTCTCACCGGGGGATTGCATTGAACGGTCAGGGCTCGGGCGATCTGGAAGTTCCCAATCTGCGCCGAGTCCTGGGACAGCGCGACCTCGTCCTTTTGTTCATCGTGGCTGTCGCCAACCTGAATGTTGTCCCCGCGGTGGCGGCCAGTGGCCCGTTGACGGTCTGGTTGTGGATGGCGGCTCTGATTCTGTTTTTTTGGCCGCAGGGAATCGCAGTGATCGAGCTTTCGCATCGCTACCCTGGGGAAGGCGGGGTCTACCTTTGGAGCAAGGAAATCTTCGGCGATTTCCACGGCTTCCTGTCGGGTTGGTGCTACTGGACAAACAACGTCTTCTATATCCCCACACTGCTCTTCTATATCGTAGGAATTTCCGTCTACATCGGCGGTGCCCGGTTCGCCGCTCTCGGCAACAATCGTGTGTTCGTTGCAGCGCTCGCTCTGCTGCTGCTGTGGGTCATTGTATGGCTGAACATCCGCGGCCTGGGCGTGGGCAAGTGGGTGAACAACATCGGCGGAATCGGCACGGTCATCACCGCGGCGGTCCTGGTGGGCTTGGCGGCGGCACTCTGGCATCTGTTCGGCCTGCGCGTCCAAGCGAGAGAGTTTCGCGTTGCGGGAGCCGACTGGCATTTGGTCTCCTCGTTCGGCGTGATCTGCTTCGGTCTGGTCGGACTCGAGCTTGCATCGGTGATGGGCGACGAGATCCGCGACCCGCGTCGCACCCTTCCGGGCGCAGTTGCCTGGGGCGGAATTGCTTCTGGCATGCTGTACGTGGGCGCGACCCTTGCCGTCCTGTTAGCCCTGCCGCAAAAGGACATCAACGTCGTTCAAGGCATCTTGCAGGCTGTGACGCGCATGGCTTCGGAAGTGGGGGTCGGCTGGTTCGTACCGCCAGTCGCTTTGCTCCTGACGCTAGCGATTGCCGGAACGACATCGGCATGGCTTTCCGGGTCGGCGCGGATACCATTCGTTGCGGGTCTGGATCGCTATCTGCCGCCTGTGCTCGGCCGCATTCATCCGCGACACCGAACGCCATACGTCGCACTCATCGTTCATGCGATTCTCTCATGTATTTTCGTGGCCATGAGTTTCGTCGGCGCAACGGTAGAGCAAGCTTACGAAATACTGCTCCTTCTGGCCGTAGTGCTTCAGCTCGTTCCGTTTCTCTACGTATATGCCGCGTTGATTCGCATTGCGATGCGGGAAGATCTCGGCGGCGCATTCTACGGACGCAGAACTCTTTGGTTCGCCGGGATTTCCGGATTTGCGACCACCGCAACCGGAATGGTAGTAGCATTCGTTCCTCCGGCTGGCCGCCAGGAAGCAACCTGGCTTTTCGAGACGAAGATGCTGATTGGCTGCGCATTTTTCCTGGGCTTGGCGGCGTTCTTCTTCTACGTTTACTCCCGGCGCAAGAATCGGGAGGACGCGCACGCCGGTGCCATCGAATCTCGTGTGCGGGGAGAATCGGTATGAAGCGGTATCGAATGCACATTGATGGAGAATCGGTTGAGAGCCGCAGCGGAAATTATTTTCCGGTCTACGACCCGTCCACCGAGGACGTCCTCGCCGAGGTACCGGTGGGCAGCGCTGCCGATGTCGATCGAGCTGTCGCTGCCGCTCGCGCGGCATTTGACTCCGGGCCGTGGCCGCAAACCACCGCTCAGGAGCGCGGCCGCATCCTCTTCCGGCTCGCCGAGCGTGTACGCAAGGAAGCCGCCGTGTTGGCTGAGCTCGAGTCGCGCAACTCCGGCAAACCGATCGTCGAGGCGGAATTCGATATCGCCGACGTGTCTACTTGTTTCGAATACTATGGCGGGCTGGCGACCAAGGTCGTAGGCCACGTGAATCCCGTTCCGGACAATGCGCTGAGCCTTTCCTTGCGCGAACCAATCGGCGTCGCCGGTCAAATCATTCCCTGGAATTACCCACTGTTGATGGCGGCGTGGAAGCTTGCTCCGGCCATCGCCGCCGGATGCACGTGCGTTCTAAAACCAGCCGAGCAGACTCCGCTGACGGCACTGGAATTGGCGAGCTGGCTTGCGGATGCCGGACTGCCGCCGGGCGTAGTCAACGTCGTTACTGGTTTCGGCGAGGAGGCGGGTGCGCCACTCGTCCGACATGCCGACGTCAACAAGATTGCGTTTACTGGCAGCGCGTCGGTCGGCAAACAAATTGTGAAAATGGCTGCCGATACAGTGAAGCGTGTCACATTAGAGTTGGGCGGGAAATCGCCCAATATCTTTTTCGCTGACGCGGATTTTGAAGCGGCCATTGACGGCGCTCTGTTCGGGGTATTCATCAATCAGGGAGAAGTCTGTTCCGCCGGGAGCCGTATTCTCGTCCAACGGCCCATCTACTCGAAATTCGTCGAAGCCATGGCCGAAAAAGCAAAGCACATCAAGCTTGGCCCTCCCTTGGAGCGCGAAACCAAGATGGGCCCGCTGGTCAGCAAAGAGCAATATGAACGCGTGAATTCGTACGTTGAACTCGGGAAAAAAGAAGCTAAGCTGGCCGCCGGCGGGAGGCGGCCCGGCTCGATTAAACAGGGTTTTTACGTCGAGCCTACGGTTTTCTGCGATGTGCCGAATTCGGCGCGCATCGCGCAAGAGGAAATCTTCGGCCCGGTCGCGGCGGTGATTCCCTTCTCGGACGAAGCCGAGGCCATTCGCATCGCCAACGACACTCCTTACGGTTTGGCCGCTGCCGTTTGGTCGCGGGATATTTTCCGGGCCTTCCGCGTGGTCAAGGCGCTGCGGGCCGGCATCGTTTGGGTGAATCACATGCAGCCTACTTACGTCGAAGCGCCGTGGGGAGGCTACAAACAGTCCGGCTTTGGGCGGGAGCTGGGCCCGTGGGGCATCGAAGAGTATCTGGAAACGAAACAGGTCCATATCAACCTAAACGAGCAACCGATTGGATGGTACTGAAATGTCCGCGATTCGATTGCGCACGGCGATTCCGGGTCCCCGCTCTCGCGAATTGATGGAACGGCGTATGGCCGCAGTGCCGCGCGGCTCCTATCAAGCAACGCCGATCTTCGTCGCGCGCGCGGAGGGCGCCCTGATTGAAGATGTCGATGGCAACCGCTTCGTCGACTTCGCCGGCGGAATCGGCTGCCTTAATGCCGGCCACCGCGCCCCAGGCATCCTGGCCGCGCTGCGCGCGCAGTTCGACGCCTTCCTGCACACCTGTTTCAGCGTGACTCCCTATGAAAGCTACGTGCAGCTCGCCGAACGTATCAACCACCTCACGCCGGGCGACTTCGCCAAGAAGACCCTTTTCTTGAATTCCGGCGCCGAGGCTGTAGAAAACGCCATAAAGATAGCTCGCGCCTATACCCGCCGTCCTGCTGTGATCTGCTTCGAAGACGCCTTTCACGGCCGCACGAACTTGACCATGTCGCTCACCAGCAAAACGCATCCTTATAAAGAAGCCTTCGGTCCCTTCGCCGGCGAGATTTATCGCATCCCGTATGCCTACTGTTACCGCTGTTCCTATTCGCTGCAATACCCGTCTTGCGGTGTTTTTTGCGCCCACCATCTGGAGGAGACTTTCAAGCGCGTCGTCGAGGCGGAAACCGTCGCGGCCGTAATTGCTGAGCCCGTTCTTGGCGAAGGTGGATTCGTCGTCCCGCCTCGCGAGTTCTTTGTCATCCTGCAGAACATCTGTCGAAAACACGGAATCCTCTTTGTCGCCGACGAGGTGCAAACCGGGTTTGGCCGTACAGGGAAGATGTTTGCTTGCGAGCATTACAACATCGTTCCCGACCTGCTCGTGGCCGCCAAATCGCTCGGTGGCGGATTGCCGCTTGCTTCTGTCACCGGACGCACCGAGATCATGGACGCTCCCTGCGTCGGCGGTCTCGGTGGAACGTTTGGAGGCAATCCGCTTGCTTGCGCCGCCGCGCTTGCCGTATTGGACTTGTTTGAATCGCAGAATCTCCTTGAACGCGCCGAACACCTGGGAACCCGGTTCGCAGAACGCGCGCGCGCCTGGCAGGAAAGCTTCCCGCTGATTGGAGACGTGCGCGGCTTGGGAGCAATGCAGGCAATGGAATTGGTTGATTCTGCGGCACCGCCAAAACCGGCAAAAGGCGAAGTCGAGGAGATTGTGCGCAGGTGCTACGAACGAGGTTTGATTGTGCTTTCCGCGGGCACCTATGGCAACGTGATTCGCTTGCTCGCACCTCTGGTAATCAGCGACGCCGAATTTGAGGAAGGCCTGAATGTTCTGGAAGATGCTCTTTTTTCGGTGTGTGAATCCGAAGTGCGCGTGGGAATCACGCGCCGGAGTCCAACTATGTCGCAGCAGTGAGTGAAATCCGCCTCTGCGCAGGCACTTCAGGCAGTCGAGTAGCGAACCTTCCCCGTTGCGCGACAGATTCTTATAGTATCGTATTCGAAAATATTGGAATAAGGAGAAGCTAAGGCTGTGGCTGCATACAGAGGCAGGACAATCGGGGCTTTGGCAGGGCGTTTCCGGCGATGATCGCCACCATCAATCCCGCGACTGGTGAGCTGATAAGGACTTTCGAACCGCTGTCGGACGCCGAAGTCGACAAGAAAATCGAGCGGGCCGCCGAGGCGTTCGGGCAATACCGCCGCTTGCCGCGCTCAACTCGCGCCTCCCTGCTGGCCCGGGCAGGAGAGGTCCTGGAGAAGGAAAAGGAACGATACGCGCGGCTGATGACGCTTGAAATGGGCAAACTGTTTCGCGAGGCCGTGGCAGAGGCGAGCAAATGCGCCTGGGTCTGCTCCTATTACGCTGAGCATGCGGAGCGGTTCCTGGCCGATGAACCGGTGGACACGGGAGGCGCGCAGACCTTCATTTCCTACCAGCCGTTGGGTCCGGTTTTGGCGATCATGCCCTGGAATTTTCCGTTTTGGCAGTTGTTTCGTTTCGCCGCGCCGGCGTTGATGGCGGGCAATGTTGTGCTGCTTAAGCATGCGTCAAATGTTCCGCAATGCGCGATCGAGATCGAGGCGGTATTTCGCCAAGCGGGCTTTCCTGAAGGAGTGTTTCAGGCGGTTTTGGTCGAAGCCGAGAAGGTGGACCGCATGCTCGCCGATCCACGGATCGTGGCAGCGACGTTGACGGGAAGCGAATTCGCCGGTATCGAGGTTGGAGTGGCTGCTGCCAAGAGAATCAAGAAAGTGGTGTTGGAGCTTGGAGGCAGCGATCCCTTCATTGTCATGCCCAGCGCGAATCTGGAGCGGGCCATTGAGAGTGCCGTCAAGGCGCGGGTGCAGAACAATGGTCAATCGTGCATAGCGGCCAAGCGCTTCATCATCGCAGAGCCGCTGGCCGAGCAGTTTGAGAAAGACTTTGTGAAGCGAATGGCAGCACTCCGCATAGGGGATCCGTTCGAGCCGAACACGCAATTGGGGCCCCTGGCGACAGCCGCCGGTGTGGCGTCCCTTGACAAGCATGTGCGACAGACCATCGACGAGGGTGCACGACTTCTTACGGGTGGCCAGCCGCTTAAACAGCCGGGGAACTTCTATCTCCCCACCGTTTTGAGTAATATTCCGCGAGGCTCTCCGGGCGACCGGGAGGAGCTCTTTGGCCCGGTAGCTTGCCTGTTTCGCGCCCGCGATACTGGCGATGCCATTCGGATCGCCAATCAAAGTCCGCTTGGCCTTGGGGCCAGTCTTTGGACGAACGACGAGAAGGAGCGCAATCGCTTCGTCGATGAATTGGAGACGGGGATGCTGTTTGTCAACCGCATGGTGGCTTCGGACCCGCGGGTGCCATTTGGAGGGGTGAAGCGCTCGGGCTACGGGCGCGAACTGGGCATGCACGGAATTCGCGAGTTTACCAACATCAAGACCGTATGGATTGATTGAGGAGACGGACAGTGTCAAAGCGTTCGCGGTTGGTCAAACGCTCTGACAGCGACAAGGCCTACCTGCGCATCGGAGACGTGGCCCGTCTGGTCGGAGTTTCACCGTCGGTGTTGCGCGACTGGCAGAACCTGGGGTTGGTCAATCCTGCGCGCAACCGGAGCGGCTATCGCCTATATACCGCTAAAGATGTGGAATTGGTGCGCCGCGCTTGCGTTTTGCGCAAGCAGGAGGGCCTGAACGCTGCGGCAATCGTCCGCGTCCTGGCGAGCGAAGGACGCCTGGATAGGAACCGAAGCCAGGCGCGGCAGCAAACCTCGCCGGGCAGGCGCCTGCGGAAATTGCGCATGCATCGTGGCCTGTCGCTGGCCACCGTCGCTCGGGCAACCGGCATTTCGGTGGGTTTTCTAAGCGCGGTGGAACGTTCCCAAACCAGCGCCTCGGTCGCCACGTTGCGCAAGCTGGCCCGCTTTTACAATCTCAGTGTGTTGGATTTCTTCAATCCCTCGACCGCAAACCCCCATTGGGTGCAGCCCAAGGATCGGAAAGTGCTGGAACTAGGGCCCGGCGTACGCATCGAGTTGCTTGCCTGGGGACACACTGTGATGGAACCGCATCTCTTTCGGATCGCCCCGGACGCAGGCAGCGGTGAGTCTTACCGCCACGAGGGAGAGGAGTTCCTGTACGTAATGCGAGGCCAATTCGAGATCGCCCTGGGCGACGCGAAGCCTTTCTTGCTCAACTCGGGCGACACCTTTTATTTCGAGAGTACTACGCCCCACCGCTGGAGGAATCCCGGCAAGGAAGAGACTTGGGTGATTTGGATCAACACGCCGCCGACTTTCTAAGCCTTCGGGCGGCAGCCAACTGCCAAACCAAAACCAACGGCCAGCAATCAACCAAAAGCACAAACTAAAAAGGGGACATTCCAACGAAGTTTGACAGGCGGATACGGTACGTTGACAACCTTATGCTTTTCACGTAGGCTCCGCGAGACACCGCTGAACTGGAGTTGTTCCATAATCAGCGCTGGCCAGGTCGAGGGCTGAAGCATGTCGCACCGGATTACGCGCCGTGATTTTTTGAACGGGGCAGCTCTTGCTGTGGGCAGCACGCTGCTGCCGACGGCGCAAGGCAGCGAGCAGCAACTCTCTGTCCCGCCGCCGCCCGTCGGAAAGGGCCCGGATCCTTCCGCGGAAGAACCCCTGCTGGCTCGAGGTATCACACCCGAGGACCCGCGATATTACCCGCCTGCGCTTCGGGGAATGAGAGGCAGCCATCCCGGTTCTTTTGAAGCGGCGCATGCCCTGCGCGACGATGATTTTTGGAAAAACGCGGGGCACTCGGACGGCACACAGGAAACGTACGATTTGGTAGTCGTCGGAGGAGGGATCAGCGGGCTTGCCGCGGCTCACTTTTTCCGGGCGCGCGCTGGAGCAAAAGCGCGCATTCTGATCCTCGACAATCACGACGATTTCGGGGGCCATGCCAAACGTAACGAAGTAAGAATCGGCGATCGCGTGCTCTTGATGAACGGCGGGACGCTGGGCATCAGCAGCCCCACTCCCTATAGTGCGGTGGCAGACGGCCTACTCCGGTCGCTGGGGATTGATCCGCCGTCGCTTCAGTCTAAGTGTGCCAGGCCCGGTTTCTATCACTCGCTGGGATTACGGCCCGGGGTGTTCTTTGACAAGGAGACGTTTGGCGCGGATCGCCTCGTCGTAGGCCTGCCGGGGCGCACTGTTCGGCGTGGCGTCGCATCAAGCGCAGAAGAGTGGGAGGCCTTCCTGGCCAAAACACCGTTGTCTCCAGCAGCGCAGCGCGACATCGTGCGGCTCGAAACCGCTCAAATCGATTACATGCCCGGCCTCACATCGGCGGAAAAGAAAGACCGTCTTTGGCGGATCAGCTACAAGGATTTCCTTCTCCAGTACGTCAAAACCGGGCCCGAAGTGACTGCGTTCTACCAGACGCGCACGAATGGCGAGTGGGGTGTTGGCATTGATGCCGAGCCGGCGTTGGACCTGTGGGCGTGGGGCATGCCAGGCTTCCAGGGAATGCACCTGGAGCCAGGAGCGACCTCGCACATGAGCTACACGGCTGCTGGTTATCACTCTACGGGCGGATCCTACACATTTCATTTCCCCGATGGCAACGCTTCCATTGCCCGGCTTCTTGTGCGCGACTTGATCCCGGATGCAATGCCAGGTCAGTCGGCAGAAGATGTCGTGAGCGCTCGCGCCAATTACGCGCAGTTGGACCGTGAGGGCTGGCCAGTTCGGATTCGGTTGAACAGCACGGTGGTGCGTGTGCAGCATGCGGGAGAACCGGAGACGGCCACGGAAGTGGAAGTCGCTTATGCCAATGCCGGCAAGGTCTACACAGTTCGCGGACGGGGTGTCGTGCTGGCCTGTTGGAACATGGTCATTCCATTTTTGTGCCCGTCACTGCCGGAGGCGCAGAAAAACGCGCTGCTCTATCTGGTCAAGGTGCCTCTCGTTTACACGACCGTGGGTATCCGTAACTGGACGGCGTTCCATAAGCTAGGCGTTGCAAACATCTCCGCGCCGGGAAGCTACTTTACCGAAGCCAGCCTCAATTCGGTGACGGACATTGGTGAGTACAAGAGCCCAACCTCTCCGGAGGAACCAAACCTGATCCATCTTACGCGAACACCATGCCAGCCCGGCCTTCCGGTTCGCCAGCAACAGATCGCTGGGCGGATGGAACTGTTCGGCACGCCCTTTTCCACTTTCGAGCATCACGTTCGCGAGCAATTGGGGCGAATGTTGGGCGGTGGCGGGTTCGACCCGGCAAGGGACATCGAGGCGATCATCGTCAACCGCTGGCCGCACGGCTATGGATATGAATACAATCCGCTGTTCGATCCGGATTGGCCTTCGGAACAACGGCCCAATGTGGTCGGCCGAAAACCCTTCGGACGCATCACGATCGCAAATACCGATTCTGGCGCCACAGCCTATACAGATGTCGCGATTGATCAGGCCTATCGCGCGGTCAACGAACTCTTCGCCCGGCAGCCGGCGGCGGAACTTCTCAGCAAGACGGCGGCACATCTTGCCGTTAGCTGATGCGCGACTCGGGGAAGGGGCGTTCACGCGGTGAGAGGAGTGAGACTTCTGCTCCGTCTTTTCATTCTGGAGGATGCAACTTGACGATGACAACAGCTCCAAGGAAACGGTCTCGGGTGTGGCTAAGCCTCGGAATCGCATTCGGCGTGGCCGTTGTGTGCTTTGCCCCCAGGACACGGGGCGCTCAAGCGGACTGCGCCGCAGCCAAGACCACGTATGCCACGAGCTGTTCCATGTGCCACAGGGCGGATGGCAAAGGCTACGCTGCGATCAAAACAGTCGATCTTACGGATCAGCGTTGGCAAGCAACCCATAAGGATTCGGAGCTGATTTCCGCCATCTCAAACGGCGTTAAGGGAACGGCGATGCCGGCTTTCAAAGACCAGCTCACCTCCCAACAGATAGAAGACTTGGTTCATTGCGTGATCCGCGCTTTCGGCAAGAAACCGGCCGCAAAGCCTGCTGTGTCCAAGCACTCGTCAAGCCACTAGCGGTGATGGGATCGAAGGGAGGGCCAATCGGATGATCAGCCTACGAGTAAACGGGGTGAAACACGCCTACGCCGGCGAACCAGACATGCCCTTACTGTGGTATCTGCGGGACATACTGGGCCTGACGGGGACCAAGTTCGGCTGCGGCATAGGATTGTGCGGTGCGTGCACCGTCCACCGCAATGGAGAAGCGGTTCGCTCGTGTCTGACGCCTATGCAGGCTGTCACCGGCGTGGAAATCACCACGATCGAAGGATTGGGTGCAAGCGGCCTTCACCCCGTGCAGAAAGCTTGGATGGATCTTGGCGTGCCGCAATGTGGATATTGCCAGGCTGGACAGATCATGCAGGCCGCGGCATTGCTCAAGCAGAACGCGCAGCCCAGCGATGCGGATATTGACCAGCTCATGAACGGAAACATATGTCGCTGCGGTACCTACCAGCGGATCCGGGCAGCGATTCATGCCGCGGCTAGGAGAAACGCATGAACAGCATCACGAATGTCAGTCGTCGCGCGTTTCTTCAGGGTATGTTTTCAGCCGGCGCTCTGGTTTTGAGTGTTCCCGTCTGGCTGCGTGGGGCAGTCCTGGAGACGGATCAAATGGCTGACGCGATGCCTTCGTCCGTTGCGGACCGGGCTGTCCTTCATCCCAGTGTCTTCTTAGGCATCGAAACCGATGGCACGGTTTACATCATTGCAGCGCGTTCCGAGATGGGGACCGGCATCGCCACTAGTTTGCCGCGAATAGTCGCCGAAGAGCTGGATGCCGACTGGCAACGAGTGAAGATTCGGCAGGGGCTCGGAGATTCCCGCTACGGTAATCAGGACACGGATGGATCTCACTCCGTCAGGTCGTTCTTTGATGCCATGCGGGTGGCCGGTGCTACCGCGCGTCTGATGCTGGTGCGCGCCGCCGCCGCGCAGTGGGGCGTGCCGGTATCGGCATGCGAAACCGAGCTGCATGCGGTTATATACCGCTCCGCGGCAGCTCACGGCGACCCGGCGGGACCGAGCCGGCTCGAGTACGGCCAACTCGCGGCCGCCGCCGCCAAGCTTGCAGTGCCGGCGCGAGAAGACGTGCAGCTGAAACCACGCAGTTCCTGGCGCTACATCGGGAAAGACGCCAAACTCTACAATCTCCGCGAGATTGTGACAGGTCAACCACTGTATGGAATCGATGCAAAAGTGCCCGGCATGGTATTCGCCTCCGTCGAGCATCCCCCCGTGTTGGGCGCTGACGTTGCCTCCTACGACGACAAGGATGCGCTGCGAGTGGCGGGCGTGAATCAGACCGTAAAACTGAATGGGTTCAGCGGACCTGGCCCTGGCTTTCAGCCCCTGGGCGGCGTCGCCGTCATCGCCAACAGTACCTGGGCTGCATTTCAGGGTCGCAAGAAGCTACGCGTCCAGTGGGGCGCCAGCACGAATACAACTTACAACTCCGACTCCTACAGGCGCGACTTGGAGGTCACGGCGCGCCAAGCAGGTAAGGTCGCCCGCAATATCGGAGACGTAGATGCGGAGTTTGGAAAAGGCGGCCGCATTGTTGAAGCCGGATACTATGCGCCGCACCTGGCGCACGCTTCCATGGAGCCGCCTGTGGCTCTAGCTGATTTCCGGGGTGGCAAGATGACGATTTGGGCGCCGACCCAGGATCCTCAGGGCTTGCAAGAGGCCGTAGCGCAAGCGACGGGCATCGAGAAAACCGGCGTCATTTGTCATGTGACGTTGCTCGGAGGGGCTTTTGGCCGCAAGTCCTTTCCTGATTTTGCGGTCGAAGCAGCACTCCTCTCCAAGCGGCTGGGCAAGCCTGTCAAGGTTTGCTGGAGCCGCGAAGATGACATTAAGTTCGACTATTACCATGCGGTGGCCGCGATGTACATGAAGGCAGCGCTCGACGAACAGGGAAAACCTACGGCCTGGTTGCAACGTTCGGTCTTTTCGCCCATCGGCTCCACGTTCGATTCGAAAACTGTGCTTGGCGATGAAGACGAGTTGGCCATGGGTTGGAGCACCATACCGTTCGATATCCCCAATCTGCGTGTCGAAAACGGCCCGGCCAGAGCGCATGTGCGCATCGGGTGGCTGCGTTCGGTCGCGAACGTCTATCATGCTTTCGGTGTGCAATCCTTCGCCGCGGAATTGGCCAACGCAGCAAAGCAGGATCCCGTCGAGTATCTCCTGGCTCTCATCGGGCCGCCTCGCGTCGTTGATCTGAAGAATGTGACGCAAATACCTCCGGGCTATGGTTTGGACACGGGCCGGCTACGCCGCGTGGTCGAAGTCGCCGCTGAACAGGCGGAATGGCACAAGCACAAGTCTGGCGCAGGCTTCGGCATTGGCATTGCCGGACACTGGAGCTTTCTCACGTACGTAGCCACAGTGGTTCAAGTCGAGGTGAATCCGAAGGGCGACCTTACGATTCAGCGCGTCGACACAGCCGTGGACGCTGGAACAATCGTGAACCCCGCGTTCGTCCGAGCACAGTTCGAAGGAGCTGCAGTTTTCGGCGCCAGCCTGGCGCGTTCGGGCGAAATCACAGCCACGGCAGGGGCGATCGATCAATCCAATTTTCAGGATTACCCCGTAGCCCGCATCAACGAAGCGCCGAGGGAAACGCACATTCATTTGATCGATAGTAGCGCTCCGCCGGCCGGCGTCGGCGAGCCTGGCGTTCCGCCGTTTGCGCCCGCCCTGTGCAACGCGATCTTTGCCGCCACAGGTAAGCGCATTCGGGCGTTGCCGCTCTCCAGGCACTCTCTCGCGTGAAACGCTTGCGACTCAGCCTCCGGATCCGGTGTCTTCGCTAGCTGATCCAGTCCAAAACTTTGTAGAACGCGCCTGCCGCGGGGAGCAACCAGGGCCAACGCCCACGCAAACCAACTGGAGCGTTCGGAAACGAAATCTCGTCGAAGGGCTGCTCGTCAGAACCCACGGCGATGGCTTTTGCGATCTGCGTCCCCAGGTACGTTGCCATTGCCACGCCGTGGCCGGCAAAGCCCAGAGCGTAATAAAGACCGGCAGTGCGTCCACCATGAGGCATAGTGTCGAAGCAAAAATCGAGCGTTCCGCCCCAAATGTATTCGACCGATGTTTGGCTGAGCTGCGGGAAGATTCCGGCCATTCCACGGCGCAAGATCTCCGCGCTACGCCGGACACGCGCGGGCGTTTCGGGGAGAAAGGCCGCGCGACCGCCAAAGAGCATACGGTTGTCGGGCGTGAGCCGGAAGTAGTGAAGGAAATGTCGGGAATCGTAAATCATGCGGTTGCGAGGGCTGAGCTCGGATGCCAATGCGTCCGGAAGCCGCTGTGTGACAATGATGAAGGATCCAATGGGAATGATTTTCTTACGCAACTCTGAAACAAACGAGGAGGTATAGGCTCCGCTCGCAACAAAAACCTCGCGCGCGAATAACCGGCCGCCGGAAGAAGTCACCGCGAAACCGGTTTCACCATGCCGGGAAACGCGCTGCACTTCCGCCACCACAGAGTTTTCGTAGATACTTGCTCCGGCCTTCAGCGCCGCCCGGCCTATTCCGGCAACGTATCGCGCTGGCTGCAGACTGGCGCTCGCCTCATCAACCAAGCCGCCGAAATAAATGTCGGAGCCGATCTCCTGCGACAATTGATCCCGTTCCACGATACGCAAACGATGGTTGAACTCGCGCGCGATAAGTTCCGCCGAACGGGCATAAGCGGCGAAATGGGAGCGTTTGCAAGCAACTTCCAGATGACCACATCGACGGAAATCGCAGTCGATGGCTTCGTCGCGAACAATTTCCTCGACCAGATCGATCGAAGCCAATGATGCGGCGTACATGCGCCGTGCGATGTCGTAGCCGTAGCGACCGGCCAGCGCCTCCACGCCCAACTTGAGGCCGGTCAGCGCCATCCCGCCATTACGTGAACTCGCTCCCCAACCGATAGTCCGGGCCTCGAGGACCACAACGCGAATCCCTCGCTTGGCTAAGAACAGCGCTGCGGACAAACCGGCGAATCCTGCGCCAATCACTGCTACGTCAGCGCGCTCGGGCAGGGGACCTTCGGTACCTGCCGGCATCTCCGCGGCCGTCAGCCAATAGTTCGCCTGCCGCGGGCCCATTGCGCTGTGGTCTGAGTTGTCTGCCAAAGCTTTCTTCTGGATGTTGCCGACAATGAATCAGGCGCTCTCGGCGATCACGGAAGCGGCTGGTGCGCTGCTCGCTGCGTTCCCTCCTCGGAGCGCCAAGGTTTCCTGGATGGCACGATAGCCCTGATCAATGGCGATATTGGTGTAAGCATGACCGTCGGAATCCGAGTTGGCGATGGTGATGCGGCCGAACGGCCGGCGACCAATTACGCATGGCCGCTCGGACTGAGGCCGGTCGAGAGGCTCGAACAAGGGATTGTATTCGTAGGCGTAGCCGTGGGGCCATCGGTTGACGGTGATTGCAACGATATCGCGCGCCGGGTCGAACCCCCCAGCGCCCAGAATGGCCCCGAGCTGGCTGCGAATGTTGCGCTCAAACGTAGAAAACGGCGTCCTATACAGCTCCAGGCGGCCAGCCTTGTATTGCTCCTTGCAGGGCAAACCCGGCATGCACGGCGTGCGCAACAGATGCAAAATACAGGATTCCGAAGGAGAGGATGGAAACCGATAGCTGCCGAGAGAAACCGGGAAATCTAGGTCAAAGTTGCTGAAGTACGAACCGGGACAGTACACCCTGTCGGTGCGTAGCTTCTGGAACGCCGTCCAATTCCTGATTTGGACGTTGGTATAAACCAACGGTTCCTTGACCGCGTAGGCCAGGGCCTCCTTTTGCCAGGCGGGCATCTCCGGGCAGAGATACGGCACCATGCAGTTGTAACAAGCCATGACGCAGTGCAAACCGCGCACAGTGTAGAGCTTCCCGTCCTGCATGTAGGTAACGTCAACGGCCTTGGCCGTCTGCGGGTCGCCGGCATGTCGAGCACGCACGACCGTGCTGTTCAAACGCAGACGTACCCGCGAATCGGGACGATCCAGACGCGGGTAACTGACGCGAGCTGTGACAATATCCTCCATCGTATTCCCTGGGATCGAACCCGGCACGAGCGAGCGCACTAGCAGACGAGCGATCGAAGCGTTGCCGTCGGGGAAATGGAAGATGTAGGGCTCCTCCTTTTCGTTTCCCCGTCGCCGCTCTTCCGTGGGAATGCCCTTGAACCCGGGGTAACCCATATATCGGCACGCCAGAGCCGACACTGCATCGATGCCGACACAATAGAGGTCATGCGGCGCTTTTTGGTAGACCTTGACCACGTCAGGGTGAACCTTGGCGTTCTGTAGGAGAAAATCCTTATAGCTGGTTTTGATGAGCTTGATGCGCAGCTTCTCCGGGGTGAGCCCGGGCAGATAGTTGATGCTCTCGTTGAGCAATCGCAAAAGATCCCGCCGCGCGGCCGGAGCGATCGGCATCTCATTTACTTGACTTGCAGGAAGCGGCTCGGAGTCCTCATTGAATTGCAGGGCAGATCCAACGAGCAAGCGGTCTGTGCCGAAGGTGGCTTTGTCGAAGAAGATGGATGGCCGCAGACCCAGCGACGAGTAGAGTTTGCGGTCAAAATACTGATAGAAACGATTGACGTCAATCCCCAAGCCCCGCAGCAGTCCGATGGCCTGCGCACTGTACCGGCCGGGAGCTTCAATGGATTGCGTGCCGCCGTAGCCCAGCAGCAGCCGCCCATTAGCGTGGAACTCGTTGCGCTTCGCGTGGCCTCCGAAATCATCGTGATTGTCCAAAATCAGGATGCGCGCATCTTGCCCGGCGAATTGCCGGAAGAAATAGGCCGAGGCGAGGCCGCTGATTCCGCCTCCCACAACCACAAGATCGTACGTTTCGCGCGTATCCTGTGCTGATCCTGCCGCTTTCCAGAAGCGGTCATCGCGGAGCAGGTGGGCGGCTTCGAACGACCCCGGATGACTGCCACGCACCATGCCGGTCAAGCCAGGAGGGTAGTAACTCGCGTCCTGTTGCTTGACGCCCTTCGAGAGAAAATATTCCTGCTCGCTGGCGTCAGCTCCTTTTTCTGACTGCAACGCGCTAGCCATCGTATCGGGATGGGCTGCGAGGTTCGCTAGCGCGTTCTTGCCGGCGAGCAAACCAACGCCGGTGCCGACGGCCACGCCATTCAGAAAGTCGCGGCGGCTGATCCGGCGCCCCATACCCAGATCCCGGTCTTCCTTCTTCCCGCTCAATGCCGTGTCCTTTCCGCCACGCGCCGGTTGTTATGTCTTGCAGGCGCGCCCGGACCGTTTGGCGATTCGCGATCTCAGGTGCTTACCGAAGTATGGATCGCCTTTTCGGTCTGCTGCCGCCCGAGTGCCAGCAGTTCTCCCACCGCGCGAGAGCCTTGGTCGATTGCCTGATCCGTGTACGCCGCAGCCGCCGCATCCGAGTTGGCGACGGCGATTCGGCCAAACCGTCTGCGCGCAATTTCGCAGGGTTGTTGGCCCGGCGGCCAGCCTGGATCCCAAAGCGGAGTGTATTCGTAGGCGTACCCGTGGGACCACCGGTTGACGGTTATCGCCGCAATGTCGCGCGAAGCATCGAAGCCGCCCTCGCCCAGCACGCGCGCCATCTGATCGCGAATGTTTCGTTCGAAAGTCTCGAATGACGTGCGAAAGAGCTCGAAGCGCCCCATGCGCTGCTGGTCGCGAGCCGGCAAGCCCGGATTACAGGGCGTCCGCAGCATGTGTACCAGGATGGGCTCATCCGGCGTTTTGGGGCTCGTGTAGTCGCCTATATCCACTACGGAATTCAGGCTGATATTGTTGTGGTACATGCCCGGGCAGGAGACGTTCTGGACGCCCAGCTTTTGAAAAGCCCGCCAATTCTTCAGCGCCACTGTGGTGTAAATGAGCGGCACCTTGCTCCCATAGCCCAAGGCCCGCTTCTGCCGGGCGGGCATTTCCGGACAAAGTACTGGGATCATCTCATTGTAACAAGCCAGGATCGTGACCTTGCCGCGGACCGAATACACCTTATGCCGCTGCGCATAGACTATTTCGACTTCTTTCGCCGTGGCCGGATCGCCCACGTGTCGCACGCGCACCACGGGACTGTTCAGGCGTATCCGCACAGGAGCGCCGTCTTCGTCCAACCGGCTGTAATCGAATTTCGCCGTAACGATATCCTCGGCCGTGTTTCCGGGCGCCGAAGCCGGTATCAGTGCTCGCATCAGCAATCGAGCCACCGAGGCGTTGCCGTCGGGAAAATGAAAATAGTACGGCTTCTTCTTCACGACGTCGCCCTGAGCTGTAAAGCTGAGCAGGAATCCCGGTTCTTTGACTCGCTGCAACCCGAGGCCCTGGAATCCCATGTATCCTTCTGCCCAGAGATCGAGCGCCGACACGGCATCGATGCCGACCCCATACAGCCCCCATGTGCTGGTTTGATAGAACGTGATCACGTCGGGATGAACCTTGACGACCTTCAACAGGAAATCCTTGTAGCTCATCTTGCACAGCCGTCGTTTCTTCTGTAGCTCCGTCAGTCCCGGCATGTAATCCGTGGCCGCCGTCTGCAGCCTGACAACGTCCCGCTGTGCCTCGGGAGAGAGCGGAGTCTTTTTCAGAAAGTCTTCCCATTCTTGGGCGTTGGTTGCTTCTCCGCGGGAAAATGCTCTTCCGGGTTCGCCCGCCACCAGGCGGTCCACGCCAAATGTCTCTTTGTCGAAAAAGACGCCCGCCCGCAATCCCAGCGAATGGTAGTAGCCTGGTTTAGCGCACTTGGCCTGCAGGGTTGGCGGATCGATGCCTAAATCTGCAAAGAGTCCCGCTGCTTCCGGGCTGTAGTCGAACGGTGACTCGATGGACATCGTGCCTCCGTTCATCAGTAGCATCCGGCCATCGAGGTGGAACTCGTTTCGTTTTGCGTGTCCGCCAAAATCGTCGTGATTGTCCAGAACCAGAATGCGCGCCTTCGGCCCCGTGCGGGCGCGGAAGAAATACGCGGCTGCCAGACCGCTGATCCCGCCGCCCACAACGACCAAGTCGTACGTTTCGTGGGTCTCTTCCGCCGGGGCAGCGCCGTTCCAAAACGCTCCATCTTTGTCCGCGTGGGCAGCCTCAAACGAGCCCGGATGATTTCCTCTCATGCGCGTCAAAATCGGAGGATAGTAACGCGGATCTTTCGGAGTTATCCCTTGTTCCAGAAGGGCTTCTTGGGTCGAATCATCCGCGCCTTTGCCGAGTGGCGGTGTTCCAGGAACGGAGGGCCCCTGATTATCTGCCGGGATCGAGGCGGCCGAGGCTGTTCCTCCTATCAACCCCGCACCGACCGTCACCGCAACGCCGTTCAAGAAGTCGCGCCGGCTGATTGGGCATCCCATTCCGAGCTTCTGGTCGCGAGGAGAGTCAGTCATGGCAAGCTCCGGCGTCAGCCAGTAAGAGCAAACACACAAACATCCGTCTTACTTCCAACACGAACGGCAGGTACATATCCGCTCCACGCCCCGGCTCTTCTTTGTAAGCCGTGGCTATCCTTCAGAACACGAACTTCAACGCCAGCTGAAGGACTCTTGGATCGTAGGTTCCGGTAATCTGTCCGAACGTGCCGGACGTAAATGAGATGGCTGAAGGTGGCCGAAACTCTGTGTGATTGAAGATATTGAAGGCCTCCGCGCGGAACACGAGTTTCGTTTGTTCCGTAAGACTCGTCGCTTTCTCCAGCGCCAAGTCCGCGTTGACGCGTTTCGGACCGCGGAAAGAATTCCTCCGGAAGGTTCCATAGAATCCAAGCGGGCAGTTTCCCGCACCAATGCACGGATCCAACTGAAAATCCCCGGGGTTGAACCAAAAGTTCCCAGTCACTCCGTTGAAGGTTTGGACCTCGTGCGGATCGAATGTATGGATCGACGCAACCGCAGTGTCTGCCCGCACGACCTCTGCATCCCCTGCGCCTGACGGACCCGGATCGCTCATCGTTTGGTGGAGACCTGCACGCGCATCCAATGGGATGCCCGACTGGGCAAAAACAATCGGGAAGAGGCTCCAACCGCTTGTCAGTCGCTTCGGCGCTTTCGGCCAGGCCTCCGCAAATGGCAGCTCCCATCCGCCGCTGAAAGTTAACCGCTGCGGTACGTTGAAGTCCGAATTTCCGTAAAGAGCACGGCGATCGTAAGAAGCAATTTGAGTATTGCGCGAGTTGAAGCCCGAGCCGTCATCCAAATTGTGAGACCAGGTGTAGGAAAGAGTGAAGAACACGTTGCCGAGATAGGGGACGTTGACCTGTCGCTCGGTAAGGCTCGCCAGCAAAGCGTTATAGTTCGCGTTGATGACGCCGGCAAAAGTCGTGAGGTATCCGAAATTGGGGCTCGCCAGCCCTTGATTCAGCACTCGTGTGTCAGTTCCCAGAACGAAGGGATTTGCGTCGAGCCATGTCAACAGTTTGTGCGACGAGCTGCCCGCATACCCGATCTCAGCCATGAGACCGCTGGTTACTTGGCGCTGCACGCTCAGATTATATTGGTAGATGTAGGGGGTCTTTAGGTGCGGGTCCACAAAGTTGTTGTTACCGTTCCCGAACGGAATGATTCCCTGGGCGACGAAATCCAGGTTGCTGGGCGGAGGAATTTGTGACGGGAAGGGGTCCGGTTGCCCCGCCGCTCCGTAGGGGTCTGACAGAATCGTATTCTGTCCATTCACGCTGGGATTAAAGAACAGATCGGCGCTGGCAGAGAAGGGGGGTTCGTCCGTCGCCCAATCCGACATCCAGCCGTTCAGGGTGTCATAAAACATGCCGAACCCGCCGCGCACGCTGGTTTTACCGTTCCCGAACGGATCCCAGGCAAAACCAACACGGGGGCCAATGTTCTTGTAGTCTGGGAAATACCAGCCTCTCGGCGCTCCCGGGTCGCCGGGGAATACCAAATCCGTCGGCGCGTTTACAAGCCTCTGCGACTGCAAACCGGGGATGATGGTGAACGTATATCCGTGCGTGTCGGTTTCTGGAGAGGTGTACTCGTAACGCAGCCCCAGCGTCAGAGTCAGCTGAGGTGTTACCCTCCACTCGTCCTGAGCGAACAGCGCATATTGTCTCTGGTGTTCGTTACTGGGAGCTTTTGAAGCTTGATAATATTCGTCCGCGGCGCCCAACAGGAAATCGGCCAAATCGTTTCCCGACCCGACCCCCGTGGAAGGTCCGTAGAAATAGAAGCTGCCATCAGTCTGGTAGGCATAAATCGAATTCTCCTGCAAGATTCCGAACTGGCCTCCAAACTTCCACGTATGGTTGCCTCGGATCCACGTGAACGAATCTGTGAACGCGTATGTGTTGTCGGCTTTCCAGTTGACATTCGGATCGAAGCCGACCGACAGGCCGTTGTCGTAATATAGGTTTGGCGGTCCTAAGACGGAGTCCGACTGGATGCTCACACCTAGCGCCGCGGGGGTGGGTGGCTGAGATCCGGGAACCGTTTTGTTGTACCACCGCTGCGCCGTAACGTGGAATTCATTCACCTTCGTGCCGGAAATCATCTTCGTGTAGCCAATATTCGCAAAATAGTCCCAAGTCGTCGCCAGCGACGTGAACCCCGGCACATTCGCGCCAAAGAACGGGTTGACGACGGGTTGCTTATTGCTGCCCAGGGTCAGCGAGAAATGGTCGTTTTTTGTAGCGTAATAATCCACTTTGCCGAGGTACTGATCTACGTTGGTGGTTTCGCTTCCTTCCGGGAAAATTTGGCCGGTGGAAGAAGTGGGAATCAAGTTGGCTGAAATGTAAGCCATGGCAACCGGGTCTATCTTGGTGGAATCAATAATGGCCTGCGCGGCCTTAGCCGAGTCCGGCTGAAAATAGGGATGGCTCTGAAGGAACGCCGCTACGTTAGGGTCCGGGCCTGAATTGTCGAAATTGGAAAAGTCGCCGTTTAACTCTGCCGGCGTGTAGGTGGTCACAAAGCCCTGGTTTACGGTTTGAGTCTGGCGCTGTCCTTGATACGCAAAAAAGAAAAACAACCGGTCTTTACCGTTAATCACTCTTGGCACTGTAACAGGGCCACCTATCGTGCCTCCAAACTGATTGCGCTTCAGCACGGGGCGAGGGTTGCCCTCTGCTTTGTCGAAGTAATCGTTGGCATTGAATGCGTCGTTGCGGAGGTAGTCGTACAAGCTCCCGTGAAGAGAATTGGTCCCCGACTTGATAACCTCAGAGACGACACCGCCCCCGTTGCGCCCGTATTCGGCCGTATAGTTGTTTTCCAGGATGCGGAACTGCCCGACGGCATCGGGGTTCGGATTAAAGACAACTTGATTGCTGGTCACTCGATTGTTGATGCCGCCATCGAGTAAGTACGTGACCGCGTCTCCGCGAGCGCCTCCTACGCTAATCCCGGCATACCCGTTCGACCCGCCATTGCTGGTGCCGTAAGTTCCCAAGTCGTCTGCGATCGGCACCACACCAGGCTGGGTAAGCGCTAGGTCCAGTGTATTCCGTCCGTTAAGGGGTAAATCCTGGATTGGTGCGCCGGTCACCGTGGCGCCCAGTGTGGGAATCTCAGTTTCCACTCGTGCCGCCTGCGCATTCACCTCCACAGTCTCGGTGACCGACCCGAGTCGCATCTGCAGATCGATTTTCAACGTCTGGTTGATTTCAAGCGACTGCGGCTGCGTCACGGCCTTTGCGAAATTCTGATGCTCGGCCTTGACGACGTACAGGCCGACCGGCAAGTCCAGCAGTTGGTAAAAACCCTTGCCATCCGTCGTCGTCTCTGAACGCACGCCGGTACCCACGTTCGTGATGACGATTTGTACTCCCGGTATCACTGCACCCTGTTTATCCGTGACAACGCCTACGATTCGGCCGGTGGCGTTTTGCCCATGCAGTGATAAACAGGGCAGCAAGAGGGCGATTACGAGTAAGGTTGCCGGCAGCCAAGTCCTTTGCTTCAGGAACAAACGAGCGGTCCACACCTCCGGTGTCAAATCCAGGTTGCTCATGTTTGCCTCCTCCCACCCCTCGGCAAGCCACCCGGCCGGGTGATGTGACCTTCACCAAGGTCTTTTGGTCAGCCGCCCCGAACTGCCGTTTCCCCCGATCACGTGCCATCGCTGCGGGATTTCTCAAGGCGACGGACGTGCCTTACTAAAATTACTTAAGGATAGCATCTATCATTCGCCGTGTAGTACACGAAGCCCAACAGGTTGTCAAGCGGAAAGAATCTCTTCCTTGGAGAGGGAAAGCGCCCTGGTAGGCGGAAAGGGAAGACGCCAGAAAGCCATCGGAAGGAATGGTCATGGGCCAGCTATAGCCGAAATCAACGCCACCATCCCTTCCTGGCCCATCCGCTAAACCACCAATCTAGGCATCGAGTCACAATGGCCCGTTCCCAATTCGGGAAACCGGTACTATCCAATAATTGAACCTACCCATTTAGTTAATTCCGTGCTACTCTCAGTCGTTTTCTATGCACGATGCAACTCACAACACGACACAGGCAGCCTCCCAACACCCAAGCTGCCCGGGCGAACACTGTGAGCCGAAGGATGTCTCTGTCTGCCGGCCGGGCAGGGATCGATATTCCGAGCAGAGTATCGCGACCGAATGGTTTCCCTTCGCTCGCCTCTACCCCAAATCAATCGGTACACCTGCCGAGATATTTTTCGCGTAAGTCCAGCCCCATCAACAAAACGGCCCGAATCAATAGGTACAAAATGGAGGTCTTATAGACCGCACTAATCACTGGCGGAGGGATCGGGTTCTTCGATGAAGACGACGCCGACGCCGTTATCGGTGTGCTCGCGGCCGGGATCGCAGTGGACGACGGTACCGCGAAGAGAGAGGGTGCTGGAGCGGTCTTTGTCGCCCGCAGCCTCGATTACCACGCGAACCTCGGACTGCAGCCGAGGCCGGTTCTGCAGAACGAGATAGGCGCCCTGCAAACTCAAATCGCGGACGGTAGCCTTTTCCTGGAATGCCTGGCCTTCTTCGGACTGGCCGCTGACGACGGCGGTGAAGCGGAGGCGGCGGCGCTGCCCGATGCGCGAGCCGCGCAGGGCGACGTCGACGCCGCGCTCGCTTAAGGTGATGGCCATTCCTTCGGTCCCGGCCCAGGTGGCAGGGAACTCTTGCCTTGCCGCTGACAGGAACTGATCGATTTTCTGGTCTGGCGAATCCGGATCGTGGTGGAACAGAATGAGGTTGCCCGCCTTCACCTGCCGGGCGAGCTTCGTGCCTTCGAGCCAGCTCGAATGGCCCCAGCCCTTGCGAGTGGAGGCCAGCTGCTCGGGCGAATACTGCGCGTCGTAAATCAGGACGTCGGCGCCGGCGGCGAGCTGCTTCAGGTTGGCGTCGAATTCCGGCGCGCCCGGCTCGTTATCTGTCGCATAAACTACGGAACCCGCTGCCGTGTCGAGCCGATAACCGAGGCAGCCCTGCGGGTGATTGAGCCATGCGGTGCTGACCTTGGTCCCTTGGACTTCCCACTTCGCGCCACCCGCAATTTCGTGGAAGTCGCGCTGGGCGCTCATGGTGGAAACGTCAACGGGAAAATACGGCTTGGCGAGCTGCGCTTCTAGAACCTGACGCAGGCTGTTCGGGCCCAGGTCCGGCGATTGAAAGCTGTAGAAGTGAAAACGGTTGCGCGCGTCGAAGAAAGGATGGAAAAACGGAATCCCCTGGATATGGTCCCAATGGTAGTGCGTGACGAGAACCTGGGCCTCGATGCCTCCATCCTGACGCGACTTCGACCACTCATTGCCCAGCATGCGAAGGCCAGTTCCGCAATCGAGGATGAAGCGGGCGCCGTCGGGCGCGGTCAGCTCAATGCATGGCGTGTTTCCTCCGTAGCGCCAGGTGTCGCGCTCGAGGGTGGGCGTGGAGCCTCGCACGCCCCAAAAGATCAGCTTGGCGGTATGGGACATTTTAAGACACTGCCGCGCCGGGATTTCCGGGTTCTTGCCCTCCCAAGTTTTTGCCATCGTAGGCGGTGCTGAATCGCGAGTCAATCGAGTTTCGCGGGCAAGGTTCCGGGATAGACCGGAAGGCCCCAGTGTCCCGTGTCAGGAGTTCCATAAAAGGGTTCGAGTTAGTTTAGGGGCTTGAGCTCCACCGGTTTTGCGCGACTTACACCAGGCTGAAAAGCCCTGCCACGGCAGGAAGGGCCGGGCCTCCCGAAAGACTGGGCCGAGGGTTTGTGTGATCGCGACTCCGGGCGCCTGCTGCTTGCACTTCATGCGGCATCCAGTCTGTTTGGCCTACCGCAGCTTCGTTTGTGCGGCTAAAATCGACAGCGATGCACTCCCACATGCGCGGCGGCCAGGGTTCCGGTTTGCACCATCATTCGAATGCGCACGCGTTCCAAGAAAAAATGACCGGCATGCTGGGAGCGGCGGTTGCAGTGACGTTTGCGCTGGTAGCCGTCGAGCTGGCCGCCGGTTTTCTTGGCCACTCGATCGCGCTGCTGAGCGACGCTGTCCATAACCTGACGGACGTTCCCACGCTGGTGATTTCGTGGTTCGCCATACGTTTGGCGCGGCGTCCTCCCACGGCTCAGAAAACGTTTGGATACCATCGCGCGGGAATTCTAGCGGCGTTCGTGAACGCCATCCTGCTGGGGCTGGTCGCGCTGTTCCTGATCTACGAATCCGCCGAGCGTCTTCGGCACCCCGCGGGAGTACACACGTCGTTGATGCTGTGGGTTTCGGCGCTGGCGCTGGTGGTCAATGGAGGAATCACGTTTGCGGTTCACGGCGGACGCGGCGACCTGAACGTTCGCACTGTGTGGATCCACAACCTGGGAGACGCCCTTTCGAATGTGGCGATTTTCGGCGGCGCGCTGGCGATCCGCTGGACGGGAGCCGTGTGGGTAGATCCGCTGCTGGGGATTGCGATCGGAGGGATGGTTCTGTGGTCGGGAACGGGAATTTTCAAGGAAAGCGGGCACGTGTTACTCGAGGGACTGCCACGGGGAATGCGGCTCGAGGATGTAGCCAATGCCATACTGCGCGTTCCCGGAGTACAGGAAGTACACGACATCCACATATGGACGTTGGGGACGGACCTGAACGCGCTCGCGTGTCACGTGCGGATTCCTGACATGCACATGGAGGAGAGCGAAGCAATCCTGAGGCGAGTCCACGAGGTGCTCGAGCACGACTTCCACATCACGCACGTTACCGTGCAGTTCGAGCGCGCGGGATTGCCCGCCGAGGCAGGTCCATACATGCCGGAGCCCGCGCGCGGTTCCGGGAGTTAGTCAGTTCGATTCGTCTTAATTGCCGGCGCGCTAGAGAGGAAGCTGGAGGGGCGTGCCGTTCTTCTCGTTAACGCGAACGGTAGCCGCTGGATCAAGGTCGGCGGCTTCGATGCTGGAGCGGCCGCCGTCGGGCGTAATGTAGACGATCTTGCCGTTGATGTGAGAGAACGCGAGCGCCTTAACCTGTTCGCCGCTGCGCAGAACAAGCGTGAGTACGCCGCGGTCAGGAATCGGCGGCTCGACGGCCGGAGGAGTCGCCGCGGCAGGCGCTGCCTGTTGTGCCGGCGGCTGCTGGAGTACGATGATCTGCGGTTGCGGAGCAGATTGCGGCGCTTGGGCCGCTTCATTCGCGACCGCTTCCTCCCCGTTGGATTCCGAAGACATGTAGTACGGATAGCCACCGAGAATGTAAGCGCCGCCCCCGAACGCCGTGCCGCCCGTGGTTCTCAGGAGGCGCTCGGCCTGAGCAATTTCCAGCTGAGTGACCGGATCAATCAGGGCCTTCTCGGGAAGATCGCGGTTAATGGCGTTGACGTGCTCCCAATTGAAACCGGAATTTGGCGTAATGTTGAGCAAATCCTGAAAGCTGAGTGGAGCGCCGGCCAATCCGCCATTGAATGCAGCGCCGGCGCGATGTCTTGCGGCGGTCTGGTTCGTTGCCGGAAGCGAGCGATTGGCGACGGTCCGGCCAACGTTCACGCGAACTCCAGACGCGGGGACAGGTCGCGCCATGGTGCGAGGCGGCGCAGTAGCTCGGGCTGCCGTGCCGCCCGTCCGAGACGTCATCCTCTGGGCAGACGCCACACAGGGCAGAGACATGCTGGCTCCCAAAAAGGCGATTGTTGCGACCAGGCTTCTGTGGTGTGTCATGGTACCCTCCGCCGCTGATAATCAGACGCCGCAGCCGGGCGGGCGGTTGCCGTTTCTCCCAATTCTAGCCCTTTGCCGAGATTTATTCACATCCTGCGACAATAAAGTCCGGCACTTCCGCGGCTCGACCGGTGTCCAAGTAAACGGGTTGGTCTGTCCAGTAATCAGGCGGGGATTCCAGCCAGAGGGATCAGAAGCGGCTGCTTTCGAGGGGCGGGAATCAGGGCAGGAGTCTATTCTAGTTTCCTTCCCCACATAGGCTGGATATGCTATAAACGTGCGTCCGAAAGGCCTTGGGATGGACGAGTCAGAGAGAGCTTTTCAGACGAATGAATCCCAGTTTCAGGCCGAGCGGCCGCCGGGGGAATTGCCGTCGCGAGGGAATCCGGATTTCGCTTCCGGCTATTGCCCACGATGCTCCGCGCGTCTCGAGCAGCGAAGCTGCAAGATGATCTGCCGCGCATGCGGTTACTATATGTCCTGCTCGGATTTTTATTGAGAAGCCCCGCGGCGTCGGATTCGGGATTTGCGGTGTAGAAAACGGGCGCGGGCGCCATTGCGGTACCAATCGGGTTCAAGAACACACGAGAGACTTCCAGGAGGCGCGAACGTGGCACTGAGAATGACGGACAGAGATGTGAACGGGATCACGGTGCTCGACATCGAGGGGCGGATCGTACTGGGAGAGGAGAGCAACTCGTTTCGAGAGAGAGTGAAAGGTTTGCTCGCGGCGGGGAAGCGCAAGATCGTGCTGAATATGTCGAATGTCAGCTACATCGACAGCGCGGGGTTGGGCACGCTGGTCGCGACCTTCCATAGCGCAAGATCGCAGGGCGCAACGCTGAAGCTGGCCAACCTGGGATCGAAATTCCGCGAAGTCTTGCAGGTTACGAAGTTGATGACGGTCTTCGACACGTATGACAACGAGGCGGCGGCGGTCCAGAGCTTCGCGACGTAAGCATGGTTTCGAAACAGGATGGAACGATCCGGCCTAAGGCTTGGGTCTCCGGTTACCGGGGGCCCAAAACCTGGGACCGGGCTTAGCGCCGCTTCCGGCGTTTATCGGTTCAGAACACCTTCCACGCGGTAAATCGCGATTCCGCTGAGCAGTTTCGGATAGAAGTCCGTGGACTTTTGGGGCAGAACATCCCCTGCGAGCGCGATTCCCATCACCTGTTGAACATCTACTGGATTAAGGATACACGCAAGCTGGGCCTCATCGTGGTCAACGGCCGCGATGGCCGCGTCCATTTCGCGCTCGTAGGCAATATTTCTCTCGCGGGCCACAGCTTCAGCGGTGATGCCGAGTCCTTTCTCGAGCATCAGGCGGTGAAGAAGAACGACGTCGAGATTGCGTTGCGCGTCAGAGAGGCCGGGAAGCAGTCCCTCGAGATCGAGGCCTTGCCGCAGAAGGAACAGAAAAAAGGCGCCAGTGCCGGCGTAGACGCCAATCGCGCGGCGGCCGTGCTTGCGCTCCTCGAGGTCGCGACGGAATTCGTTGAAACTCGCGGACCTCTCGGCGGGAGTTTGGAAGGGGTAGGAATACCATTCGAAGATTGCGGCCAGGGCTTTGCGGAAGTTATCGAAACTGAAATTCGCGACGTTGCGGACGACGCGGTGCGTCGGGAGAATCGTCAGGCCGGTTGAATGCGAGTTGACGAATGTCATCATGGCAAACTCGGACGCAGCCAGGACGCCGGATGCGCCTGCGGCGCGGCGTTCGTCGCGGTAATTCAGCGCAGTTTCGTAACGATGATGCCCGTCGGCAATGACGAGCTTCCTGTCCGCCATTTGGCGCTGAATTTCCGAAACGAAAGCGGCGTCGAAGACGGCCCAGAGCCGGTGCGTGACGGAAAATTCATCGGCCATTTCCGAGGGAGCGCGCTTTCGTTTCTCAGCTTCAAGCAGGGCTTCGATTTTCTTCGAGGCATCGTCGTAGAGCATGAAAAGCTGGCCGGTCTGCGCGCGCGTGTGCCGCAGCAATTCGAGGCGGTCCGCCTTCGGACCGGACAGCGTGTGCTCGTGCCGGAAGACAACTTTCGCATCGTAGTCTTCGAGGCGTCCCAGAGCGATGAAGCCGGTTCGCGTCCGGCGGGTCTGCGTTCCCGGAATCGCGTAGTCCTGCGAATAGATGTAGATGCCGGGCTCGGAGTCCTCAACGAGGATCTTCTGCGACAGCCACCGCTCGAACGTTTGCGCGGCGCGAGTGTAGACGCTGTTCTGCGACGTATCGCCGGGAAGGCATCGGCCTTTTTCGACCGCGATGAGATTGTAAGGGCTCGCCGCGTAATAGCGCTCCTGCATTGCGGGCGTGATCTTGTCGTAGGGCTGGGTGAGCGCGTCTTTCAACGAAACGCGTTCGGCGTTGTAGCGGAATGCACGAAACGGACGGATTTCAGCCATCTTCAGCTCTGGGATGCTCCTTAGCGTGGGCGATCACAACTGCCAAACCGTTCATTCTAGCAGGAGGATTGTGGCAAGTCTCAAGCGTGCGCCAGCTTAAGCCGGCTGGCTTGCGCGAAATCGAGCGAACGCCCAGTGACTTCGCGCAGCACGATGAATAGAATGATTGCGGCGCGATTTCGTTCGCGGGCGTCAAATCGGAAATGGCGGACCACAACAACCGTTTCTCCAGCGTGCGAGTGCTGATTTTCGACCTGGACGGCACACTCATTGATTCGAAGCTCGATCTGGCGCTGTCGGTAAACGGCATGCTCGAATACATGGACCGCGCGCCTCTGTCCTCCGAACGGATATACAGCTTGGTGGGCAATGGAGTGCAGGTTCTCGTCCGCCGGGCGTTGAATGAGGGGGCAGAAGGCGATACCACGGACGCGGATGTGGACCGCGGGCTCGCATATTTTCTTTCCTATTATCGCGCGCACATGCTGGACAACACCGTCGCTTATCCGGGAGTGCGTGAGGGACTCGAGTCGCTTTCGGGGTGTCCGATGGCCGTGCTGACAAATAAGCCGGTGAATTTCAGCAAGGAGATTCTGGATGGGCTGGGACTTTCGCGCTACTTCCGGTTCGTTTACGGCGGCAATAGTTTCGAAAGGAAGAAGCCGGATCCCATGGGCGTGCAGAGGCTGCTGCGTGATCTGAATTCGGCCCCTCAGGACGCCATGATGGTGGGCGATTCCGACGTGGACGTCCGCACGGCGCGCAATGCGGGAATCTGGGCTTGCGGCGTCACTTACGGGCTGGGGCTCGAAGGCCTCCGCGCCAACCCGCCCGATCTGTTCCTGGATTCGTTAGCCGAGTTGCCCGCATATCTGAATGGGGCGGCGCGCGAGGCCTGAAGCTTCACTCGCGGCCCGAGTTCATGCCGTTTCTGGAACCCAGGGAAGCAGCATCTAACGACAGCATGGCAAGACTTCGATGCAGCCGGGCACTATCTGTGGCCGCGGCGTTCGCCGCTATATTTGCGATACGCCTGCCTTCCGTCGTTTCCGCCAATTCACCTCGAGCGTACGCGCAGAATCCTGCAGCGCGGCGAATGCCGGCTTCGCCAGCGGGCAAGGTCGCGCCTGTTCCGTTTCAGACGGCTGAAAAACTCGAATACAACGTGTCCTGGGCTGCATTCGCTACGGCCGCTAAGGCGGAACTCAGCATCGTTGAGCGGCGGAATTTGTATGGCTGGGAGACATGGCACTTTCGAGCCACAGCCCACACGTTGGGCACTGTGCGTACGTTGTTCCCGATCGACGATGAGTTCGATTCCTACACGGACGCGGCCACCTTCGACTGCCGCCAGTATGAAACGTATTTGAACGAGCTTGGGCGCAGCTCCGGCCAGAAATGGCAGTATGTGACGAAAGAGCAGACGCCGCGCGGGCCGGGTCCTTCCGTGATCGTCTTTCCCGGAACGCGCGATCCATTGGGCGCGCTGTATGCGATTCGGGCGGTTGACTGGCGGAGCGAGCATGAACTGCGAGTTCCGGTGTACGACGGACACGAGCTTTATGAGATGCGCGCACACCTGGAAGCGCCGGACGAGCCCGTCGAGCTGGCCGCGGGAACATTTTCTGCCGCTCGAATTGGCGTTCGGCTGTTTCAGCACGAGACCGAGGTCTCCGGCGTTCACCTCGCGATCTGGCTTGCCAACGAACCGGCACGCCGGCCGGTGCTGATGCGCGCGGAGCTTCCGTTCGGAAATTTACGCATTGAGCTGGCTCCCTCGAACCAACGCGTGGAGTGATCCCGAGAACGTCGAATTCCGGGCGGCAATTGCCTCGTTTGACAAGAAACGGCAAGGCCGCTAGAATCGCTGGTTTTGGATATGCCTGTTGAGGGTTCCAGGGACTGCGGCAATGGATAAAAAGCGACTCGACTATTACAAGAAAAAACTCGTAACCCGACGCGAAGAGCTGGTTCGCGGCATCGCGCGCACCCAGCAGGAAGGTCGCGAAGCGGACGAGGATCCGACCGTGGACCTCGCGGATAAGGCCGCGAATTCCTACACCAAGGAATTCCTGTTCGGGCAAACCCACAACGACCGCACGCTTCTCCAACTGGTGGACGACGCGCTCGACCGCATTAAAGAGAACAGTTTCGGCGAATGTATTTCCTGCCATCAGGAACTGCAACAGAAGCGGCTGGAAGCTGTGCCCTGGACGCGCTATTGCATCTCCTGCCAGGAAAAAATGGAGCAGGGGCTCCTCTGAGTTGATTTTCAGGAGTTTGAAGTAAACCTCGCGAGTCCGTATTTCTACGAGCTATTCTTCCGGTTCGGCTTGAGCTAGCTTCGGCGCGTCACGCGAACAGGTGCCGTGCCGCTTCGAGCCGCAATTAACGCGCTGTCGTCCATTCTATTTGCCGCGCCCTGCCGTATCTGCGAGACGATCCTCACGGAAGCGAGCCGTATTCCAATCTGTCGCGGCTGTCTCGAAGGGTTCCAGCGAATCGGCGAACCCATGTGCCGCTGTTGCGGGCGTCCTTTCGCCTCGCCGGTGGCTGCCGAAGCGCTCGAGCCGCTGTGCCGGCTTTGCCGCAACAGCTACTACGCCTTCGATCGCGCGCGCAGCTACGGGACCTACGACGATGCGTTATCGAGCGCCGTGGTGCTGCTGAAGTACGAGGGCGTGAGGAGCCTGGGAAACTGGTTTGCGGCGCGGCTCGCGGAGAGTGTTTCGCAAGAGGCGACGGAATGGAAACCCGATCTGGTTGTGCCGGTTCCGCTTCATGCCGACCGCCTTCGCGAGCGCGGCTACAACCAGGCGGAGCTAATCGCGAAACCGCTCGCCAAGCGGCTGGGGCTCAGGTTTGGACGTTACCTTCTGCTGCGGACGAAGCCGCGGCCCGTCCAGCTTGTCCTCTCTCGAACCGAGCGCTGGTCGTCGGTGCGTGGCGCGTACGCCACTCGCCCCGGCGCCCGAGTTGACAACCTGCGCATCCTGCTGGTAGATGATGTACTGACGACTGGCGCGACGCTGGACTCCTGTTCGCGGGCGCTTAAGAAAGCGGGAGCCGCTGCCGTGTTTGGCGTCACCGTGGCAAGAGTCGTTCCCGGATGGTTGAATCCCGGCTCGAGAGCGAGCCGGCGGGCATTCGGCCGTGAAACCGTTTGGGAGGATAGAGCATCTTCTGTAGCAGGAGAGGTTCTCGATCCAAGAGCGGATTGAAACCGCATGAATAACGGGCTTAAGGGGGGGTTACGCCCACGACCCAAAGTTGGGCTTGGGAGCGTGGTTACGGGGCCACTGGTCCCGGCGCATACTCCTTCGCCCAAGCCCGGACCCTCCTTGATGCAAGCGCCTGTTCTGGTGCTGAATGCGACGTTCGAGCCAATCAATGTCACCGCGGTTCGCCGTGCGCTCGTGCTGGTGTTGAAGGGAGTGGCGCAGGCGGAGGAAACCAATCACACGGAGGTTCACTCGAGTTCGCGGGCGGTGGCCGTGCCGTCCGTCATTCGGCTCCTCAGTTACCGGCACATCCCTCAGCAGAGCCGTGCTCTCTCGCGAAAGAACATCCTGCTGCGCGATCGCAACACCTGCCAGTTTTGCGGGAGTTCGTTTCCGGCGTCCGAGTTGACGCTCGATCACGTGATGCCGCGTTCGAGGGGCGGGCGCTCCTCGTGGGAAAATCTGGTCGCATGCTGCTACGCTTGCAACAATTCCAAAGGGGACCGAACTCCGGAAGAAGCCGGGTTGAAACTGCAACGCAGGCCGCGTCCATTTACGCTTCATACTTCGCGTCAGCTCATGCGCTTGATTGGGCACCGCGACGAGAAGTGGCGCAAGTACCTCTTCTATTAGAGATTTTCGGCCTACAGCATTTTCCTTGCCGTTTTTTTTCAACAAGGCGCGTCGGAGTGCAACCTTTTCCGAGCGTTCGCGTCTAACTAAGCAAACACTTCTAGGACACACCCCGGGAAGTGGTACTGGTTCAGACCGGACCGCTTCCCTTAATTTTTTGCCCGCAGGTTTCCCGAAGTTGGTCAAACAATCAAACGCCCCCTATTCCTGCCGAAGCACGACTTTCAGCCCGCGTCGCCAGCTCTCCGCAAGGCCAATGCGCGTAATGGAAATCTCCGGGGATAAGTACCTCAGCAGCGTGTCCGTCGCGGGATGAAAACGCAGAGCCGGCGCAACGAGCCAGACCAACGGAGGATCCGGACTGATCTCCCGCCCTGTGAAGTAGCCTCGATGCTGGAAATCGCCTGCTGACTGGTGCCGTTTGACGCGCAGCCAGTAGTCTACTGCTTGCACCGGCATCTGAATGTCCTCGGAAGCCTTCAGTTCAATGATTACCAGGCGGCCGTGCAGCGTTATTCCGAGAATGTCGAGAACGCCGCGTTCGCGTCCGGTGACGGCCGGCACTTCCGAATAAAGAGAATGCTGATCCAGGCGCGGATCAATGCGCGCTGGATCCTGGAGGACGAGCGTTTCTAGCCAGCGCTCCGGCGCAGCGCGGTAAAGAGGGTGCGCCGTTTCCGTTGCCGCGGGTGAGCGGTAGCGGGAAAGATCGCGCAACAGCCGAAGCAGCCGCGGCCGCGAAGTCTCGGTGAGCGGCCGGCGTTCGTCGCTCAGACCGAAAGCTAGTCCCTCACGCGACCAATGGGCGAACTCCAACCCACGGAAACACAGAGCAACTTCGTCTGCGACAGACGTCATCCGCGCGGTGATGTTCCCCGGCAGTTCCGAATGGACGCCCGCTAGCGACTCGATGCGTGCAATAGCCCCTCTTGCGGAAAACAGGACCGATTCAGTCTCCGCGCGCGGAATCAGGCGGCTTTCGAGGTTGCCGGCGTCGCCTGTATCCATTTTGTGCAGGCGGCCTTCCGCTTCATCAAATTCAAAGATCTCGAGGCGCGCGCCCGGCGCGAGTGCGAGCGCGCGTTCGCGCAGAAATCGGCTGGCGCCTTCGGGGACGAAGACGCGCAGACCTTCGATGGGGCGTTTCTGCGCGCGTCCTCTGGTCCAATCGAGCCAAAGCATTCCGAAAGCCAGGACACCTTCGATCGCCGCCGAATTTTCAGCCGGGGAAACGGCGAGGAAAGCGTGCTCGCGCGCCCCTTCGTGCATGAGGCCGCGGACGTAAATTCCGGAAAACGAATGCTGAAGGTCCGGTGCGGACGTGAGCGCATCAATCGTCGCGTCAGGGAAACGCTCAGCCAGGAATCGGCGGAAACGGACGCGAAATTCCTCGCGAGTTACCCGGCCTCTTGGGCGCTGGGAATCGACGAGAACGAATTCGAGGCTGCCCGGCTTCGCACGACCGAATCGCTGCACCTCCAGCACAACGCGGCTGCCGGTTCGGTTCCTGACCCGCAGCAGGCGGCGAGTGAGATTCCGTTCGCTCGACCACAGGTGTATGAGGACGGCTTTGCCGGTTTGGCGCAGTTCGTAATTCGAACCTGAGAGCCCGGCGAGCCATTGGCCGTCTTCGCGCACTTCGACTGCGCCGGATGCGGTCCATTCGAGTAAGATGCGGCCCAATTCGTCCCAATCGTTCATAGACAGTTGGTTCCGCGCCAGCCCTATTTTCTGGCGGGTGGCCTGGGCACGGAGTCCCTCTTCCGTTTAGAGACAACAATCAGAAACAAAAACGCGAATCGTCAACAGCGCTACGCGCTCTCGCTCACTTCAAGATCAAACCGGTCACTCGAAAAACCGGGTTCTCATGATTCCATTCCGCCGGAATGCCGCCAAGCGTGATCTGCAGACCGCGTTGCTGCGCCGGGTCCAGAGGGGGGTCGTTCGGACCGATGAGCTGCTCGCTGTCTTTCAGCACCGCCTGCTTGAACGGGTCATAGAAAGTCAGGTTGATGGTGAGCCCATGCACCGATTGTTTACCCTCGTTCTTTAGCGTCAACTGCACGTAGGTGAATCGTTCGCCGAGGAAATTCGTAGCAGCCGCCAATTTGATGTTGTCGAAATGGATGTTGGGCGCGTAGGTCTGCTCGGATGGTCCGAACGGGAGCTTGACGGCGTTCTTGACAGGAGCCGGCGATTTCGAGTGGCGGGAAATCAGCACAACGCACACGCCCAGGATCAACACGATCACGAGCCCAGCCCCGAAGGCGGCCGGAAAGCCGCTCCCATGTTGACGACGCGAAACCGATTCGGATTGCATGTGGAATGGGCCTGTCAGAGGCGGAATCCGGAAGCGGAATCAGCGTCCGAACGACAGCCGTAAAATCAGAGGTTCCGGCAGACCGTTTGCCTCCATCCGTTTCTGCACCGCTTCTATGTTATACGGTACACGCCAGAATTCGACCGAATTGTTCGGCAGGTCGGCAAGCACGAAGGCCGCCCTATTGTCGCCATCGCGCGGTTGTCCGACGGAGCCGGGATTCAGCATATAGATTGCGCCGGGTTCGAGTTCGAGCGTCTGCGGCTGGTTTTCGCAGGAGGGCTTGATGGGAAGCATGCTGACCTTGTCCTCATGCAGTGAAAATCCCCCCTGAATATGCGTGTGCCCGAAGAAGGTGACCGGCGAAGGCGCGTCGGCCAGGCTGTCGAGCGCCTGGGCCGGGGCCAGCAGGTATTCGTCCTCGTCATGCACAGCTCCGTGAACCAGGTGAAAGCCGTCCATGGCAACGGGCCCCTGTGGCAGGTTTTCCAGCCATTCCTGATTCTCGGGACGAAGCTGCTTGCGAGTCCAAAGCGCAGCGGCGCGCGCTATGGGATTGAAATCTTCGGCATTTGCCACGCCACTGGTGGCTTTGTCGTGATTGCCCCGAATCGTAAGAGCGCCGATCGAGCGCACACGGTCGATTACCTCGTTTGGATCGGGGCCGTAACCCACCACATCCCCGAGGCAAGCGGCCTTGTCCCAGCGCCCTTCCGCGGTTTTGAGGCAGGCGTCAAGGGCCGTGAGATTCGAATGAATGTCGCTGAGAATCAAGTAACGCATTTAGTGGAAAATCCTTGCCGGCGGGACGGGATTATACCGAAAATCCGGCTGAAGGCGAGGAATGTTGCATCTCGGCCTACGGATCCTCCTCGGGCTGCGGACTCGCCGGAAGCGCTTGGCGTATCAGCATGCAGTCGCCATAACTATAAAAGCGATAGCCGGTGTTGACCGCGTGTTTGTATGCGGCGAGCACGCTCTCCCGTCCAGCGAACGCGGCGACCATCGCCAGCAGCGTCGAGCGAGGTAAATGGAAATTCGTGAGCAGTTGATTGACGATGCGAAACGGCTTTCCGGGATAGAGAAAAATTCCCGCCGTTCGCTTGCCGGGTTCGATCTCGATGGAACGGCCGTGCGAAGCCACGGAGCTCTTCTCCGCCGCATCTTCAAGGGCCCTTACGACCGTAGTCCCCACGGCGAGCACGGGGCGGCTTTCGCGCTGCGCACGTTGCAGGGCGGCCGCCGCCGCTTCGCCGATTTCATAAGACTCTTCGTGAATCCTATGGTCCTCCAGCTTTTCCGTGCGGACCGGCTCGAACGTGCCGAGCCCCACGTCCAGCGTAATCTCCGCTATTTCGATTTGCCGTGTACGCAGGCGATCTAGAACCTGCTGCGTAAAGTGCAGACCTGCCGTTGGAGCTGCAACGGCCGCACCCTCCCTGGCGTAGACCGTCTGGTAGCGCTCGCGATCAAGCGGCTCGTCGTTGCGCCTGATATAGGGCGGCAAGGGAATGTGGCCCAGCTTGTGAAGCGTGGCCTCGAGGGCATGCTCCGGCTCGAAGCGGAGAACCCGCAGCCCGAACGGGCCGCGGCTTTCGATTGTGGCCTTCACCGGGCCATCATCAAAGACAATTTGCTCCCCGGCCGGGAGTTTTCTGCCGGGACGGACCAGCGCCTCCCATCGGTCCGGCCCGAGACGGCGGACCAGCAACACCTCCACTTGCGTTTGCAGGAATTCGCGCCTGGCCGGATTATGCTTGCCCAATGGCTCGGCATGAAGGCCTTTTCGTCTGCCAAACAGCCGCGCCGGGATTACGCGGGCGTTGTTGAGAACAATCAGTTCGTCGCCGCGCAGCACTTCCGGAAATTCCCGAAATAGACGGTCCTCCCAGCGGCCTGCGTTCCGATCCAGAAGCAGCATCCGTGAGCCATCGCGTTCAGCAAGCGGCCGCTGGGCGATTTGCTCTAGAGGCAGGTCGTACTCGAATTCGCTGAGATTCATGTCAGAAGCAGCCGCCTAACGTGACAAAATTGGCACGCGTCGTCCGATTGTGCTAAGAGAACTGCGCCCGCGCTGCGGCGGTTCCGGCGCTCCCTGCGCTCAGAGCCATTGTAGCGAATCGGCGGAAGGTTGCAGGGACAGAGCAAAGGCTGGCGAAAACGTGACGGAAGCGTCTGCGATTATCAGCCCTCGAGGGGTGGAGCGGTTGCGCTCCGGGCATTTGTGGATCTATCGCAGCGACGTCCGCTCGGCGGAGGCCGAACCCGGCGCGGTAGTGCGAATGCTGGACGAGCGCGGGCATTTCCAGGGGCGCGCGTTCTACAGCGATAAATCGCAAATCTCGCTTCGTCTGCTCACTCGCGAGGATGTCGCGGTGGACCGCGCGTTCTTTCTCGAGCGCGTGCGGCGCGCCGCCGAGTTCCGTACTCGAGTGGTCGAGAACTCCGACTCCTACCGGCTGATTTACGGCGACGGCGATCTGCTCTCATCGCTCGTTGTAGACAAGTACGGAGATTACCTCGTTCTCCAGACCCTGAGCCAGGGAACGGAGCGGCTGAAGGAACTCTTCGTCCAGATTCTGGTTGAGTTGTTCTCGCCCAAGGGAATCCTGGAACGCAACGATCCGCGGGTCCGGCTGCTCGAGGCCCTCGATCAACGCGTTGGCGTTCTGTACGGTGCGGTTCCCGAGGAGATCGTCACAAAAGAGAACGGAATTCGCCTCATTTGCTCGCTGCAAAAGGGCCAAAAAACTGGATCCTTTCTTGACCAGCGCGAAAATCATTGGGCGGCGCGCGCGTATGCCTCAGGCGAGGCCCTCGATTGCTTCAGCTATCAGGGGGGCTTTGCCTTGACCATGGCGGACCGGTGCCAGCACGTAGAATGCATCGAGATGGCTTCTGCCGCGATTGAGGTCGCGAAGCGGAATCAAGAGCTCAATTCCATTAAGAACGTCCGTTTCCGCGAGGGGAATACTTTTGACGTCCTGAAGGAATATGACGAGGCCGGCCGCCGGTTCCGGACCATCGTCCTTGATCCCCCCGCCTTCGCCAAGAACCGCGACAGCGTGGCTGCGGCCCACCG
>DATEKA010000009.1:0-22098 GCA_035277685.1 Candidatus Acidiferrales bacterium
GACAGGGGCAGCCCGACTACGTTGAAATAGCAGCCTTCGATGCGGTCGATAAATTGCCCTCCGATGCCCTGAATTCCATACGCGCCCGCCTTGTCGAATGGCTCGCCGGTGGCAATGTAATCATCGATATCCTGACGCGACAGCTTCACGAAGTGAACCCGCGTCCTTTCTATGCAGTGCAGCTCTTTCCCGCCCGGAATGCGCAGAACCGAGACGCCAGTTAGCACGCGATGAACTCTGCCGCTAAGCAGGCGCAGCATCCGTCGCGCGTCGTTCGCGTCGCGCGGCTGGCCGAGGATCCTTCCTCGCGCGACAACCACGGTATCCGCGCCAATCACAATCGCATTGGGCGAGCCGACTTTCAAACGTGATGCGGCTGAGCGAGCTTTTGCTCGCGCCAGACGCAGTACATGCGCGCGCGCCGATTCGTGCGGCAGGAGCTTCTCGCCGACGTCTGCCGCGCGTACTTCGAATTCAAAACCGGCGTTGCGCAAAATCTCAGCGCGACGGGGAGAATTGGAGGCGAGGATCAGCTTCGTGCGAGACTTGCGAGCGTTTCCGCGGTTCGATTCCCGAATCATCGAAATGCCGAAACATTACCACAGAGGGCACCGAGAACTGTGGAGGACACGAAGAAACGGCTCAAATCGGATCAGATGACGACGGATTCGTGATACTCGCCGAACGCGCGGCGAAGCGCGTCGGAGATTTCTCCGACCGTAGTGTAGGACTCGACCGCGGCGAGAATCGCAGGCATCAAGTTTTGGGCGCCGCGGGCGCGGCCTTCGATTTCGTCGAGAGCCGCCCGGGATTTCGCTCGGTCGCGGCGAGCGCGGAGGGCTTTCACACGCGCAACTTGCGAGCGTTCAACTTCCGGGTCAATTCGCAGAGTGGGAATCGGGCGTTCTTCTTCCGCTTGGAAACGATTCACGCCAACAACGACCTGCTCGCCGGATTCAACAGCACGCTGGTACTCGTATGCAGACTTCTGAATCTCTTGCTGGACGTAGCCGGCTTCGATGGCGCGCAACGTCCCTCCCATCGCATCGATTTTCGCGATGTAGTCGCGCGCGCCTTCTTCAATCTCGTTCGTGAGCTTCTCGATCGCGTACGAGCCGGCCACGGGATCGATCGTATTCGCGACGCCCGTTTCCTGCGCGATGATCTGTTGCGTGCGAAGCGCGAGCAGGGCGGCATCTTCGGTGGGCAGCGCCAGCGCCTCGTCCAGCGCGTTGGCGTGCAGCGACTGGCACCCGCCCAGGACAGCCGCGAGGCACTGCAACGCCACGCGCACCAGATTGTTCTCCGGCTGCTGCGCCGTGAGCGACGAGCCTGCCGTCTGTGCGTGAAAACGCAGCATCATGGAATGCGGGTCGTGCGCCCCAAAGCGTTCGCGCATCGTGCGCGCCCACAGACGCCGCGCGGCGCGGAACTTTGCCACCTGCATCAGCAGCTCGTTGTGCGCGTTGAAGAAAAACGAGAGCTGCGGCGCGAATTCGTCCACCTGCAATCCTGCGGCGACAGCCCCCTCAACATAAGCAATCGCGTTGGCCAGCGTGAAGGCGACTTCCTGCACATCGGTCGAGCCCGCTTCGCGAATGTGATAACCCGAAATCGAGATCGCGTTCCAGTTGGGCAGCTCTTCGCGGCACCAGGCGAAAATGTCGGTGACGATACGCATCGCAGGCCGCAGCGGATAGATGTACGTTCCGCGCGCGATGTATTCCTTCAGGATGTCGTTCTGCACTGTTCCGGAAAGGCGCCGCAGGTTCGCGCCCTGCTCTTTGGCCGCCGCAACGTATAACGCCAGCAGAATCGCGGCCGTCGAGTTGATGGTCATCGAAGTTGAGACGCGTTCGAGCGGAATCCCTGCGAAGAGCGCCCGCATGTCTTCGAGCGAATCAATCGCGACGCCGACCTTGCCCACTTCGCCCAGTGCCAGCGCATGGTCTGAATCCATGCCGATCTGCGTGGGCAAATCGAACGCCACCGAGAGTCCGGTCTGGCCCTGCCCCAGCAAGTACCGATAACGGCGATTCGACTCGGTGGCGCTCCCGTAACCCGCATACTGGCGCATGGTCCACAGGCGGCCGCGATACATCGTGGGGTAAACACCGCGCGTGAAAGGGAACTCACCTGGATAGCTGAGGTCACTATCGGGATCGAAGCCGGCGAGTTCCTCTGCCCCGATGACCGTTTGCATGCGCAACCCGGTGGTGGAGGCAGCCTTTCGTTCGGAAAGCGCGGGCGGCTTCTGCGCGGCACTCATCTTCTTATTTTCCGTCCTCCAACTGGCCGATTCTCCGGGCCCGGCGGAACGCCGCCACGGAAAACGCCGCCATCATAATCGTATATGCGATCGAAAACGCGATCAGCCAGATGACCGGATGCCCCTTCCACTGTCGCCACGCCGCGATCAGGCCGTACAACGCAAACAACGCAAAAAACGTTCCGATGGCCTCGTGGAAGAGTTGTCGCGCGACACGCCAGAATGCGCGCAGCGACACCAGCACCGAGCGCCACAGCACGGGCATAACGCGCGGGTCCATGCCCAGATTCTAGTGTGTTTTTCTCGATTCGGCTACGCCGGCGCTGAACCTCCCCGCGAGGGACAGGTAACCGCTGCGGGACGCCACGATTTGACGAGCCTTGTTTCGCTCTTGCCCCGGCCATAAAATTGATGTAGGAAAGGGCGTTCCTTGGGAGGGGCCCTTGCAACTCGACGACCGGATGAAACAACTGCTGCGCGAGCTGGGACACGCGATCAACGATAGCGTCTCGGAATCCGAGCGCATCGCCGAGGCGATCGCGAACGTGCGCTCCGCAGGCTTCGACATCGTCCTGAAGCTGGATGCGACGATTGGCCTGGCCCGCCGCCCCTCGCGCAATTCGCAAATGACGAAACAGGACCGCCGCTTCCTGGAATCGCTGCACATTCGCGTCGACGAAGAGATTCTTGAAGAGGAGGATTCCGATCCGAAGATCGAGATCACTCCGCAGGATATCAAGTTCCTGAAGTCTCTGAAAATTTCTTTCGATGAAGAAATCTAGCATTTTCGCGGCGCTCTCGACGGCCGCGCTTGCGTGCGCGTCCTTGCTTTTCCCTTGCCCAGCCGGCGCTCAGGCGGGTCCGGCGATCGCGGTCAAGCAGCTTTCTGCAAAGCCCGTCTGGCTGAAAGCGGAAGTGGTTCATTTCGACCGGCATTCGATTGTGGTTCGCGACGCTTCGAACGGGCTTAAAATCCTGACGTTTACTTATGACGCGAACGCTCAGCCTGACGTTGAGAAGGCGCTCGACAAGGGCGGCTATCAGTACGGCGACACGGTGAAGGTGAAATATATGCCGGGTCAGAGCGTTGCGCTCGCGATTCACGGCAAGTTCTCGAAGGTGAAGACTCCCAGCAAGCCAAAACAACCAACTCCTCCGTTGCATCCAGCTCCGACTTCGAAGCCACAATAGCAGCCGGCGCATCCGCCGCGCCGGAATGTGTTAGAACTACAATAATGATTCGGTCCCCTGCAGTCGCTGGACGTTTCTATCCCTCCGATCCGCGCCTCCTTGCCGCGGACATTGATAAGTACAGTTCCGTTGACGCTGAGAAAGCCGCCGCTCGCGCTTGCTTTGTGCCGCACGCCGGTTACATCTATTCCGGACATGTAGCCGGCGCCGTGTACGGCTCGCTCGAAATTCCGCCGCGCTGTGTTCTGATCGGCCCGCGCCATTTTCCGTATGGTGCTCCGATGTCCATTCTTGCCGAAGGGAGCTGGGCGACGCCGTTCGGTGAAGCGCAGATTGACGCAGCGCTCGCCCGGGAGATTGTCCGCGCCTGCCCGCATCTCGTACAGGATGCGGTCGCGCACCAAACCGAGCACTCGCTCGAGGTGCAGATCCCATTTTTGCAGCGGCTGGCGCCGGATTTTCGCTTCGTCCCGATCGTGCTGGCGGGCGACCGTTACGCGCCGCTGGAAGAACTTGGCCATGGCCTGGCGCGTGTTCTCGCAGCGCAGGCGGAGCCTGTGCTTCTCGTGATCAGCTCCGACATGAATCATTACGAGGACGACGAAGTCACGCGCGTGAAGGACCGTAAGGCAATCGACCGGCTGCTTGCCGTCGATGCGGCTGGGCTCTACGACACGGTACGCAATGAAGAAATCTCGATGTGCGGCTATGGTGCGGCAGTCGCGTCTCTCGTTGCGTTGAAGGACCTGGGTGCGAGCGAAGGGAAACTCGTCCGCTACGCGACCTCCGGCGATATCAGCGGCGACCGCGACGAAGTCGTCGGCTATGCCGGCATCGTCTTCGCGTAATTGCGGGTCGTTATTTGCAGGTCAAAATGTCTCAGTAATCTCCACCGACGCCCTGGAACACCGGTGTGCAGGGCGCCGACTTGGCCTGCGTCCCATCATGAACCGCATAGCTGATCGGATTGCCGCGCGAATCTGACGACCACAACGACGCGGCTCCGTGCTCGCCGCTTTTGTTCAGCGCGTAATATTGGAGATCGAACAGTTTCAGACGCGATTTATCGAACGCGTAGTTGTGGACCACGCGTTGCAGGGCTTCGACGCACGCCCGTGCCGGAGCCATCCCGCGCCGCATTAGCTCGACGACGGTGTGCGCTCCGCAAATCTTGATGTTCTCCTCACCGCGGCCCGTTGAGCCGGCGGCGCCCACTTCGTTGTCAACGAAGCAGCCGTCTCCGATCAGAGGCGAGTCTCCTACGCGCCCGGAAATCTTCCAGGCGGTTCCGGATGTTGTCGTCGTGCCGGAAATTTCGCCCTTTTCGTTCAACGCCAGGCAATTGATCGTTCCCGTCGGCGGGTGTTGCACCACCCCTTCGATCCACGCGCGCAACTCCCTCTTTTCAGGCGTGTCGAGAAGCTCCGCAAGCGCGCGGTTCCATTCCGGACTGTCCAGGCCGGGCCGCCAGTTCTTCGAGCTCGTTGCCTTCCATGCCAGCCAAGCGAGACGCGACTCATCCGTGAGCAGATTCATTGGCTGAAAACCCATGTCTTCGGCGTATCTCGTCGCGCCGGGGCCCACGATGAACGTATGGTTCGTCCGCTCCATCACGGCTCTCGCGACGAGCGATGGGTTCTTGATCCTTTCGATGGCGCCCACCGCGCCACAGCGCGATGTCGGTCCATCCATGACGCACGCATCCAGCTGCACCACGCCGTCTTCATTGGGCAGGCCGCCATAGCCAACTGAATGGTCCTTTGGATCATCTTCCACCTTTGTGACCACCGCGAGCACAGCGTCCAGCGTGTCGCCGGTTTTGCGCAGGATTTCCATTCCGCCATCCAGGTGGGGCAGGCCGTTGTGCGCCGAGATGATCAGCGGCTGTTTCTCTTTCGCCTCCTGCGCGGCCCGCGAAGCTCGGCCTTCTCCGGAGAGAGAAGCTCGGCCACCTTCGCTCGTTGTAGCGCCGAACAGTTTTCCCGTTCCAGCCGCGATGCCGCCTGCCAAGGTAGAAAGAAAGAATTTCCTGCGCGTCCATTTCTGCATTTTTTCCTCCGAACGATGAATGCGCAGCATAGTTCCGCCGGCGCGTTTCGACAAGCCGCTTTCGTCCAAGCTTTCGCTCAAGCGGCTTCGACGGTCGCCGGAAACTGCATCAGATTGCGGGCGTATACTCATACTTGCCCATGTATCGCACCGAGGCCGTTGGACGCGATTCAGTTGAAGGAACTCTTGCGTGCCGATCACCCGGACCATGCCGCAGTAATGGCCAAGGGCGATGCGCTGTCGCCGTCCGCTTCGGCGCTCATCCGTCACTATCTCGATGCCATTCTGCCCGCGAAGGCGATTCTCACTCCCGAACAGCAGAAGATGATCCGCGCATACATGGAGAATGGAGGCCGCGGGCTCCACATGCCCCGTTAGGGGTCCGCGAATCGCTGTTTCGAGCGAAAAAACACATAAGGCCAGAGTCCGAAAACATTCCGGGCTGAACTTCGCTTGATTTTGGCTGTGCTGCGCCGCAACATGTCACGTCCGCGCGCAAAAGAGCCGCGCGAGAAAGCAAGTCATCCAGGAGAAGACATGGAACGCACTGCGCGCGTTTGCACACCGTTCTTCGCCGGTCTGCTTGTGCTGTTGCCGATCGCCGCGGGCCAGACATCGTCCGCCCCCGGCGGCCAGGCCGCGCCTGAAGCGCGCCGGTCGTTCGATTCGGCTGCAATGCATGCGATGTTTGACGTGCGCGCGTTCAAACAGGCGGCGATCTCTCCGGACGGCAAGCGCGTGGCATGGGTCGAAGAACTGCCTGGCCCAGGCGGCGAGCCATCGTCGAACAGCGCGATCTACGTAACCGATGTGGCCACGCCAGGCCATCCGCGCCAAATCACCGCCGCCGGCTCGACCGCGGCAAGCCGCAGCCGTGGTGGCGAGCGATCAACGCATCGCTCCGCGCGAAAGAGCCGAGAGAGCACTCTCCCCGGCGTGTACGAAGAGCACGATGTCGCCTGGTCGCCGGACAGCCAGCGCATCGCGTTCCTCTCTGACGCGAACAGCGCCGGTCAGCTCCAGCTTTACGTTGTTCGTGCGGCAGCGGCGAACGCCCAACCGAAACAGCTCGCGCATTTCAAAGGATTCTTATCCCGTCCCCAATGGTCGCCCGATGGGAAGACGATTGCGCTGCTCTATACCGAAAATGCCAAGCGGCAAGCTGGACCTCTTGCCGCGGAAACGCCGGACGTGGGCGTAATCTCCAATACGTACACGGAGCAGCGGCTCACGGTCATTGATCCCGCGACCGGAAATTCGCGCCAGATTAGCCCCGCGGATATGTACGCTTATGAATTCGATTGGGCGCCCGACAGCAAGCAGCTTGTTCTCACTGCGGCGCACGGCAATGGAGACAATAATTGGTGGGTAGCCGGCCTATACGCGATAGACGAACTGACCGGCGCGATGCGCGATGTTCTTCTCCATCCGGTCACGCAGATCGCCGAACCGCGCTGGTCGCCCGATGGTTCGCAGATCGCGTTTATCGGCGGCTTGATGAGCGATCAGGGAGTGACCGGCGGAGACATCTACACCATTTCGTCGGAGGGCGGGCAGGCGCGTGACGTGACGCCCGGAATGACGCAGAGCGCCTCGTCGCTGAATTGGGCCGCCGATTCGCGCAGCATCCTCTTTGCCGGCATTTCGGACGGCGAGACTGTCTTGAATCGCCTCAAACTGCCTGGCGGAAACATTTCTGAAGTTTGGCGGGGCGCCGAGCGCGTTTCCGACGCCGCTTTTGGGACGAGCATCTCCCTTTCAGGTGACGCGGGCGTTTCGGCCATCGTTCGACAGTCTTTCGCTCAACCGCCTGAGGTCTGGGCCGGGCCGCTGGGCCAGTGGCGCCAGATTACGCACGTCAATTCCTCGCTCAAGCCTTCCTGGGGCAAATCTGTGAGTCTGACGTGGACAACCGAGGCGGGTAACGTCCAGGGCTGGCTCGTTTACCCGGGCAATTTCGACCCGGCAAAGAAATATCCAATGGTCGTCGTCGTTCACGGCGGACCCGCATCCGCCACACTTCCGAGCTGGCCGACCCGGCGGAGCTACGACATGGCTCTTCCGTCGCAGGGCTACTTCCTTCTCTTTCCCAATCCGCGCGGGAGTTATGGCGAAGGCGAAAAATTTACTCGAGCCAATGTGAAGGATTTCGGCTATGGAGATTGGCTCGACATTATGGCCGGCGTGGACAAGGCTATCCAGTCCGCTCCAATTGATGCCGGTCGCCTCGGCCTGACGGGTTGGAGCTATGGCGGCTACATGACCATGTGGGGCGTCACGCAAACGAAGAGATTCCGCGCCGCCGTAGCGGGCGCCGGGGTTTCGGACTGGCTCAGCTATTACGGCGAGAACAAAATAGACCAGTGGATGATCCCCTATTTCGAGGCTTCGGTTTACGACGATCCGGCGGTGTACGCGAAGAGCGCGCCCATCAATTACATCAAGAATGTCTCGACGCCGACCCTGATCGTTGTCGGCCAGTACGACGGCGAGTGTCCCGCGCCCCAATCCCTGGAATTCTGGCATGCCCTCGAGACGCTCGGCGTCCCCACGCGGCTGGTGATTTATTCGAATGAGGGCCACATGTTCGTGAATCCCGCGCATAGCCGCGACGTGATCCAGCGTACAATCGAGTGGTTCAACGAATACCTGAAGCCCACGCGTTAAGACCCGCACCGAGCCTCTTCAACTGCTGCGCTGTTCGTTCGCCTGTCAATTCGTACAGGCCTGGGGACTGGAACGAAATCTGTCCGCCTGTCCTATTTCGCCGATTCGTTTCCCGCGATAACGTCGTCGTGCAAGCGGCCGGGAGCGAAACCGAGCCCCCGCTCCCGATTTGCCGCAGATTCGCAGCAAGAGGAGCCTATGTCCCACTGGATTGGAACTACTTCCCCGTCAGATGCCGGAATGTCCGATTTCAAGGAATGCCTGAAACACCTTCGCGATGGCCAGCCGGATGAAGCTCTGCAGCATGCGCGCCGCGCCCTCGGCGTAGCGCCCAAGAATCCGTTCTACCTGTCGTACACCGGACTCCTCGCCGCGCTTGCCGAACGGCGTTTCGCCGACGCGGAGACTCTCTGCCGCGAAGCAGTCGGAATGAAGCACAATCATGCGCAGCTTTACCTGAACCTCGCGGACGTTTACGTCCAGGCGGGCCGAAACGGCGATGCGATCGCCACGCTTGAAAAGGGTCTGATCTCAGCCGGACGGGACTTCCGCATCCGCCGCGCCCTCGAGAAATTGGGCGTCCGACGCGACCCCTTCTTTTCGTTCTTGCACCGCGGCCATCCGCTCAACCGCACCTTCGGAAGATGGCGTCACCGATTCGCCGGCCCCCCTCGCGCGGCATAGGGCCACCTCCCCCTTTTGGGGCGGTGTCGAGCTCAGCCTCCGCTCGCCGGCAGATTGGCCCTGTGCCTGCCAACCAGCCCCGGCTCATCGTCATAGACTTTCTGCCATCTCTGATGGCATAATCCGGCAGCTCCTAACTGAGTCCCCCCGGAGGCCTAGCCATGAACAGGCATCAGTTCGCCTTTGCGGCGATTCTCGCCCTTTTTGCGATTTCCACGCCGATCAGCCGGGCGCAATCCGAGAGGACCAACAAGCCCAAGAAAGCCGCATCCGTTTCGATAACGGCTACCGCAGTCGGGCCGGCGACTGCAACATCTGATTCTGCCAAAAGCGGCTCGCCCGTCGCCACAATCGACGGCCAGCAAATCTACGAGAGCGATCTTGCGGCCGCCGTCGAATCCAGGCTAATGCCCCTCCGCGCTCAGGAACGCAGCCAGGAGTACCAGATCAAGAAGCAAGCCCTCGAAAACTTGGTCGACCAGAAACTTATCGAAGCTGTAGCCAGGAAGAAGGGCCTATCCACCGACAAGCTCCTCGAACAGGAAGCGGACGCTAAAGTCGCTGATCCGGCCGATGCCGAAGTGTATGCCTTCTATCTCGGTGCGAGACGCCAATGGGGCGATCGGTCGTTCGACGACGTAAAGGCGCAGGTCAAGGCATCTTTGAAGCAGGCGAAGGTCGAGCAGGCGCGCCAGGATTTCTACAAGCGATTGCACAAACAATCCCAAATAGCAATTCTCCTCGAGCCGCCAAGAGTTAATGTGGCCTACGATCCGGCGCGCGTGCGCGGGAATCCGAAAGCGCCAATAATGATCGTCGAATTCGCGGATTTTCAATGTCCCTACTGCAAGGCGGCCGAACCCACCCTCGATGCTGTTTTTGCAAAATACAAGGGGCAGGTGGCCATTTCCTATCGGGATTTTCCGCTGGCATCGATTCATCCCCACGCGCAAGAAGCGGCCGAGGCGGCTCGCTGCGCCGAAGAGCAGGGAAAATTCTGGCAATATCACGATTTGCTTTTCGCCAATCAGGACAAACTCGACCACGACGGCTTGCTTCAAGAGGCGGCCTCGCTGAAACTTGATGAGAAGCAGTTCGCTGCCTGTCTCGCCGCTCAAAAGTACAAGGCCGAGATTGCACAGGATGAGCAGGCCGGAAGAAGCGCCGGTGTCAACGGTACGCCGGCCTTCTTCGTCAACGGCGTGTTTTTGAATGGCGCTCAGCCGCAGTCGGTCTTTGAGGACAGCATCGACGACGCCCTCGCGCTGGCGCAAAACAAGCCGTCAGGCAAGGGTAATTAGAGGTAGGACCCGCCGCTGGGACCGCCAATCTCCTGATTGGCGCCTTTGGTTTTCGTAGGGGGTATAGTGGTCACCCCCACCCGGTCATTTGAATCCTACATTCCAATTCGCGCTTTCCCCTTTCCCCCTGACCCTACGTTTCCCCCTTTAGCACGCGAGTGCAAATCGTCCTCCTGTCCCCAAACTAGACTTCCGTCCAGTAGGAACCGCTCTTCCTTGCGTCGTACGCTCACGGTACGGCCCAAGGAGGATTCATGCTCAAGCATCGCGCCAATCCCTGGGGCGCTGCCCACGGGCAAGCTGTTGCGATTGCCGCCCTTACGCTTCTTAGCATCTTGTCGGTACCAAGCGCGGTGCCTGCCCAAACCACCCAGAATCCTAGCCTCAGCACCGCGGAGAGCGCCGTCGCTGGCGCTGGATCGCAGGTGGCTGCAAACAAACTGGCCCAGCTCGAAGGCCAGATCGAGATCACGTATCAGGATTTCAAAGACGGCCGCCACAAGCTTTCGTATGCCCTGAAGCGACCCGATGGAACTCGAGTCCCCCTTCAATTCCAGAAGGACCCGCCGAGAAATCTCCTGACGGGCGACCACGTCCGCGCCAGCGGTCAGCTATCGGGCGGCAGTTTGGTTCTGTATTCGGGAAGCAACGTTACGAGCACAACCACATCAGGCGATGCAACCGGCAGCACGGCTTCCTCGATTCCGGTACCCAATACCTTTGGCGCGCAATATACGTTGGTGATGCTCGTTAATTTTCAAGATGATGCGATCCAGCCCTACACGGTCGCACAAGCCCAGAGTATGTTCTTCAGCACCGCCAGCAATTTCTTCCTCGAAAACTCCTACGGCCAGACTTGGCTTACCGGCGATGTCGTCGGCTGGTACACCATGCCTGTCAGCGTGACCACCTGTGATCTGTCGCAGATTGCTAGTGACGCCAACAATGCTGCCACGGCGGCGGGTGTGAACCTGTCGTCCTACACTCGCTACGTTTACGCTTTCCCCTATGACAGTGCGTGCGGCGGCATGGCCGGTGCATCAACTGTGGGAGGAAACCCCTCGCAGAGCTGGGTCACGTGGAACAGCCCGGGTGCCCAACTGATCGATCACGAACTCGGCCACGCGTTTGGCCTCTGGCATTCGCATTCACTCAATTGCGGGACCGTTACCATCTGCTCGGCCGGGACCATCGTTGAGTACGGAGATAACATCGATACCATGGGCTACCCGCAAGGGCCGTCCCCGGACTACAACGCCTTTCAGAAGGAACGCCTGGGCTGGCTGAACTACGGAGCGTCGCCTAAAATCCAGACCGTAACGGCGAGCGGTACATATACGATCACCCCGTATGAGAGCGGCTCTGGCCCGAATGCCCTGAAGATTCTGCAATCGACGAATCCCACTACGGGTGCAAAGACCTGGTATTACCTCGAGGCGCGCCAAGCCGTTGGCTTTGACTCCTTTCTGACCGACGGCACCTGCCCGGCATGTTATACACAGAACGAAACCGCGGGCGTACTCTTCCATCTTGGCACGGATGGCGATGGCAACAGCGGCGACTTGCTCGCCATGACACCATCAAATCCTCCTCCTGGCTGGTACGATGACTCATTAGTGGTGGGCCAGGGTTTCCAGGACCCGGCGGCAGGGGTGACCTTCGTGCCGACGGCCGTGACTGCCAGCGGCGCCAGCGTCCAAATCACGTTCGGCTCCTGCATCCCGTCGAATCCCAGTGTCGGCATTTCCCCGGCCCAGGGCCAGTACGTGAGTTCAGGGACGGCGGTGAGTTTCACAACCACGGTCACCGACAACGACACTTCCGCATGTCCGGCGACAACTTTCAATTTGGCTGACGTCGTGCCGTCGGGCTGGGCGGGAGCATGGAGTTCGTCAACGCTGTCGCTCTCGCCGGGCAAGAGTGGCTCGGCTACTCTCATCGTGACCTCGCCCGCAGGAACCGCGGATGGCTCTTACAACGTTGCCGTGAGCGCGACAAACGCGTCGTCAAGCTCCTATGGCGGATCAGCGACGGCGGCGTATTTGATTAACTCCGCACCGTTAAGCGTGAGCTTGACCACAAATCAGTCCAGCTACCTGCCGGGCCAAACAGTTGCGATCAGCGTGAGTTTGCTCTATGGCACATCGCCCGATGCCGGCGCCAGCGTGACGGCGATGGTCACAGCCCCGAACGGAAGGACAACCAGCTTGAGCGGTACAACCGGCGCCAACGGAGTAGCCCTCCTCAGTTACAAGTTGTCGAAGAACGCGGTTTTGGGTACCTACCCGGTGCAAGCGCAGGCAGGTGCGGCGAGCAGCACGGGAGGCGGAGGAGGACGCCACGGCGGTGGCACGGCTATGGCAACCGCGACCTTGTCGCCCGGCGCCAGCACCAGCTTTACCGTGCAATAGCTTGGTGGAAGCGTAGGCCTTCAGGCCTGCGAACACCTGCGCTAGGATGGCTGGGGCTTTAGCCCCGGAGTCCTATGTCGCTTGCTCTGCAAGAAATCAGAACGTTTTTCGTCACGTCCGTCACGCAGGGCCGCCGCGCGATCCTGCAGTCCGCCAAAATGGCGCAACTCTTGGTGGATGTCCTCCAAGAAAATCGCACGAAGGGAAGACTCCTTCTGCATGAATTTGTCATCATGCCGGATCATTTTCATCTCCTGATCACACCCGCAGGAGATGTCTCTTTGGAGAAGGCCGTCCAGTACATCAAGGGCGGATTCTCATTCCGTGCGCGCAAAGAACTCGCGTTCAATGGAGAGATATGGGAAAGGAGCTTTACGAATCATCGTATCAAGGGTCACGGTGATTACGAGGCTCATCGTGCGTACATTCGACAGAATCCTGTCTCCAGGTCTCTCGCGGAAAGCCCGGAATTGTATCCGTACACGTCCGCCCATCCGGGAGCTGATGTCGATCCTGCCCCATCATGGCTAAAGCTATAACTTCGATAGCATTCGACTTTTTCCGGGATTAAGGCTTGTGCTTCCACCCCAAGCCAGGGCTAAAGCCCTGGGATTTTAGCTCGTTTTCTTTTTCGCGGGCCTGAAGGCCCACGCTGCTACCCCAAGAAAAAGGGCCGGCCGACTTTGGCCGGCCCTTTCGATCGATCGGTTAATTGTTGTGGAGCGGGGAGTCGTCCGCCGTGAGGCGGACGACTCCGGCTCCGCTCCAAGCTACTGCGCAGTCGTCTGAATGCACGACTTCACGTGGAGGATGTTGCTAGATTGCGTGAAGACTGAGTCTGTCGACTCGTCACCCTTCACGCTGGCATTCACTTGGTCGGGTTGCGACGAGAAGCAGCCCTGCGCGTCGAAACTGGTGGTGCAGAACTGCACGTCGAACTCGCACTGGTAGACACCGCCATTGCCCGTCGGCGCTGTGCCCGTACCGGCCGCAAGCGTCGCCGGGAGGCCTCCACCGTTGCAACTGTTGAAGGCTGGAGGCGTCCCGCCGCTGGCGACACAAGAACTGGTGGTTGCATTAACGCCCGACAGCGTGCCCAAGCCGGCGTTGCCGGCGGCGACGCCGCAGGTCGTTCCGAGGATGTTCGGGTTCCCAGTGCTCGTGCAGCCATTGGTCGTGCCCTTACATGAGGTGAGGTTACCGTAGACGGTGTCGCTGAGTGCCGAGAGCGTTTCGTTTTCGTCGAACGCGCTCGTATTGGCCACTACAGCGGTCAATCTAACGGTGGCACAGGCAGCTATGGTGGAGAGGTAGCTCTTCGTCGTCGTCGCCGAGGTCGGGGCGTCCGAAGAGTGAACCGTGACCTGGTTAGAGTTGCCCGTTGTGAACGTGCTCGTCTGGGTGATAGACGAGTGTCCCGATGCGCTCACCTGATCCGATATGGTCTTGAGTTCGCCGATTGCGGGCGCTGTGAAGTGGCACTGACCTGTGGCCGGCGGAGTGAAAGTCAACCCGCTGGCGCAGGTATTGTTGCTGAGGGTGCCTCCAACAGTTCCTGCTGCGCAAGTTGGGAATACCCGCTGGTTGGACGCATTCAACAGATTATCGTCGTAGATCGTCCCGTAGGCGGTGTCGCAGATTTGGTCAACGATAACGCTGCTCCCACCACTTGCCGTGGCTGCGATGTTGACATAGTAAGTCGCGGCTTCAGTACCCTCGATGCCCTCGTCGCAATTGTTGGGCGTTGGAGGGTCGCCGTTGGTGGGGAAGGTGGGCGTTCCGGTGGTGATTGAGGTGGTGCAGGCCTTTTGCGCCTTGGCCGTTACCGAGATGGGCGTAATAGGGAGTTGAACGGTATTGCAGTTGCACTTCGAACCGTTGGGTGGTGTAGCCGCGTCGGTATACGGCCAGCTCCCCGGAGCAGAAGTACATGTGTTCACTCCGCCCGGTATCTGCCAGCTCGTGCAGTAGTTCATGACCAAGCATTGCTTTGTCGGGTCGCTGGCGCAAGGGGTGGTTGGACCGCCGCAAAACATGCCTGGGACCTCGACGATCACGCCCTCCGCACCAGCGTCGTTAGGAAAATCCGCACTTACGTCGTTGCTGGAGGTGTCGCCGCAGTTGTCGCCAGGATTGGCGGTATCCCCTTCGTGATAGTTGTCCGATCCGCAAACGAACGTGCTTCCAGGGCAGAGATGTGGCCCCCCCGTCCCATTCGCCTGGACCGTCCGAGGAGAGATAATGTTGTCCGCGCATTTGCCGCACAAGGCGCCCGACTTTCCACCCGGCGCAGAGTGCGCTGGTTCAGTCGGGTTGCAGTTCGTTGTAACGGTCGCACTGCAGGGGGGCAAGGTGGCGAAGTACAGGCCCACGTTGCTCCTGCGGCTACTCGAGGTGGTAATGATCTCAAACTCGGCGATAAAATCGAAGGGCAGGTTCTGGAAGCAGCTCTGGTTCAGTTCGGGATTGGTGAGGTTCTTAACAGAACTTGCCAAGACCGTCGAGACGGACACATCGTTCGCTGAGCAGCCTAGCGCGATGTTACTGGGCGAGGCGGCGCACGACGACGGGGTGTCGTTGTTGAACAAGTTGAATTCGTCCTGCAAGCAGGTGCCCTGTGCGGATGCCCGCGGGGCCATGATGGCCGTCGCGAGCAGCGCGAGAGAGAACAAGACTACGACCTTCGACACGGCGTGTCGAAGGGCACTACAGATGGTAGTTCGCATTTCTTAGTTTCCCCCTTTTGTTAGGCTCTGGGCGTTGCTGGGGCACACGGGGGATGTGTGTTGCGCCACACAACGACGAGCCTCTTGCCGTCCATGGGTCCCAAGTTGCCAGTGCTGACCTCCCGTCAGAACCTGTGCCGAAGGGGACTGGCTACAAGCGGGCATAACCGGCCTATCTTTGCGCAGGCATATCCGCTATGGTGCCAGGGCGAGACACACACTCCAGCACCGTCACAACGGGTAAACCCGCGCACTCCTAACCACCTCGCAGGTCCACCCCTGTGAGGTCGAACCACCCACTATTCTTGGAAATTGTCTCGGGTCGGAATACAGCAGCCCCACTTTTCATGGGACCTTGATTGGTTTTGCTGCAATCGTCGAACCGCGAATCTCGAGGACGGTGCATGTTGAGGATACGCTAGATACGGTAGACGCAATCCGTCGACAGTTCACGTCACTTCACTTTTTGGTTGGCTACGGGGACCAGATGAGGAAAACTTTGCAGTTATAGTACCCGCGCAGCGCGATCACTCGGCGCAGGGCGTAATCTCACCTGGCGTGCTTCCGGCGGATGACTCCAATTCCCAGAAGCCCTGCTGATATAAGGAGCAGAGTCGTCGGTTCGGGTGTAGGCGTAGTCGGTACGCCTGGCGGTGTACCTCCCGGAGGCGTTACCGGGATGATCGGCGGGCTGCCCGGCGGAACCTTTCCGGTTGGACTACCTCCCGGAGGCGTGCCCGAACCACCGCGGAAGGGGATGATCGGTGGGATGAAGATCCTGCCGCCAATGGGGTCGGGTCCACCAAACGCCGGCTCAACGGCGGAGAGCGGCAGGAGCATAGCCTCAGGCCCCGGCGTCATTTCCGGTGCCAGAGGCGTGTCTAACATTGCGCGCGAAGGCTCTGCAACGGCGATTGGGAATCGCGGCGTCTCCGATATCCGGTTTCCGCAGCGTGTTCTCGCCTCATTCTCGCCGTCCGTCAAAACCGCCTCACCCGCCGGAAGCCACAATTTTCTCGACATCCAATAAATGCGATCTCCGATACGGTACGACACGTAGACGGAGCGGCCCCGGTCAAGATGGATGACGTGCGCTCTTGCGACGTCGAATCCCGCATAGTGCGCCGCTGCAATCGGGTCTTTCAGCAGGGCGTTTTCGAGTTCCACCGAACTCCTTGCGCCGCCAGGAATGACTGAGTAAGGAAAGAGACGATGCGGCTGCAAGGCCGCACTGCCGGAGAGAGGATTGGAAGAAGTAGTCGAACTCAGGCTCGATACGGGTGCGGGAGTTTCCGTTGCATGAGCCTTTGGCCACCTGCTGACCAACAAGGCAACGCTGCAAATTGCCGCGGTCAGAACAAAAACGCGCAGGATTAATCGAAACGAGCGGTGAACTCTGTGCTTGCGGTATTTGCGGCTACGACGTGACACCCGATCCGGGTACTGCCCCATTTTTGTCTGGCCCTTTGGACGGCCCGAGATCGCAGCCGCCTACGACGAATACTGCAATCTCAGTACCAGGAACCCCTTAGTTTGCCGCCGACCCCCGGAATCTGCTTTTTCTTCGCCTCCGATCGTCTTGAACGTAACTGTGGTTCGCAATATGTGCAGCGCTTTTCCTATTGTGCGTTGAATTTACCGTTCCGAAACGGGGCTCGCAGGCAGTTTTTTGCACATGACGACCGTTGGATTTTCTTTCCTTCTTCGCGGAGGAACTTCGAAGCGGGACGTTCCACTTTGAAAGAGTCACCAAATGGTGACTATAACTGCTTTGTTCCGTGCGACGAAGCGCGTTTCCTAACTCTCAAGCTCTCGACCTAATCCAAATCCTCCCGCGACGGCGAACGCGATCTGATGCCGCTTTCCACACCCGTGCTTGACGATTCCGAGGTGGTAGATACTGCAAAAGTTTGCGCAATCAGCCCTGTCCGAGGGGCAAGAAGTATTGCGTCCCCTTCACAGGCTGGCGAAGGCGGCGGAGCAATTCCTGCAAATCCTGATTGCGCTCGACGAAATCGATCTCGGAAGTATCCACTACAAGCAGGTTCGACCCGGAATATCGGAAGAAGAAGTGTTCGTAGGCGTTCGCTACCGCTTCGACATACTCCGGCGAGATCTGAGACTCCGCCGGATCTGCTTTCCGAGCCACGCGTTTGCGGAGCACCTCCGGCTTGCCCTGAAGATAAACCACCAGATCGGGAACGGCGACGGAAGGCGCCAGCATGTCGAAAAACTTCTCGTAGAGCTTCAGTTCCTCGTTATCGAGGTTCATGTAAGCGAAGATTTTATCTTTCTGGAACAGAAAATCGGAGACGAGCGGCGCTCCGGGGTCGTCTGGGCGCGCCTCGATGAGCCGGCGATGCCGTTCGTAGAGGAAATACATCTGAGCGCGGAACGCGGATCCCGGCTTTTCGTCGTAGAAATCGCGAAGGAAGGGGTTGTCTTCGCAGTCGAAAACGCGCCTGGCATGCAGGTTTTCGGCAAGCGCGCGGGCCAGGGTGGATTTGCCAACGCGAATTGGACCTTCGACCGCAATGTATGCAGGTTGTTTGAATTTTGCGAGCGTCATGGATGCGGGATTATAACAGACGCGTGTTGGACGTTAGAGCGAACGAGAGATAGGAGCCTGGAGCCGGCCGGGGCTGATCGGGACGCTATCGGCTGAAGCCCGGCCGATTTTGCGCGGGAGTGTGGGGCACGTTCTTCGGCGACCGGAAAGCGAAAGAAAAGCAAACTGGAGTTTTGAGCCAAAACGCGCGGCTGGACCTACTGATTTTGTACCTATTGATTTTGGAGCTTTTGTTGGCCGGATTGGGCTTACGACATTTTTTTCTCGGCAGGTGTACCGATTGATTTTTGATTCGCTTTTGTTTCGCTAAGCCACGCTCGGACTTAAGTTAGAGGGACGCTACAGGAGCGGCCTCACGGTATTTTTTGCGGGGCAAGGGCGGCCCGTCAGCGGGCGGGGAACTTCTTGCAGCTCCGGCACCAGAGGCCTTTTCCGCGGGTGGCCCATACCCACAGATAGGCGGCGGTGGCAAGGAACAGCATTCCAACAATCCAGAAAATGGGCCAAATGAAAAACGACGCGACGGCACATCCGAACATGATGACGCTGGCGACGAACAGGCTGGCCGTGCTCTTTTGAGTCAGTTCGCCGCCGCAATGCTGGCAGTTCATGCCGAGATCCTGCGAAAGCGCGCGGTGAAGTGCCGCAAAAATGGCGCCTGGTAGGTGAGTTCGAGGCCGCGAATCTTTTCACGCCGCCGCCAGACCTCGAGGATCACTTCGACGACGTAGTCGATGTGGGACTGGGTGTAAACGCGACGGGGAATCGCGAGGCGGAGCAAGTCCATAGGGCCAGGGTGCTCGACGCCGTTGTCGTCGCGCTTGCCGAACATGAGGGTGCCGATCTCGACCGAGCGGATGCCGCCTTCGACGTAAAGCTCCGCCGCGAGAGCGACGCCGGGGAATTGGGAGGGGGGCACGTGGGGCAGGAACGCGCGAGCGTCGATGTAAACCGCGTGCCCGCCGGGTGGCTGGACGATAGGCACTCCTTCCGCGGCTATATGATTGCCGAGATAGGCGGTGGAGACGATCCGATATTGCAGATAATCTTCTTCGAGAGCTTCGTTGAGGCCCACAGCGATTGCTTCCAGATCGCGGCCGGCGAGGCCGCCGTAGGTGGGGAACCCTTCGGTGAGAATAAGCAGGTTCTTTTCGGCCTGAGCCACCGTGTCATCGTTCGTGCAGAGGAATCCGCCGATGTTGACGATGGCGTCTTTTTTTGCGGACATGGTGCAGCCATCGGCATGCGAGAACATTTCCCGGGCGATTTCGCGCGGCGTCTTTTTCGCGTATCCGGGCTCGCGCAGCTTGATGAAATAGGCGTTCTCCGCAAAGCGGCACGCGTCGATGTAGAGCGGGATGTTGTGGCGCGAGCAAATCTCCTTCACTGCTTTGATATTCGCCATCGAGACGGGTTGCCCGCCGCCTGAATTGTTCGTGACCGTGAGCATGACAAGAGGCACACGCGCGGCACCGACGCGGCCGATCAGCTCGGTGAGGCGCGCCGTGTCCATGTTGCCTTTGAAGGGGTGCTGGCGGGCGGGGTCGGCGGCTTCTGGCGAGGGGAGGTCAAGGGCCTCCGCTCCGACGAATTCGCAATTTGCACGCGTGGTGTCGAAATGCGTGTTATTGGGAACCACGTCGCCCTTTTTGCACATAACGCTGAAGAGGATGCGCTCGGCGGCGCGTCCCTGGTGCGTGGGAATCACGTGTTTGAAACCCATGATGTCCTGGACGGAATCGCGAAAGCGCGCGAAGCTCGGCGAACCGGCGTACGATTCGTCGCCACGCATCATCGCGGCCCATTGCGCGGTGGACATCGCGTTCGTGCCCGAGTCGGTGAGGAGATCGATCAGAATGTCGTCGGACGCCACGAGGAAGAGGTTGTAGCCCGCGGCTTCGAGCAGCTTTTCGCGCTGGTGGCGTGTGGTTTGACGAATCGGCTCGACGCTCTTGATGCGGAACGGCTCGATGATGGTTTTTGTCATCTGCGCCCTTGAGGGTTCTTTACTTTTGTCCCATAGTCACGGGTGATTGCAAGAGACTGTCCATTATAGCCAGCTATCACAGGCAGGGAAGCCGGGCAAGTTCAGGCCCCTTACCCTGTCCGACCGAATCGAGCAGCGAAGATGGAGTTTCGTTTCGTCCGCATCTCGCCTTCAAGACTCCGGCCATTGAATCCAGCGCGGCCATGTAACAGAATGCGTGGTGATAGGCTTCCACGTTGAGCTACCGCCTGGCCCGCGCATGGTCTTGCGACAATTGGGGACGGAGAGAGGGCGTTGCGGGAGCGGGTTTCGCTTGGGTTCCGGTGCGACTGTGAGTTCTTGGAAACACGATCGCTGAAGTCCTGACGCGCGCGGCACATCAATAATTTTTACGCAGAGAGGCGACGCGGGCCTGCAACGGGGAATTCGCGTGGGAAGCAATATCATCGATTTGCCGCCCGGGCCAAGGGAAACCACATCTTAAGATGAATATTCTGATTTACAGCAAGTGGTTCTTTCCTGTGCCGGGAGGGGTTCAGACGGTTGTAAAGGAACTGGCGGCCGGTCTCGTCACGCAGCATTCGACCGACAAGGGGGACCAGATCAACGTTATCGTCGTCACGGGAACTGCTCGGGCGGGACTAAGGGAGGAGGCGTATTCGTTCGAATTGGTTCGACGACCGGGGCTGCTCAGATTTATCAGGTTAATGAGGAAGGCCGACATCGTCCACCTGGCGGGTCCTGCATTTTGGCCACTTATCATCGCTCTTGTTTTGACAAAACCGGTCGTGATCGAGCACCACGGGTTTCAGGCAGTTTGTCCGAACGGGTTACTCCTTTTCGAGCCGACAGAGAGTCAATGTCCCGGCCATTTCATGGCGGCGGAATACAAGAAGTGTTTTCAGTGCAATAGGGCCTCGGCGGGGTCAACGAGGAGCCTTGTGTGGCTTCTCGCCACCCCGATGCGCCGGTTTTTGAGCAATCGAGCCACTGCGAATGTGGCGCCGACGGATTGGCTGGGCAAGATACTAGGACTGAACCGCACGACGACGATTCACCACGGCGTCGCCGACATGCCGCAGCTAACTGGGGAGACCTGCAACTCTACGTTCGCATTCCAGGGCCGCCTGGTATCTTCAAAGGGCGTGCGAGTGTTGCTCTCGGCTGCGAAGCGCTTGGCAGCCGAGGGGTACGAATTTCGGATCAAAATTATTGGTGACGGCGCGGAGCTGGACGGCCTCAAGGTAGATGCTGCCGGCCTAGGCGGCAGGATTGAGTTTCTGGGACACCTGCCGCAGTCTGACTTGGACAACGCTTTATCGGATGTCAGAACGATTGTGATGCCTTCTCTGGGTGGAGAGGTGTTCGGGTTGGTAGCTGCGGAAAACATGGCTCGGGGGAAGATGTTGATCGTTTCGAGAATCGGCGCGCTCGAAGAGGTGGTGGGCAACACCGGTTTAGTCTGTGAAGCCGGTAAGGCGGAGGATCTGGCGGCACGAATGCGTGAAACGCTTGGGGCACCGGAGCGAACCCGTTTACTTGGCATAGCAGCGCGGGACCGAGCCCAGAGTCTATTCACGTCCGCTCGAATGATCGGAGAACATGTTCGTCTGTACGAAGGGATTCTAAACCGGACGCACAAGCAACCGCGCAAATCAGGCGGCGCCTAGGAGTTTCTGTGTCGGAGGCCGTAAAAAATGTCATCCGCGGCACCGTACCCCGGGAGTTTCGTAACTGGTTACGTTCGCCACGGAATTCAGGGGAGTGGCTCCTCGACTCTCTCCGATATTCGTTGGGCGTTACACGTTCGCTGAACATTTTGCCGGATCTCAGAATCGTGTGTCATCCTTCGGCCTACAAGTTCTACCGCCGGGCGCAAATGGAGGATCCGCAACAACGGGACGAATTCCACAGCTTCGTATCCGAGTGTTGGCCGGGCATGCTGCTCTTCGATATAGGAGCACACTTCGGGGTGTTCAGCATTGCACCGCAAAGTATGGGGGAAGAGCTATCGCGGTTGACCCCTCCCCGATCTCTTCTCGGATGAATTCATGTCAGACGATGCTTAACGGTTGCCAACAGCAAGTTTGCATTCTGAAAGCAGCAGTTAGCGACACCAGCGGGCTGATTGGGATGCTCAGTTCGGGTGTGTTTACTCCCGGCTATCTGAAGGTGGTGAAGGGACGCCCACGAAGAGAGCTGACTACGGCATCCGCTGTGACGGTGGATGAGTTGACGCGTGAA
>DATEKA010000010.1:0-6803 GCA_035277685.1 Candidatus Acidiferrales bacterium
TTCGGCGGCCCGGGCGACATCAAGCCCTTGCGGAATGTAGCCTCCGACAGGATCGTGCGCGCTGGTTTGATCTGTGAGAACGTCGGGGACCACGCCGCGCTTCGCGAGTTCGGGAATCACGTCTGCGCAGTTGCCAACGAGGCCGACCGAAGTGGCTTCGCGCTTCCTCACGGCGTTCTTCAGTATGCGCAGCGCTTCGTTGAGATCGTTGACCATCACATCGCAATAGCCCGTCTTGACGCGGCGCTTGATGCGTTCGGGATCGACGTCAATTCCGAGAAATACCGCGCCATTGAGTGTGGCTGCGAGCGGCTGAGCGCCGCCCATGCCGCCCATTCCGCCGCTGGCGATGAGTTTGCCGGAGAGGTCGCCGGCGAAGTGTTTGCGCCCCGCGGCAGCGAACGTCTCGTATGTGCCCTGCAGGATGCCTTGCGTGCCGATGTAGATCCAGCTTCCGGCGGTCATCTGGCCGTACATCATCAGGCCGGCGCGATCGAGTTCGTCGAAGTGTTCCCAGTCGCTCCAGTGACCGACGAGATTGGAATTGGCGATGAGAACGCGGGGCGCATACTCATGAGTGCGGAAGACTCCGACCGGTTTGCCGGACTGGACGAGCATCGTCTCGTCGTTCTCAAGCGCTTTCAGCGACGCGACGATTGCGCGGTAGCAATCCCAGTTGCGCGCGGCTTTGCCGCGGCCGCCATAGACGATCAGCTCTTCCGGTTTTTCGCCGACCTCGGGATCGAGGTTGTTCATGAGCATGCGCATGGCGGCTTCCTGCTGCCAGGATTTGCAGGAAATTTGCGGGCCGTGCGGCGCGCGGACGGCTTCCGCTGCGGTATTTTCGGCGATGAGCTTCATGGCATCCGCCTCCGGTGAGCATATTAGCAGGAAAGGCGCGACTATTGGCCAGTCGAGAGGCTACAGCGATTTGAGCAGGGCCTGGAAGCGCGGATCGCCGCGGAGAGAGTCGAGGTCGGAATCGTGCTCGGCCCACCCCTTGAGCCACTCTCCGGCGGCCGTGGCCTTCTCTAAACACTGGATGGCATCTTCAGTCAGCCCCAGCTTGGCGTAGGAGCAAGCGACATTGTAGAGGACGCCCGGGTCATCAGGATCGATGTCGAGTGCGCGGCGGGTCCATTCGATCGCGCGATCGCGCTGGCCTGCGTCAGTGAGCGCGGAGGCGCCGAGATAAAGCGCGCGTGCATCGTCGGGATGCATCTCCAGATGCCTTTCGACAACGCGAAGAGCGCGCTGGCGTGTGGCCTGTCCTTCGAGCTTTCGCCCGAGGCTTGCGTAAGTCTGGCCGAGCAAGCTGGGAGCCTGAAAGTCGTCCGGGTTGGTCTGGCAGGCTTTCTCGAACAACTGCGCGGCTTCTTCAAGTTTTCCCTGCTGGAAGTAGGCGCGCGCGTAGAAGTAATACGCTTCGAAGAGCTTTGGATTGAGTTCAATCGCGCGCTGAAATTCCTTCTCCGATTGCTCATACTTCTTTGTCATTTGGAGCACGAGCCCGCGGGACACGTGCGCCTCGGCGAGCTCGTCGTCGATTTCGACTGCCTTGCGGCTGGCAGCTTCGGCTTCACGGAGGTCGTCGTTGCTGCCGCCCCAGTACATGTAGAGGTTCGAGCAGCAGTCGGCCACGGCGGCATAGGCGCGAGCGTAATTCGGATCGATCACGATGGCGCGGGCGAACATTTGGCGCGCATAGTCGAAGCTTTTCCTGCGGAACTGATGAAAGTACTGGCGGCCGCGAAGATAGTAGTCGTAAGCCTGCACGTCCGCCGTGGGCGCCTTCTGAATGGAGCGTTTTTCCTGCTCGGTCAGCACGACCTTGAGAGCTTTTGCGATGTTCTGCGCGATTTCGTCCTGAATGGCGAAGACGTCCTGCAGTTCGCGATCGTAGCGCTCGGCCCATACGGAGCGGGCGGTCGCGGTTTCAACAAGGCGCGCGGTGATACGCAGCCGGTTGCCGGCGCGGCGAAGACTGCCCTCGAGGACGTACGAGGCGCTCAGCTCGCGACCAACGTCGGAAGCGGTGGCAGATTTATCGCGGTACTCCATCACCGCGGAGCGCGTGAGCACCCAAAGATCCTTAATCTTGGAGAGCTCAGTGATAATGTCTTCGGTGATGCCGTCGCGGAAGTACTCGTCTTCCTTGGCGCTGGCAGGGTTTTCGAAATAGAGGACCGCGACGGATTTTTCGCCAGTCTTCGCCGCGGCAGTCTTGCCCGAATCGGAATCATGCTTCAGACGTTTCAGGTCGTCGCGGAGCCGGGCGGCGGTCTGGTAGCGCGCGCTGCGGTTTTTCTGGATGGCCGTTTCGATTACGTGGCCAAGCTCGGGCGGAAGATGCGAGTTCAAGCGAAGGGGCGGCGTAGGATCGCGATTTAAGATCGCGTCGAAGATGACGGCAGACGTGTCGCCGGAGAATGCTCGGCGTCCCGTGGCCATTTCATACAGTACGAGACCGAGCGAAAAAAGATCCGAGCGCGAATCGACTTCCTTGCCGCGCGCCTGTTCCGGAGACATATAGGCAATCGTGCCGATGGCGGTGCCCGGGCTGGTCAAGTGGTCTTCGACCGCGGCGGTCACGGTGGCAGAGATGAAGGAAGCCGCGCCGACCGCTTCCATCAGCGGTTCGCGTTGCGAGAGCTTGGCCAATCCAAAGTCGAGAATTTTCACCTGCGAGCGTTGCGTAATGAAGATGTTCGCGGGCTTGATATCGCGGTGAACGATGCCCTTCGAGTGCGCGGCATCGAGCGCGTCGGCGACCTGAATGCCTACCTCGAGAATCTCGTCCGTCTGCATGGGCCGGCCGGAAAGGCGATGCTTCAGCGTTTCGCCTTCGAGGAGTTCCATGACGATGAAGTGCTGGCCGGAATGCTCGCCGATGTCGTAGATCGTGCAAATGTTCGGATGATTGAGGGCGGAGGCGGCACGAGCCTCGCGCTGGAAGCGTTCGATAGCCTGAGCCGCGTCGGCCATGCTTTCCGGCAGAAACTTGAGCGCGACGCTGCGGCCAAGGCGAGCGTCCTCGGCGTGATAGACGACTCCCATCCCGCCGCCGCCGACCTTTCCGGCGATACGATAGTGCGAGACCGTGCGGCCGATCAGAAAATCGTTTTCCGTCATGGGCGGCTTTCGGGAAATCGATCCAGCAAACGACCGCATCTTAGGATGCCGGCAAGGTCAAGTCAAATGCCCGGGGTCTGCCCGGCATGCGGCCGGAGGGGCGATTTGCGCGGAGACAGACGATGGGCTAGAGTTGCGCGGCATACGGACCATTTAAGTGAACGAAAACTGATGCCGAACGAATATCCGACGCTGACGGCATGTTTCCTGGACGCGATAGACAAGCACGCAAATCCGCGCGCGCAAATGTACAGGACTGAAAGCGGATGGCAGTCCATCGCCGCACCAGAAATGCTGAGGCGAGTCGCCGTGCTGGCGAGGGCTTTGCGTGGCCTTGGGATAAAGCTAGGCGATCGGGTCGGGCTGTTCGCGCCGAACTGCCCCGAGTGGCACACGGCCGACTTCGCGATTCTGGGAATCGGGGCGATCAATGTGCCCGTCTATTTCAACGAATCGCCGGACCGCCTCGCGTACATCCTAAACCACGCGGGCACACGAGTTGTTATCACCGCAGGCGCGTCTCAGGCGCAGAAGCTTGCGGGTGTGCGCGGGGGAATCCAGTGTGTGGAGCGCGTGATCTCGGCTGCATCCCTTCCCGATACGCGCGAAGGGACGATTCGGTTCGAGACGCTGCTGGCTACCCCGGCGGCGGACGCGAACGCGGCCGTCGCGGAATACCGGCAAAGCGCAATGCAAGTCACACCCGGTCAGCTCGCCACGATTATCTATACTTCCGGAACGACCGGCGAGCCGAAAGGCGTGATGCTGAGCCACTCGAATCTGAGTTCCAATGTGAGAGATTCGATTACCGGACAAGAGTTTACGCCGTCGGATGTGGCGCTCGAATTTTTGCCGCTGGCGCACGTGTACGAACGCATCGCAGGCTACGGATACTTGTTCAACGGCGTGTCGGCGGCATACGTGGACCGGATGGAGGATGTGCCGCAGGCGCTGCTCGAGGTACATCCCACTCGCGCGGCCGCCGTGCCGCGGTTTTACGAGAAGATTTACGCGAAGATTCTCGACCAGGGCCATCACGAGCCAGCATGGAAACGGAAGGTGTTCGACTGGGCGTTGCGTGTGGCGCAGGATGCCGTACCCTGGCGCGCGCACGGGAAGGACGTGCCGCCAGCCGTGAAAGCGCAATGGCGTATTGCGAACACGCTGGTCTACAAAAAGATCCGGGCGGGCCTCGGCGCGCAGCATCAGCGATTGTCCTCGGGTGGAGGACCGCTGGCGAAAGAGTTGGCTGAATTTTTCTGGTCCGTGGGAGTCGAGGTGTACCAGGGCTACGGGCTGACGGAGACGTCGCCTGTGGTATCGACAAACACGCCGAAGGCCAACAAGGTCGGTACGGTGGGACGTCCCATTCCAAATGTGCAGGTGAAGATCGCGGAGGACGGCGAGATTCTGGTGAAGGGTCCGTGTGTGATGCAGGGTTACTACAAGAAACCGGACGACACGCGCGCGACGATCTCAGAAGACGGCTGGCTGCGCACCGGCGATATCGGCAAACTCGACGAAGACGGATACCTGATCATCACGGACAGGAAAAAGGAACTGCTGAAGACGGCGGCTGGAAAGTTTGTCGCTCCAGCCCTGATCGAGAACTTGCTGAAGACTTCGCCATTCATTTCCAATGCGATTACCGTGGGGGACCGGCAAAAATTCGTGTCCGTGCTGATTGTGCCGAATTTCGCGGCGCTGGAAGCGGAGGCGGGAAAAGAGGGGCGCGAGTTTCCAAACGCTGGGAAGTTGCTCGCCGATTCCTGGACGCGGGACGTGATCACGCGCGAGGTCGAGCGGCTCACGGAACGGCTTGCGCAGTACGAAAAGCCGAAACGCTTTGCGCTGATCGAGCAGGATTTTACGTTCGGCAACGGCCAACTGACGTACACGCTGAAGCTGAAGCGGCGCGTGATCGAACAGACTTACGCCGACGTGATTGAACGGCTGTACGCCGATGTCGAGGAACCGAAGCCGCAGGCGAGCGGGAAATAAAGGAGATAAGGGAGGTAAATCAAGTAGAGCGGCGGCCCGGCGACCATACCGTAGCTCGCGTTGACTGCCCGGTTGTCCTTACTCTCGCTGCTTCCTTATACCTCCCCGGCTTCCGTGGTTTGGTGTACCTTGACGACCAGCATTAACGTCGTAAAGATGGCTGTCTTCAAGTCGGAGTAAAATGGGGCGGAGAACGTGATGATCGATCCACTGAATGATTCGCTGACGATTGCGGGCCGGAACTTCGGCTCGCGTCTGATAATCGGAACGGGGAAGTACCGCAGCTTTCAGGAAATGGCGCGGGCGCTCGAAGCGTCGGGCGCTGAAGTTGTGACGGTGGCGGTGAGGCGCGTGAACCTGAGCGACCGGTCGAAGGAGTCGCTGCTAGATTACATCGACCGGAAGAATTTCTTCATTTTGCCGAACACCGCTGGCTGCTACACGGCGGATGAAGCCGTGCGCGCGGCGCGGCTCGGCCGCGAGGTTGGACTGTCCGAATGGGTGAAGCTTGAAGTGATCGGCGATGAGCAAACGCTTTTCCCGGACACCGAGCAACTGATTGCGGCGACGAAGACGCTGGTGAAAGAGGGATTTGTCGTTCTGCCATACACGAATGATGATTTGATCGTCGCGCGCAAGCTGATCGATGCAGGGGCGTCGGCGGTGATGCCGCTGGGAGCGCCGATCGGATCGGGCATGGGGATTCAGAACCTGGCAAATCTGCGAATCCTCCGCGAGCGAATCACGGAGGTGCCGCTGATCGTTGACGCGGGTGTGGGAACTGCGTCAGACGCGGCGATTGCGATGGAACTTGGCGCGGATGGCGTCCTGATGAACACCGCAATCGCTGGCGCGCAAGACGCGGTTCTGATGGCCGAAGCGATGGGTGCAGCGATCGAGGCGGGACGGAAGGCGTTCCTGGCGGGCCGCATCGAAAGGAAATTGTACGCGACCGCCTCGAGCCCGTTGCAAGGTGTCGTGCGCTGAAGATGTTTTGGGCGGCGGACCCTCATGCGTCGCTACAACGCTGTTTGCGCTATCGAAAAAGCGCGTGCCAGGCGAGGTCGACGAGAGCATGAACCAGCGCGCCGGGAAAGATTGACCCGGTTTTCATATACGCGCGGCCGTAGAAGATTCCGGCGATAGTTGCGAGCAGCACGTACTTCCAGTTCGGCGCGGGCGCATGCAGGATGTGCGAGAACCCGAAGATCACCGAGGCGACGACTAGCGCAGCCCACTTGTTGTTGAAACTTCGCGTCAGGCAATTCTGCAGGATCCCACGAAAAAGAAGTTCTTCAGGCCAGGCCGTGAAAAACAGGATTCCAACTGCCGCGACCGGCAGCGAGGGAACTCGCGCCAGGCTTGGGCTGAACGCGATGAAGTGAAGCTTCATTCCAAGCGGAATGGCGATCGCAGCGAAACCCGCAAAATTAATGAGGAACGCGGCGCCGAACCCGGCGCGCCACTCGACCGCGTAGCCGGCTCCATCGAGCCGGCGAAGAAGCACATAGGCGGCGACGGCCGTCGAAAGCGCCATTAGAATCGAAAGCGTGTGTTCGAGCGGCGGCGGATAGGGGAAAATGTGGTAAAGCAGACGGTACGGCGGTTCGGGCCAGATGGCGATCCAGATGAAAATCGCGGCGGCGTAATCTGCCCAGGTGCCTGGCGGC
>DATEKA010000011.1:0-15884 GCA_035277685.1 Candidatus Acidiferrales bacterium
CCGCGTACGCGGTGCCTTTCGCGAAAAAGAGGCTGGCGGCGCTGAGCCGTTAGTTTCGCATGCGAACGTCGCTCCGGGTACAATCCAACTGCTCATGAAAAAGATTGCCATCCTAGGCTCGACCGGATCGATCGGCCGGCAATGCCTGAGCGTGGTGGAGTCGCTGCCCGGGCGATTTGAAATCGTGGCGATCGCGGCTGGGTCGAACATCGCGCTCACGGCGGAACAAGCGGCTCAGCACCGGCCAAAACTGGTTTCGGTAGGCACAAAGGAAGGCGCGGGGGAATTGCGCACCGCTCTCAAGGCAAGACAAGGAGGGCACGGGGCTTTCCCTCTGCCCGAGATCGTCTGGGGCCCCGAAGGAATCGAGCGCGTCGCTACCCACCCGGACGCTGAAACTGTGCTATCCGCGGCGGTAGGAGTCGTCGGCCTCCCGGCTACATATAAGGCTATCGAGCAGGGCAAAAACATCGCTCTGGCCAACAAAGAAGTGCTCGTCGCCGCCGGGGAAGTAGTCATGGCGGCAGTCGAGCGGCATAAGGTCGCGCTTCTACCGGTTGACAGCGAGCACAATGCAATCCACCAGTGCCTCAGGGCGGGCGAGCGAGGAGAAGTGAAGCGCCTGGTCCTCACCGCATCGGGCGGCCCTTTCCGGCAGACACCAGTCTCTCGCCTCGCCAAAGTGACGCCGAAACAGGCCCTTGCTCATCCCAACTGGAAGATGGGCCGGCGAATCACGATCGATTCCGCCACATTGATGAACAAGGGTTTCGAGGTGATCGAAGCGAAGTGGCTGTTCGGCATGGATCTCGACAAAATCCATGTCGTGATACACCCGCAGTCAACGATCCACTCGATGGTTGAGTTCGTGGATGGCTCGATTCTCGCGCAGCTTGGTCCTACGGACATGCGTATGCCCATTCAATACGCGCTAACCTACCCGGCCCGAGTGCCATCTAATGGCTGTGCGCTCGATTGGCGCAGCTTGCGGCAGTTGAGATTCCAGGAGGTTCCCGCGCGCAAGTTCCCTTGCCTGGAACTGGCGAAGGACGCGCTCCGGGGCGGCGGGCCACTGCCGTGTGCGCTCAATGCGGCGGACGAAGTGGCCGTCGCTGCCTTTCTCGAACGCCGGCTCCCATTTACGGGCATTGCCGCAGTGATCGAGCGCGTTTTGGACGGAATGCCACGGGCAAAGATGGGCGGGATCGGTGACGTGCTCGCGGCGGATGGCGAAGCGCGCCGCCGCGCCGGCGAAGAGATACAGAGGTTCCGCTGCCGAGTGTGAAGGAAACTTCCGCTCGAACCCATGTAGAACGATCCGGGCGTCCAAGATAGAATCGGAAGTAGCGAGGTGCTATGTCGAATCTGCTCTTTGACGTGGTGGCCGGAGCGCTCGTGCTTGGCTTTATGGTGTTGTTGCACGAGTACGGCCACTTTGTCGCTGCCAAAATGTGCGGGGTGCGCGTGGATGTTTTCTCCATAGGGTTTGGCCCTCGCATTTGGGGAGTGAAGCGCGGCGACACCGACTATCGCCTCAGCGCCTTGCCTCTCGGCGGGTACGTTCGCATGGCGGGCGACAATCCGGCCGAGGAACGTACGGGAGCGCCTTACGAATTTCTTTCGCGCCCTCGCTGGCAGAGATTCATCGTGGCGATCGCCGGCCCGGCGGCGAATATCCTACTCACGTTCGTGCTGTTCTTCGGAGTGATCTTTTTCGTCGGCATGCCGTACGCCAAGTACACGCGGCAACCCGCAGTGGTGGCTGCGGTTCCCGAGCATGAGCAGGCTTCCGGCGTTCAACGAGGAGACCGCATCGTTTCCGTTGACGGCGCCAGCACTCCCACGTGGGACGCCGTCTATGCGCAAATTGCCAAGGCAAAGCCGGATACGACACTCTCGTTAACAGTGATTCGCAACGGAAACAACGCTGGTCTAAACGTGCCGGTCGGGAGCAGCCGGATTTCGGCGGAATCGCTGATCGGGTATCCCGCGCTGCCGCCGGTGCTTGATGATATTCAACCCGGTTATCCGGCGGCGAACGGGGGACTGAAAGCGGGAGATCGCGTGGTCTCCGTGAATGACCATCCCATCTTCAGCTGGTTTCAGCTTCCTGAATTGATTCGCGAATCCGACGGTCACCCGATTCATTTCGTCGTCCAGCGGAACGGCAAAGAGGTAGCGGCGGATGTAACTCCGAAATACACGATGAATCCATCGAACGGCGACATGACCTGGATGATCGGGATTGGAGCCAATCCGGACACGGAGGACGCCTTCGAGCGCGAGGGATTCTTTGCGTCTGTGCGCGACGGGGCTATGGAAACGGTCTCTTACATCAAGCTGATCGGCGATGTCGTTGGCGGTTTGTTCCGCGGCAAGCTCTCGTTCCGCGATCTGGCAGGGCCGGTCGGCATCGTGCAGATGTCGGGGCAGGCGGCGAAGCGCGGACCGCTTACGCTGATTCAGTGGATGGCCTACATCAGCCTGAACCTGGGATTGCTGAACCTTTTGCCGATTCCGATTCTGGACGGCGGACACGTCCTGATGCTGGGCATCGAGGGCACGCTGCGGCGCGATCTGAGCATCGCCGCCAAGGAACGTTTCGTTCAGGTCGGCCTCGTGTTTCTTCTGGGCGTTTTCGCGTTTGTGATGTACAGCGATATTCTGCGACTCTTTCAGCACTAGCCGGATATTCAGCGGGATTCGCCGGTCATCGCGGCAGGGCCCTCCTAGCTGCTCTTTCGACGCTGCCAGCCCCCCCAGAGCGGCAAGCTGGCGATTTTTGTTATAATCACCGCCAAAGCGTATGAGAGCCATGCCTACAGGGCGCGTTTCCACCGGCGAACGAATCAACGTTGACGAGCCGGGCCGGCTCCGCAGGGAGCTGGGCACGCGCAAAATACGCGTCACCCGCCAGCGCCGCGTTCTGCTTCAGGTGATGGAAAGCGCGCACCAGCACATGGATGCAGACGAGGTGCTGGAGCGCGCGCAGGCAATCGACCCGAACATCACGCGCGTCACCGTTTACCGCACGATCGATCTGCTGAAGCGGGAAGGTCTGATTGATGAGCTTGACCTGCTCCATTTGCGGGGCCATCGGCACTTCTATGAGAGTCACGGTCCGCGCGATCACATCCACGTAGCCTGCATGCGCTGCGGCAAAGTGCGCGAGTTCGAGAGCGAGCTTTACGAGCAGCTCAAGCGGCAGATTTCGGCGGATTGCGGAATCGCAATTACGGTCAGCCGGACGGAAGTCGGCGGAATCTGCGAGGACTGCCGTTCAAAATCCGAGACCTCGCAAGCGTAGGCACCGCCAGCGCCAGGACCATCACGCAATGTTTCCGACACCGAATGTGCCGAGTCGACGCGACCGCTCAGCGAAGGCGAGGGCGGAGTTGCTGCGATTCGACGGCGCTGTCCAGCGGGATCCCGCGATCGATGCGTGGATGAAAGGGCGTTCAGGCGGATTGGGAACGATTGCGCAGCAGTGGTTTGCGGTGATGCGAAAATGCGGCGACGAAGTCCGCGAGCTCTTGCACGACGGCTGCCCAGTTGCGTGTTTGGGAGATGCGCCTTTCGGCTACGTCAACGTATTCGCGTCGCACGTAAACGTGGGCTTTTTTCACGGCGTAGGGCTGCCAGATCCGGCCCGCTTGTTGGAAGGCGCTGGCAAGAACATGCGCCATGTGAAACTAACGCCGGGAATTGCCACAAACGCTGCAGCGCTACGCGGGCTGATCGAGGCGGCGTACCTGGATATAAAGTCGCGCGTCGAAAACGGCTGACTTGGCGGACGCCCAGGGACAACGCCGATGTGAGCCGCGCGGGTCAAGAATAAGACCTCCACCGGCGTTCGAGTGTATCGAGCTAGACTGGCGATTTCGCCCCGCCGGAAACCAAAAAAATCCTATTGTCTTGCGGCCTGAAAATATTCCCGGGCGCGCGCAATATCGCGGAGAATCTGTTCACGCAACGGCCCGGGGCCCGCGAATTTCTGCTCATCGCGCAACCGGTGGAAGAAGCGGACCTCCATGGCCCCGCTGGTGCGGGTCTCATCGAAGTCCAAGAGATGCGATTCGATGGTGGTGGCGGCGCCGTCGAATGTCGGCCGCACGCCGACGTTGGTCGCCGCGCGATAGGGTTTGCCGTCGAGCAGGACTTCCGTTGCATAAACACCGCGCTTTGGAAACAGTTCCTGCTCTGTGGCCAAATTCAGCGTCGGAACCACGAGCTTACTTCCCATTCCCGTGCCCGTCCGGATTTCTCCCGCAAGCGCGTAGGGCCGGCCAAGCAGCTTGTTTGCGTCCTCGACGCGACCTTCGCTCAGGGCAACCCGGACGGCCGTGCTAGAGACCACAGTTCCATCGACGACTACGGGAGCGACTACTTCCGTTTCAAAACCCAAGCGACTTCCGAGCTCGCGCAGCTTGTTGACGTCGCCCGCCTGTTTATGGCCGAACCGGAAATTCGACCCAACGAGCACAGCCCTGGCGCGCAGGGTGTCTACAAGGTAGCGGCGCGCGAACTCTTCCGGCGCCAAGTGCGCGAGGTTGAGATCGAATTCCAGGACGAAGGCCGCACGCATTCCAGCATATTCGAAAGCGGCCAAGCGTTGCGGAAGTGTCATCAGCAGGGGCGGCGCCTGCTGGGGGCGAAGGACGCGGGCGGGATGCGGATAGAATGTAAGGACCGCCGGAATCAGCCCCGAGTGATCCGAATCTTCGGACTTTCCGGCTCGCTCTCGCACGGTTCTAAGAATTTGTTGATGACCAAGGTGGACGCCGTCGAAATTTCCAATGGTGAGGGCGGTATCCTTTCCCGAGAGCGCAGAATGCCGGGTCCAATCTTCCGGCGAACGGACCGCGATGAAGGGAGCGAAGCCCATGGCTCAGGATAAAGCGATCTCGTGCTGAGGCATCAAGCCTCGACCTCGAATTGCAGGCCATCATACGCGAGCTGAACGCCGGCGGGCAGCTTCGCGTTCGTCTCCACGTGCCCAAGGTCGTGGCAAATGTGGGTGAACCATGCGTGGGCGGGCATGAGTTCGGCAACGAGAGCCAGGGATTGTTCGACGGTCGAATGCATAGGGTGAGGACGGTAACGCAGCGCGTCGAGTATGAAGTGATCAAGATTGCGCAGTTGTTCTTTCGAAGCGTCAGGGACGGCGCTGAAATCCGTGAGATAGGCTGCAGATCCAAAGCGATAGCCGAGGACAGAGAGCGGTCCGTGAAGCGCAGGCACGGGAATGAATTTCACGCCAAACAAGTCGATGGCGGCGTCCACTTCGTGCAGCAAGACTTGAGGCAGGGAACTGACGGTAAAGTTCGGGTCGAAGATGTAAGAGAACTGGCGGCGAAGCGTCTCCAGGGTTTCTGCCGAGCCATAGATGGGGATTGGCGCTCCCTGCTTGGCATTGAAAGGGCGAATATCGTCCAGGCCCAGGACATGATCGGCATGTCCGTGGGTAAAGAGGACAGCGTCCAGGCGTTGGAGGTGTGTGCGCAAGGCCTGATAACGAAAGTCAGGGGTTGTGTCGATGAGGACGCAGCGGCCTTCGTATTCGAGGAGGACGGATGGCCGCGTGCGTTTGTCGCGAGCGTCGGTCGAGGTGCATACCGAGCAGTGGCAGCCGAGCGTCGGCACGCCCATTGATGTTCCGGATCCGAGGATGGTCAATTTCAATCTGGGCATGATTCCGGGAACGCTAGCCCAACAAACAGGCACGAACAGAAGAACCTGGCGGTGGCTTCCGGTGACGATCGAAGGGGCCAGAGACGGTGCAGCTCTTTATCCCTTCTGCTTCGCTTTCTTGGCCATGGCATCGGTAGCGGCTTTGGAGACTTCCATGTACGTCAACTTCAGGCTGCCGATCACTTCGATGAGCAGATCCTCGTCGGCCTGCGCGAGATTCCCGCGAGTGGATTCGCGCAGCGCGTCGAGCATGTCAATCATTTCGCGGGCGCCGTCCAAGTCGAGAAACGCCTGACCCGTTCGCGGATCGGCCATGCCGCCCAGCATGGCGGCGGCGTTTCGCGCGAGGAAATCGACGAGCATCTGGAATCCTCTGGAGGGAGCATTCGGTTGGGAGCTTCCGTCGGCTCCGCCTGCCGGCGCTTTCGTGGAACCCTGCGCTCGCGCGTCAGCGCCGGAAGCGCCAGGAGAAGGCGCTTTATTCGCTGCCTTCCGGGCAGCCTCTTCGTCGCGTCGTTCCTGCTCAAGAACATCTTTTCGAAGCTGACCGTCCTCAGTGAAGAGCCGCCTGTCTACGACCTTGAATGTTTCGTCCTGTTTGGGTTCAACCACTTGTGCAGACCTCGCTGCCAGGATCAATTTGCGAAATGGATGTTCCGCGTCTGCGGAACGGCCGGGCAAAACTAAAAACCAAGTTTAGCATCCAGGTTCCAAGTGTCACAAGCGCGAGGGCAGCTCCGAGGAGATTTCCTGCCGCGGTGAACAGCGCGACAATGTAATTGTCAATTGAGCCTGTCTGCCGTAAATTGTGTTGTTACCGCTGGTGAGGAGCTGCGAGTCCGCTTGTCCCCTGGTCGAAAATCTTCTTCGAGTCGTCGAACAGCAGCGCGTCCCTCCCGCCGACCAAAAGCACCGGCGAGTCCCAGGCTTCGTCTCACCCCGCGGGAGAAGGACGGCGGCGACTGGTTCGCGAAACTGGTTGCGCTGCAGGCGCGGTTGCGAGGGCCGGGCGGTTGTCCATGGGACCGCGAGCAGACGCACGAATCGTTGCGAAAATTCCTGATCGAGGAGACTTATGAAGTCCTCGACGCCATGGACTCAGGTGACGCGCGCAAGTTCGCGTCCGAACTTGGTGACCTGCTGCTCCAGATTGTCTTTCACGCGATTTTGGCGGAAGAAAGCGGGCGATTCACGATCTCGGATGTGATCGAGTCGGTGTTCACGAAAATGGTGCGGCGGCATCCGCACGTTTTTGGAGAAGCGAAAGCCAGAACGCCAGCAGACGTCTTGAAAAACTGGGAGCAACTGAAAGCGCAGGAGCGCGCTGAAGAGGCGGTCGCAGCAGGGGCCGGCAGGGCGCACAGCGGCGCAGGCGAATCGGTGCTCGACGGCGTCCCCCCTTCGCTCCCGGCTGTACTGGAGGCCTACCAGCTCACGCGCCGCGCCGCTCATGTGGGCTTCGACTGGGACAATCTGGACGGCGTGCTTCACAAATTGGAGGAGGAGAAGCACGAACTCGAGTCACTGGTCGCCCACGGTCACGCCGGCTCCGGCGCCACTCCCGCCCCGCGAGTGAAGGAGTCAGGCGAGTCTCCGACGGCCGCCCCCGGGAATGCCCGCGAGCGCTCGCGGTTGCTGGAAGAGGAGACAGGCGATCTGATTTTCACGGTAGTGAATGTCGCACGCCTTCTTGGAGTGGATCCCGAAATCGCGTTGAAGAAGGCCAACAAGAAGTTCAAGCGACGCTTTAAGTGGATGGAAACGGAATCAGCTCGCCAAGGCGAGGCGTTTGCGAACGTTCCGCGCCAGCGCATGGAAGCGCTCTGGAACGAGTCGAAGGTGAAAGGATGAGTCGAGTGGCGGCTTCGAGGCTTGCCTGGGCTCAAAACCAATGCCGGGCGATATAGAAATACGGCTGTGCGGTGAGCTCGCCGAATACGAGGAGTGCGAGCGATTGCAGGCGGCCGTGTGGGGCGAGGATCTGGTTATCAGCGCTTCGATTTTCGTCGTGGCGCACCACACGGGCGGGCAGGTGATTGGCGCGTTCGACGGCAGCACGCTGGTCGGTTTTACGATGGCGCTCGCTGGTGTTCGCGAGGGTAAGCCGTTCCTTCATTCGCACATGACCGCCGTGCTTTCCGAATACCGCGACCGAGGCGTTGGCCGCCGGTTGAAATTATTTCAACGGCAGGAAGCTCTGAAGCGAGGAATCGTCCTGGTCGAGTGGACGTTCGATCCGCTGGAGCTGAAAAACGCGTATTTCAATTTAGTTCGCCTGGGTGCGGTGGCCCGGCGGTTCATTCCGAATTGTTACGGCGTAACGGAGAGTCCGCTTCATGCCGGGCTGCCGACGGACAGGCTTGTTGCTGAATGGTGGCTCGATTCCGAGCGGGTGAAGAATGTGCTGGCGGATAATCCTCTGCCTGCAAAGGGGCCGGTGGCGCGCATATCGCTCCCGTCGAATCTCGGACAGATCAAGTCCGGCGATCGAGACCTGGCAACGCGCGTCCAAACTGCAGCCCGCGAGCAATTTCAGAAGTACTTTCGCAGCGGCTGTGTGGCTACCGGCGTGGAAACGCTGGATCGGACGACCGAATACATCCTCGAACCGATTGCTGCTGTTGCGGGACTCGAACTCCCCGAAATTCAGGAAGGCTGAAGAGCAAACAAAATGCGCGCACAAAAACTCACGCTTCGCGAAATCCGGCTTGAGCTCGTCGAACCGTTTCAGACGAGTTTCGACACGTCGAAAGAGCGGCATATCCTTTTGATCGAAGCAGATGTCGATGGCGTGACCGGCTGGGGCGAATCCACGGCGGGCGAAGATCCCTTTTATTCTTACGAAACGGTCGAAACTGCCTGGCACGTCATTCGCGATTTCATCTGGCCCACATTGCGAGGAAGGGAATTCGCGTCCGCCTCGGAGATTTGGGATTCACTTGCGCGAATCCGAGGACACAACATGGCGAAGGGCGGTGTCGAAACGGCTCTTTGGGATGCGGAAGCCAAGCTGAAAGGTGTTCCGCTCGCAAAGCTGCTCGGAGGCACGCGCGACGACATTCCGTGCGGCGTTTCGATCGGCATTCAGCCGTCAATCGAAAGGCTGATTACCAAGGTGGAGCGCGAACTCGCGGCAGGCTATCAAAGAATCAAAATCAAGATCAAGCGCGGGCTCGAGGTCGGGCCTGTGCGCGCTTTGCGCGAACGTTTCCCGCGCATTCGCCTGATGGCCGACGCGAATTCCGATTACACGCTCGCTGACGCGACGCTCCTGAAACAGCTCGACGCGTTTCACCTGATGATGATCGAGCAGCCGCTCGGATGGGATGATTTTTACTCCCACGCCGCGCTGCAACGGCAACTTGAGACCCCGGTCTGCCTGGACGAGTGCATCCACGACATCGAGCACGCCCGCGCCGCGATCGAGCTAGGCGCCTGCCGGATCATCAATATCAAGCTTGGACGCGTGGGCGGCCATACCGCCGCGCGCCGTCTCCACGATCTCTGCCAATCGAAGTCCGTTCCAGTCTGGTGCGGCGGCATGCTGGAATCGGGGATTGGGCGCGCGCACAACATCGCGATGTCGTCGCTCCCGAACTTCTCTTTGCCTGGCGACGTTTCCGCGAGCCGCCGATATTGGGACGAGGACATCATCCAGCCGGAAGTCGAGGTTTCGCGGCAAGGAACGATTCGCATCCCCACAAGCGCGGGGATTGGGTATGAGCCGCGCCGAGACCGGATCGAATCGCTCACGCTCCGGAGCGAGGTCCTCGAATGACACGCGCATGAGCCGGAATCTCAAGAGCCGAAGTTGAGCACGCCAGCCTCCGAAGCGCCCTCCTTAAGCGGCAGCCGTCCGTCATCAATCATGCTCGCCTGCGGGCTTGCCGCGGCGCTGGTGATTTGGGCAGTCAACTACATTGTGGCGACGGTAGCTTTGGCGCACTTGGATTTGCTTACATTGATTGCGTTCCGCTTTGAAATTGCGGGCGCGGTCATGCTGGGTATTTATCTCGCGCGTGGGCGACGAACTCCTTTGCAGCGCCGGCACCTCGGGACCTTCATCTGGCTGGCGTTTCTGGGGGTGATCGTAAACCAGGGCCTGTTCACGACGGGCCTGAAGTACTCGATTCCAGCGCATTCGGCGATCATCGTCGCGTTCGATCCCATATTGATTCTCGTGCTGGCCCGCGCAATGGGAATCGAGACGCTTTCGGCCGGAAAGATTGGAGGGATGGGACTGGCGCTCGCGGGGATTCTGCTGCTGGAGTTCGAGCAAGGGCGGCACACACATTCTCCACTACTGATGGGCGACCTGATTACGCTGGGAGGCGCCCTTGGATTTTCGATTTACGCCGTACTGGCCAAGCGCGTTACAGCCGACTACGACGCGGTTGCGCTGAACACGTTCAACTGTGCCGGCGGCGCCATTGTTTTCCTGCCCGTAGCTGTTCACCAGGCAATTCGCCTTGACTGGCGGGCCGTTGCCTGGCAGGGCTGGGCAGGCATGCTGTACATGGCGATTTTCAGTTCCGTCGCCGCATATCTCATTTTTTATTGGGCTCTGCGGCACATGGACCCGTCTCGCGTCGCGGTCATCAATTACTTGCAGCCTGTGATTGTGATTCTTCTGGCGTCCGCTGTTCTCGCCGAGCATCCGTCGAGTCATCTTCTGACTGGAACCGCGCTCGTCCTGGCGGGAGTGTATCTGGCTGAACGCGGGGCGCGCATCATTTGAGGATCAGATAAGTGAGAGGCGGCGTCGCTGGCTTCAAATCGTCAAAATGGAGCAGTTTATGAGGGATCATGCGAGGCGAACTGTTTGATTCCGTGGTTGTGCCGGAAGCCTCAGGATTCGGCTGTACTCGAGTGAATCGCTCTTCCGCTGCCGGCACTCGCGCTTGCCGATGAAGCCTTTGCCTCGGAGATAACGTCCTGCGGCGGGGAAGCGGAAAAAGTCGCCGAATCGTCCCGCGGTCGCCCTTCCGGAACCGGAATCTTGACCTCGAGAACAGTGGTGCGGCCCTCAGACTCGATGTTAAGGTTCCCGCCGAGTTCTTCGATCCGCTCGCGCATCCCGGCCAGTCCCACACCGACACCTCCGCGAATTCGGCGGAACTTTTCGAGCACTTCAGGGGAGATTCCCTTTCCGTGATCGGTAATTTGAAGTGTGACCACGCGCTGCAGGCTGCGGGCCACGATTTCCGCCGTGGGGCTGCCGGAGTGACGGTGAATGTTCGTCAAGCTCTCCTGAAGGACGCGGAATAAGGCCAATTCCACTTCCTCGGGCAATCGCTCGAAATCCGGAGCGATTTCCAGCTTCACGTCAATCTTGCTCCGCTTCACGAACCCGTCAACGTACCATTTTGCGGCCGACGCAAAGCCGAATTCGTCAAGCAGGGGCGGGTGCAGCAAGTAGGAAAGGGTGCGGGTCTCGTCGAGGCTCTGCTGCGTGAGTTCCAGGCACATTTGGATCGTTTCTTCCCGCGGCGCAGCGATTCCGCCCGATCTCGACGCCATCTGATCGAGGTTCATCTTCAGACTCGACAGCAACTGGCCCAAGCTGTCGTGCAACTCCCGCGCGATGCGACGCCGCTCTTGATCTTGCACCTTTAAGAGACGGCCGCTCAGTTGGCGGACCACTTCTTCCGCCTGTCGGCGTTCCTTCAGTTCCATCAGTAGCGTCCAAAACGTCGCCGCCAGAATGAAAACCGTCAGCACGAAGGCAAGGGCAAGCACCCCTCTCTCCGATTTGTATGTTTCATTCGAGAAGGTCTCCCGCTGGTGCAGCAGCGCCTCTTCGTCAGCCTGCGCCTGATCGAGGATCTGACGCAGTTCCTGCGTCAGCCCGGCCCCTGAAAGCGTGAGCTTTTGCTGTGCGGCCGCTTGCCCGGCCGAATTCATTTTGGCGAGATTGATGGATTCCTGGAGCAAACCCAGACGCTGCTCGATCAACGGCCTCGCACGCACGATCCTTGTCTGCTGCGCCGGGTTATCGGTTGTCAGGTGATCCAAAGTGTCGAGATCGAGAGGAATCCGCCGGGATGACTCGTCATAAAGCGGGAGCTCAACCGGATCCTGAGAAGACACAAACGCCAAGCGCGCTGCTTCCGCGGTGGCCAGGTCGGAACGCAGCCGAATCAACCAGGTTGACACTTGTTGTGTGTGGGAGACCCAATCCTCGCTTGAGGAATACCTGGCCGTAATGAAGTCAGCGGCGATGGCAATGCAGACCAACACAACGACCGCCGAACTAAAGATCAACCAGAGAGTCCGTCCCGAGATTCGCCGCATCGGACCTCAAAGATCGGAGTACCGCCAGCCTAACTTGGCGGTATTCCTGAAGGAGATAGTGAGCCAGAAAGGTTACCAAGCAATGTTACCGGCGTCAAACGGCGAGTTTCAACTTGAGGGGAATCAATGAATTGCGCGTTTAGGTTGTTCGCCGCGGGTTCGGCGAGCGTCCGTCACCTTCCGCTTCCGTGCTGAACACAAGGAAACGATCGACGAAAAGAATCTGTTGTCAAAGCCTAGCCAACCGTCCTAAAAGAGCGTCGGCTCAAGGAAAACAGCCGAATGCCCTGAGAATACTTTTCTGGGCGCCCGGTGTTGAGGTTCAGGCCGCCCCAGCGCGTTCCTGCTTCATCTCTACGACCGGCGCGAAGACGTGCCAAAAATCTCCGCCGCCCTGTGTGAACTCAATGGCGACGTGCTTCTTTCCTCGCCCCGCCCCGTGAACGGAAACTACGCGCGCTTCACGTTCTTCCTGTGTGTAACCATGCACGAGCAGCACCTTCTGGCCACGCTTCACGCGAGGCGCCAGGGGCAAGAGACCACCATGGACATTGACCGCCTTAGTGACGGTGGCCTCGCGGAACGGATGATCCTCCGGCGTGCGTCCGTAAACTCGCACAGGTATCGAGAGCGGCAGGCGCTTGCAGCGGCGCTTCTCTTCCATAAGGGCTCCCCTCGGCTCTGAATGTTCGATCTTCGCTACGCTAGTCGTGGCCGCTGACGATTGCAATAGTACTTCACCAAGATTCTCGCGCTGTTCATTAGGTTGTAACAGTCGCCGCATGGTTGTCGCAATCTGAGACGGAACTTGCCAGCGGACGATCCAACCCAGGCGGCTCAAGCCGTGCAGATGTGCTCCCTAAGCGGCCTTGGACGAACCGTCGATCTGCTCAGGAGAGGTGTGTGTGCGCGCGTAGAATCTGCGACTGCACGCATTGCAGCGATATGGCCGAACTCGAATCCACGACAGACAGTTCTCGAACGGCCTGCGGTGCGAGCGATGCACTTCCGTGCTCGCGCAGTGCGGACACTGGGGCTTGTGGGTAGATTCTGTCGCCAACATCACCTCTTCGTTCGTGCCTACATCAGAGCACTACGGTAAATCGCCAGCGGTCCTAGCACTATTGGGGAAACCGTGTATATGGTCCGAGAAAGTTGCTGTATTAGCTTTGGACCATTCGTGCCGGTACAAACCTGCGGTGACCGAATGCGAGAAGTTCAAGTGATACCTTTACGACAAAGGATGCCGCCTTTCTTAGAGCTTTCCGCAACGGGCAACGTGATTCAAGATTTTGCATTCCGCGGAAGCCGGATCCTATCTATGGGCTTAAGTTAAGGATTCACTTCACACCTGCGCATGAGCCCAGATGCCGCTGGAAGTGCAACATGAACCTCGTGCAGGCGGAACCTTCATTGTCGGCATGCAGACAGCGAGCGCAGGTCGCGTGAAGCGCGAGCGTTGAGCTAAAACTCGAACTGGAACTGGTGTCATGGGGCCTGTTCGGAACCTTGTCTTGTAAGCAAACCTGCCACGGCTATAGACTCGGGCACCGATGACGCGCCCCGCGATCGGAACTTTCTCTAGTGCTGCCCTTGTGTTCTTATTTTCGGCAGGCATCGAAGCGCAGTCCGCGAACCCAACACTGTCGGACAAATCAAGGAAGCAGTGGACGCGAGGTACTCGATCACTTATATTCCGACCGACCAGCATTTTGCATCGAGGGATCGGTCGATTAAAATCACTTCGTCAAAGAAGGAACGGACCGTGCATTCCGGACGGACCTACATTGAGAAATAGCCCCGAGCATAACCAATGAGTTGCGCAAACGTTGCGAAGCGAGTTGCCATCATTCCCGGCGATGGAATCGGCAAGGAAGTGATCCCCGAGGCCGTCAAGGTTCTCAAAGAAGCCGCCTCGCTCGGCGGGCACGGAGTCAGGTTAGCGGAATTCGACTGGGGCGCCGACCGGTACCTTCGCGATGGCACGACTTTGCCGGCGAATGCTGTCGAGATGTTTCAAAGGGATTTTGACGCGATCCTGCTGGGTGCGATGGGCGACCCGCGTGTCCCTTCGAACCAGCATGCCGCCGACATTCTCCTCGGCTTGCGATTCAAGCTCGACCTCTACGTCAACGCCCGGCCGTGCGTATTGTTCGACAAGCGGTTTACTCCTCTGAGGGATCGTTCTGAGCGGGACGTGAATTTTATCGTTTTTCGTGAGAACACCGAGGGGCTATATGTGGGCGTCGGCGGCTTTTTCAAGAAGGGGACTGCCGAGGAGATTGCCGTTCAGGAAGACGTCAACACACGACGCGGCGTTGAGCGCATCATTCGCTATGCTTTCGAATACGCGCGGAATCACGGTCTGACGCGCGTGTGCATGAGCGACAAATCGAACGCCCTCACCTACGGCCACGATCTGTGGCAACGGGTTTTCAAGCAGGTCTGCGCCGAATATCCCGAGGTCCAGGCCAGCCATCAATTTATAGACAATCTTCTGCTGCAAATGGTCCGCGACCCGGCGCAGTTCGAAGTGATTGTCACCTGCAATCTATTTGGAGATATTGCGAGCGACGTTGGCGCCGGCCTCATCGGCGGGCTAGGTCTTGCCCCCTCCGCAAACCTCAATCCCGGAAAGGTCTCGCTTTTTGAGCCGGTGCATGGCTCAGCTCCGAACATTGCCGGGAAGGGGATTGCCAATCCTATGGGTGCGATCCTGGCCGTGGGAATGATGTTCGATTATTTCGGGTGGTCTGATACCGCGAACCGGATTGTGGACGCCGTGCGCGCGGCACTGCGGGAAGACAAAACATCGGGCGACCTCGGGGGCTCACTGGGAACTGAGGCCATCGGCGATTTTATTGCTGCAAGAATTTCCTCGTGACCGCAGGGCGCTTGCTTTGGAGTTCTACGCCCGACGCGGTTCTACTGAAAGTAATACTTGAATCGGATTTGAACTGACACAATAAGCTTGTGCCGAAGATGGCTGGTCGTGACCAGCGCAGTTGAAGCATCGAATTGTCTTGCCCGGCCGCCCAAGGCTAAATGCCCGACGCAAATAACGTGTCAGATTCTTCGCTAAACTAAAACTTCAATTTGCCTCTCGGGCGGCACGGGACTATAGGCGACCGGAAACGATTGGCTCAATGCCAGCCTCGGATCGTGAGGTACTACTGGAGGAGTCGGCTCGTCGACGCGAACCGACTCGACGATTCGGAGGTCGCGGAAACCCGCCCGCGACGATTATGAAGGCTTCACTTTACGTTCAGTGTCGGCCCTTTTTCTTTACCGACGGGTCGGCCTGTTCGACGCTTGCGGGAATTAGCGCGGTTTTGAGCGTGAACTTCTGATGTGCGCGCAGGTTCACTTCTGTCGTGAAGTCCTGATATCCGACCAGGGCGACCTTGATCTGGTGCTTCCCGGGTGCGACAAGCATTGCCCGGCCCCATCCCTGGAACTGTCCCGCGTATCCGACGAACTGCCCGTCCACAAACACCGCCGCCCGGTCGGGGTCCACATCCAACTTCACTTGCGCCGTCACCGAGGGGTACTCAGCCTGCGGGTTCTTTTCAAGTTGAACCCGCACGCTCAACTGTTGCCCCGGTTGAATGAGCACGTCGTCCGTCCAGTCCCTATAACCTGTTTGGCGGATTGTGATGGTGTGCTTCCCGGGCATCAGAAGTATCTTCTTGTCACCCTTTAATTCGTCGACGTATCCGAGATATTGTCCGTCCACCCAGACGCCGGCTGACTTTTCGATCTTGCTCGCCGGAACGAAATCCACCCGCCCCAGCACTTTATTATCGGCTCGCGCCGTGGCAGCTGCAGAAAGAATTCCCAAGACGACCATCGCCAGTACCGCCGGTTGTTGTCCAAGATTCCGTGCCATACGCTTCACC
>DATEKA010000012.1:0-10300 GCA_035277685.1 Candidatus Acidiferrales bacterium
TGACGGCCGACCACGAGCGCTCTTCGGGGAGCTGAACGAGAATTTGCCACGGGAGCATAAAGCCGGGACACGGGAAATGGATGCCGGGACGGGGACAGGATTGCGCCCGCCGAACCCGATTCCAGGCCCCTCAGGCCGCTGTCAGACCGGAAAAAAGCGAAACTAAAGCGAAGACAGAAAAACGGATCTTTTGGCGACTAGAAATTTTCATGCTATTGATTCAGAAAGGGTTAGAGGATTTTCTACTCGCAGGCATTTGCGACTAGAGATCGTCCGTAGCTGCGGCCCAAGTTTGCGGGCATAGGACTGGGCGCCGGGGCTGGCCGGCGGAACGGCTAATTCTGGCGTTCGAGGATGAAATCGGGGACGGCGAGAAGCGCTCGCCGGTATTCCGTATCGGGCAGGCCCTCGAGAGCGGCCTTGGCCCGGCTTGCATAATCGCGGGCCAACTGACCGGCGCGCTCGAGAGCGCCAGTCGCGCGCACCAGGTGGACGATTTCGTCGGGCTGCACGGTTCGGAACCCGCGCTCTTCGAGGACAGTGGCAACGAGCTTGCGCCCGTCGTGATTCGGGCGGCCGTTGGCGGATGAACTCGACGCCGGCGCATCGCTCGCGAGGGCGAAGATGAGCGGCAGCGTGACCTTCCCTTCCTTCAAATCACTGAGGACCGGCTTCCCGAGCTGTTCGGGCGAAGCGGTGAAATCGAGGAGGTCGTCAACCAACTGAAACGCGAGTCCCGCGTTGCGGCCATACTCGGCCATGGATTCTTCCATTTCCTTGGGCTGCTTGCCCAGCACGGCGCCAAGCCGCGCGCAGCCGCTGAAGAGGCAGGCCGTCTTGCGATAGGCGAGATCGGTCGCGTCAGCTTCGTTCAAGTCCATGCGCCCCAGGCAGGTAAGTTGTAAAAGCTCGCCTTCCACCATGTTTTGCGTAAGATCAATCAGAATATCGAGGATGTCGAAATTCCGTTCGCGCAAGGCCATTTCGAACGATTGCATGTAGAGCCAGTCGCCCGCGAGAACACTCATGTGATTGCCCCAGCGCGCGTTCGTGCTGGGACGCCCGCGGCGCGTGAGGGAACCATCAATCACATCATCGTGAACCAGTGTGGCGCTATGAATCAGCTCGACGACCGCGCCAAGCCGTATCGCGCCGGCTCCGCGGTATCCGGCCGCGCCCGACGACAGTAGAAGCAGCGCAGGACGCAACCGCTTTCCGCCGCCCTCCAAAAGGTAGTTGGAAATTTCCGCGACCGGCTCGATGGCCACGCCGCTTTGCGCGGCGATTTCACGCTCGACCAACGCCAGGTCGTCGCGCACGAGGTCGAAAATCCCCTTAGCGATTTGGACTGCGAATGCCATCCGCTCCGTTCAGTCCGGTGGAGTCCAGTCAGCAGGACTGGCGACTGCTTTGCGGTTTGAACCGGAAAATCGAGGTGAGCGCCCGCCTTTCGCGCGTCAACCCTCGCGAGCCGGGGCTTCCCGGTTGTCCAGCCCGAAAAACCGGCGAAAATTTTGCGCCGTAATGGCCGCCATCTCGTCGTGCGGCAAGTCTCTCACACTCGCAAGCGCTTTCGCTACCTCAACCACATGGGCGGGCTCATTTCTTTTTCCTCGCCACCCCTGCGGCGGCAGGAAGGGCGAGTCGGTCTCGGTGAGCAGGCGATCGAGCGGCAACTCGCGCGCGATATCGCGCAGGCGCTGCATTTTCGGGTAGGTCACATTCCCGGCGAACGAAATCATGAAGCCCAGGTCGAGACCGCGGCGGGCCTCTTCCAGCGTTCCCGTGAAGCAATGGAAGATTCCGCCCAGGCCGGTCGAGCGCCAGTCGCTTTCGATAAGCTCCAGGCAATCGGGCCATGCGTCGCGGCAATGAATGATAATCGGCAGCTTTGCGGCGCGCGCTTGCCCAAGTTGGCGGCGGAACACTTGCTGCTGCACGTCGCGCGGCGAATGGTCGTAATAGTAATCGAGTCCCATCTCGCCCCAACCGATGACTTTGGGGTGCTTCGCGATTTCGTCGAGCTTCGCGAAGTGCTCTTCGGTGGCGAGTTTCGCCTCGTGCGGATGGATTCCGACGGTCGCGTAAATCCAGTCGTGCTCTTCGGCAAAGGGGATGGCGGCATTCAGGCGTTCCGGGCCGGTGCCGCTGCCGATGGCGAGCAACGTAGTGACGCCCGCCGCGCGCGCCCGTTCGAGCATCGCAGGACGGTCTTCGTCGAATTGAGGAAATTCGAGATGCGCGTGCGAATCAATGACTTGCATGGCGTGAGGGTACTCTCAAAGCCGTCAGTCTACCGCGAGAGGCCAAAGCGGGAAAACCGGATTCGGGACGAGGAACCCAATCCCAAAATGATACGGGCCATAAATCCTGTGGGACCAAATGTCCGGAAACGCCGTTAGGCCCGGCGAACGCGGCGGCTCCATCCTGGAAGAGCCGAGTCACAAAGGACGGCCCAGGCGGGCGACAGCAACGTGCACGCTAATCTCTTAGCGTCACGCGGCTTTCCTGCTGTCTACGCCGAGCCAACCGTGGACGCAGCCACTGGCTTCACATTGTGATTCATGCGGAAAAGATTCGTCGGATCGTACTTGTTTTTGAGCGCCAGCAGCCGCTCGTAATTCACTCCGTACGCGGCGCGCGCCACCCCTTCTCCTTCGTCCGAAACATAATTCTGATACGAGCCGGCGGCGAGGAACGGCTCCAAAGCCTGCCAGCACTCGCGTGTCCACCGTATGTTCTTTTCCGAATCAGCCGGCTCCGCCCAGTTCGACCATGCCATAAAGTTGTACGAATACTTCCTGTGCGGGAAGGCCGTGTCCGTGGTTCCCACGCGTGTCGCCGCGCCATGCCAGTGCTCGAAAAACGGCGCGAAGGAATACGGTGACGGGCTCATACCCGCGAATTCGGCCATCGCCTCAATCGCGTCGTCGCTGAGCTGGCGTATGAAATTCGATTTCACGTACGTCAGCCGGCCGGGCGGGAAGAACGGATCGAAAAGGCTCTGCATCTGCACGTAGCTGATGACGTTGAAAATATCCGCGATCGGCGCGCCAAACGCCCGTAACGGCCTCAATACGCGTTCGCCTTCTGAGGCCGGCCCACAGTAGCAGCCGGCAACCGCAAAGACGGGCCCGGCGTCCGGAAGCGTCAACGCGCCACCCTGAATTACCAGTTCGTCCGGAATGGTCTCGGCGTAATCGCGGCAGAAATGCAGAACATCCTTCGTTTTCGACACCGGATAGAACACCCCGCCCCCAAATATCGGGCCCACTTCGTGCAAGCGGTACTCGATCGAGGTAACCACGCCAAGGTTGCCGCCACCGCCTCGAATTCCCCAGAAAAGGTCCTCATTCTCGTCCGCGCTCGCTGTAAGCAGGCGGCCGTCCGCCGTGACCACGTCCGCAGCGATTACGTTGTCGAGCGCCAGGCCATACTTCGCCATCAAATGGCCAAAACCGGCGCCCAGCGTCAATCCCGCGATGCCCGTCGTCGATACCGTCCCAAGTGTGGTGGCCAGGCCAAACGCCTGTGTCTCGCGGTCAAATTCTCCGAGCTTCAATCCGGTTTCAGCGCGGGCAGTGCGGCGAACGGGATCGACTCGTATTCCTTTCATGCCGGAAAGGTCAATCATCAGGCCGCCTTCGCAAACGGACTTGCCGGCCACGCTATGCCCGCCGCCGCGCACCGAGACGAGCAGATCGTGTTCGCGCGCCAAACGAACGCATTCGATGACATCAGCGGCGCCGGCGCAACGCGCGATGATTGCGGGCTGGCGATTGATCATTGCATTCGGCACCGTTCGGGCTGCGTCGTACCCGGAATCACCTGGGCAGAACGACGGCCCGCGAAGAGACGTCCGGAATTTCTGGATGGCTGGTCCTGAGATCATGGTGCATCCTCCACTGGGTGAGGTTGCGGTCTCCCGGACGGGAGATTTCAAGTGGGCACATCCTGAAGTGTCCGCAGGTAATTGTCAACGAGCATTCTGACGCGAGACTTTTCTCCATTGATTGGTGAGACCGCGACATCCAAATACCTCAAAGCGCGTTATCGGCGGCGAGAATGGTCGGGGACAACATGACCTTCGCACAAGCGCACCCGCATTTCGGCTCGCTCCGCGATTCAGGAACAACCATAAACCATTTGTTCTCAAACTGATGACTGGTCAGAAGCTTGTAAGGCAGGAGTCATTTGACGCGACTAGAAAGGGAGCGTATCGCTGGAGTGTCGCGGCAAGAAGAAATTGGAGCGAGGCCGCGTTTGGAGGTGAGGCGTGGTCGGAATGTCGCAGGGTTCCCGTCGTACCTGCTTGTGGCTTCAAGTGCGGTGCTTCCCGAAGGTCGCCGGGGTCTCTTCCGTGGTGCGTAATGGCCTTCTTAAAGATGGCGGCGCGCCAATTGCGAAGAAACTGAGTCGAATCGGTGACGCCGTTCTCTTGCCCCTGTTGTTCGCCGTTGCATTGGCTACATGCGCAGGGACCGCCCTTGCGCAAAGCCCTCCGGATGCCATACTTGCTGCCCCTCTGGGTCCGTCGGCGGTTAAAGTCACCGTCACAGCGTGTCTGTACTCAACGGAGGATAGTTGCAATGCCCCTCTTGTGGTCTACCGGAATCCCCCCGGGTTCACGCAGTCCCCAGTTCAGACTCTAACGCTCGGTGAAGGCACCTACGGGGCAAATAGCACGGAAGCTATCTGGATGGATACCACGGTGAAAGGTGGGACGAGTTACACCTACCGGGTGTGCACCGGCACCGCCAAAAGCGACGGGACTAACTGCATTACCACGAATCCCGCGGTCACGGTTCCCGTAGGGCCGCCGCCGACACCGAAGCCAACGGTGAGCCTCAAGGCTGCCTCCACGTCGCTCCTACAAGGCGAGCAGACGCAGATCACCTGGACTTCGACGGATGCCACCGAACTTAAGCTGGACCCCGGCCATCAGAACGTGGCCATCCCGACAGGCTCAGCGTCAGTGGGTCCCGGGACGTACACTATAACGGCCACAAACGCGGTCGGACAGGCCACGTCGAGCGTTTCGATCAATCTCGTCTGCCCCACCCCCTGGGCGCCGCCCACCAAACTGTCTGCAGTTGTTGCCTCGAACATCAATCTCGCGTGGACAAATCCAAGCACGAGCATAGACCAGTGGTGTCCGGGGCCTTCCTCTAAGGTTTTGATCTATCGAATGGGAACCAACGGCTACCAGCAGCTCGCCGAACTGGACAAGTCAAGCAACAACGGCACGCTGCCCCACCGTTATTCGGACACCGGACCGTTCCAGCCGCACACCGGATACACTTACGAGGTTTGCGAAGGCGGCTCTCCAAACTGGCAGAATCCGAACAACTGTGCGTCGCCGCCCGGCGTCGTGCACGATTCTTCAGGCTTCGGGATCGTGACTGGAGGCGCTAACCCGGTCCTCACAGCGACTCGCGTGAGCGCCAACACCGTGAAGCTGAAGGTTTCCTTAGATCAGTACACGATTTCTTCGATCACCGTAACACGCCAGGGCAGCGACGATCCCTGCCGGCAGGGAGGGACGCTGGGCAATGGACTGCAAGGTTGCACGACAACGAAGATCGGGTCCGGCGGTGTTCCCGTGAGTCCGGCGAATACCGTCACCGTCTTTGACTGGACTTCGAGCTCGGGATCCCAATACCCGCCAGGATGGCAGAACACGCAGACCGCGCCGTTCGTCGTTAATCTGCCGGACGACACTACGGTCAAACCGGGAGTGGAGTACTACTATCTGGCGCACGTGGTTTGGCTATGGTCCGTGGCGCAGGACTCCCAGACGGTTACCGCTCCGAAAAACGCCTATGCAAGTGCTTCGTTGCAACAGAGCATCGCTGGTGGGTCCATACCTATCAAGCAGAACGGTGGCGCGCCGCCACCACAATCTGGATCGAAGCCGGCAATTGCGCCGATGGTCAGCCCAACGTCGCGAACGATTACGCCGGCGTCATCATCGCCGATGACGCGCTCGAAAGTGCCGGCGACTTCGCCGCCACAGCAGTCGACGGCGAAGCCAACCACCTCGCCAATCATGGCCTCTGCGCCTCCTTTGCTCCAGCCAGGACGCACGATGCTCAGTTCAACAGGAGCCGCGCAGCCATCCACGGGAGCGAGCCCGCCAAATCTGGACGCGGCCATCAAGGAAGCTCAGCAGAAGCCGAACGATCCTCAGGCGCTTTATGACCTCGGAAAAGCCTATTGCGCGAACAACCAAAGGGACACGGGCATTCGGTACTTGAATGCGGCTTTGCCGTTGGCCGAGCGAGCCGGAAACAGTGCGCTTGCTGCGCAGATCAAAGCGAATCTCGCTGCGCAGGGGGTTAGCATCAAATAGCCCCCACAAAGTATCTCGCTGGATCCCAATCCAGGGGCGGACGGGTGAATCAGTCTGACATCAGACTGCCCTCCCCGGCGGTTCCACGTCCGGTTGCCCGCACTAGACGTGAATTGGTGTATCCTCAGCCAACCCCCGCGGAGCAAGGAGAGTGGAAATGCCATCGGTTTTGGTCACCGGGACGAGCAAAGGAATCGGCTACGAGACGGCGCTTGCATTCGCGCGCGCCGGATACCACGTGCATGCGACAATGCGCGATCCATCGAAATCGCCGGCACTCGCCGCGGTCGCGGTGAAAGAGAAGCTGCCCATCAAGGTGACGGCCATGGACGTGGACCACGACGACTCCGTACGAGCGGGCGTGGCCGGGATCCAGGCCCAGCATGGTCCCGTGGATGTGCTGGTGAACAACGCCGGGATCGAACGCTTCGGCTCGATCGAAGAGCTGCCCATCGAGGATTTCCGGGCGGTAATGGAGACCAATTACTTTGGCGTCTTGCGGTGCGTCAAGGCTGTCGTGCCGCAGATGCGGGAACGCCGGAGCGGGACAATCATCAACATCAGTTCGGTGGCGGGAACATTCTGCCATCCGCCGGCAACGCCGTATTGCGCTTCGAAGTGGGCGCTTGAGGCCCTGAGCGAAGGCCTGGCTTGCGAGATGAAATCCTTCGGCGTTCGCGTGGCGCTGGTCGAGCCGGGCATCATCGATACGGCAATGGCCCGGCGGATCAGCACAAACGCGAGCTCGGCGTATCCGCATGCGGCACGCGTAGCGGCGCACTTCACGGCATCGCTGAGCGACGCACCGGTGCCGCCCAGCATCGTCGCGCAGAAGATACTTGAAATCGCACAGAACGGAACCTGGCAGTTGCGGCATCCGGTCGGTCCCGACGCTGTGCCCCTAATCGCGTGGCGAAAGGGGATGACCGACGAGCAGTGGGTCGAGTTGCATTCTGGGGACGAACAAGCCTACCAACGGATCATGGGCGCGCACAGTTAAACACTCGAATTGCCTGGTTAGCGGAGAGCATCCGCGGCGCCTACGTCACCGACGCCGTCGTCATCTCCCACTTCCACTGATTCGCTTGCGCCACAGGGAACGCAGCGCATTCCTCAGTTCGTCTTGCGGGCGTGCTCTGCCAAACGCTTGAATTCGGGGTCGTTGTGCAGGATTTTCAGGTCGGGATCGCGAGTGCACCAGTCGGTATTCGAGTAGCCTGCCTCGACCGATCGCCGAAAGGCGTCGAGCGCTTCTTCCTTCATGTTGAGAATGCCGTAGGTACAAGCGGCGTTGTAGAGAATGCCCGAATCAGCAGGACGCATCGCCACCGCAATCTTGACGTGCATGGCCGCGCCTTCCGTGTCCCCGAGATTCGCCAGGTCGGCCGCAAGCAAAATGCGCGCGCGAACGTCATCCGGAAACCGTTGAAGCTGTTCGCGAAGCACTTCCATTTCGCGCCGGCGCAGGCGCTCGACGTCGGCCATGCGGCCGAGGCGTTCCATCGAATTGATCAGCGGGACCAGCGCGTTGTAGTCGTTGCTCACCACCTGAAGCGCGCTTTCCGCCAGCCGCGCGGCCTCCTCGAAACGGCCCGAGGCGAAATATGCCCGGCCGAGAACGTCGTGAGCCCCTTCGCACTCATGCTGCTGCGCGATAGCCTGCAAGCCGAGCTGGATTGCTTCGTCGTACCGTTGCTGGGCAAACAGCAGGCGCGCCCGCGCGGAAAGCACTTCGGGAGCATCCGGCCCGAGTTCTTCGGCTTTCGAGCAGGCTTTCAGCCCTTCCTCGATGTACTCGGGCTTCTGGCTGTCGAATTCGTGCTTCTGGCCCCACGCGTGGGCGATTCCCGCATGGGCCAGCGCGAAGTTCGGGTCGAGCTTCACCGCTTCCTGATACATGGCCAGCGCATATTCGAACTGCCTTTGGCGCAAGTAGTTCCGCCCGCGGAGATAGAAATCGTAGGCGGCCGGATTGGCCGTCGGCTTTTTCGCGATTACTCTTTCTTCCTGCGGCGAAAGCGTGATCGCCAGCGCCTTGGCAATGCTGAGCGAAATCTCCTCCTGGATCGCGAAAACGTCTTCCATCTGGCGGTCGTAGCGTTCGGCCCAGACGGAATGGCGCGTCGCGCTTTCGACCAGTTGCGTCGTGATGCGCAGGCGGTTCCCTGCCCGGCGAATCGAGCCTTCGAGCACGTAGGTTGCGCCCAGCTTCTCGCCCACTTGCGGCGCCGTCACGGGCTTGTCGCGGAACGGCAGCATTTCCGAGCGCGGAAAAATCTCGAGCCGCGCGATCTTCGAGAGCTCCGTGATGATGTCTTCCGTCATCCCATCGCGGAAATACTCGTCTTCCTTCGCGCCGCCGAAATTCTCGAAATACAGCACCGCCACGCTCTTCTTCTTCGAGACAGGCGGCGCAACGAACGGCACGGGCGCGCTGCGCGACGGCTGGGCGCTTCGACTCCCGGAATCGAGCCTCGACGACGACTCGATGTCGCGCTTCAAACGCTTCAGGTCCGCGCGAAGTTCAGCCGCGGTCTGGCAGCGGAAGTCCCGGTCCTTTTCGAGCGCCTTGCCGATGATGCGGTCGAGTTCCTGCGGCGCTTTCGGGCTTCTCCTCGCGACGGGCTCCGGCGGTTCGTGCAGGATGCGGTCGAAAATAATTGCCGACGTGTTTCCCTGGAAAGGCAAAACGCCCGTCGCCATCTCGTAGAGCACGACTCCGAAGGAAAACAGGTCGGTGCGCGCATCCAGATCTTCGCCGCGGGCCTGCTCGGGCGACATATACGCGACCGTCCCCAACGTGCTCCCCGGGCTGGTAAGGTCCGCAACCGTGGCGCCCACCGTCACTTCCGATGGCATATCGAGCGCAACCGCGCTCACCGCTGCGCGCCGCGTTGCGTCCACTTTGGCCAGCCCAAAATCGAGAATCTTCGCCCGCCCGCGCGTCGTAACGAAGATGTTCGCGGGCTTGATGTCGCGGTGGACGATGCCTTGCGAATGCGCCGCATCCAGTGCGTCTGCCACGTCAATGGCCAGCGCGAGACAGGTGAAAAGATCGAGCGCCCGCCCCGCAATTCTGTGCTTTAACGTCTCGCCTTCCAGGTATTCCATCGCGAGAAAAGCTCTGCCGCCATCCTCGCCAATATCGTAGATTGTGCAGATATTCGGATGGTTCAGAGCGGATGCGGCTTTGGCTTCCCGCCGAAAACGTTCCAGAGTCTGGCGGTCCTGCGCCAACCCTTCGGGAAGAAATTTCAGGGCCACGTAGCGGTCGAGGCGCGTGTCCTCCGCTTTGTAGACCACGCCCATGCCTCCGCCACCGAGTTTTTCGAGGATTTTGTAGTGCGAGAGAATCTGTCCGGAAAGCTGGGCGTCCGCCATGGTGGCGGTCATATTAGATGGCCCGTCCGGGCAAGTCAAACGAGACGAGCATGCGGCCAAAAGTTAAGAGTCCTGCCGCGATTGAAACGACTATTTCGCCGATCCCCTGGCGCTGAAGCGCGATTGAGTCGTCAAGTATGTGCCAAAGGCATGGAGGAAAACTCGCGGAGAGCAAAACCTGGGCCTAAAAAGAAAAGGGGCGGTTGCCCGCCCCTTCCCTTCAGTCTGGAAAAGTGACAGCTGCTTAACATCCTCCCGCGTGAGCGAGAGAAGCCAGCCGCGACAAGTCTCGCGAGTTCAGTTCTGTGGTCATGCTGCCTTGCGGCGGACGGCCCACCTTGCGGCAGGCAAGCCTCGCGTGCCTCGTCAAACTTTTCGTCCACCTTGCGGTAGCCGATCCCGCCTTGCGGCAGGCTCGCCCGCCGTAGGCGGGCAGGCTTAACGGGTGCACGCTTGGCCACCACGGACCAGACCTTAGGGCTCGCCGTGATGCTGCGCCATTCCGAAACTTTGTCAGTCGTCCCGTTCCTCTTCGCCCTGAATCGCTCGCCAAACTTTCGCTTGCCG
>DATEKA010000013.1:0-4617 GCA_035277685.1 Candidatus Acidiferrales bacterium
TGAGCTGCCCGCATGGAAGGCCGGTGGTGCTGCGATATTCGGTGCGCGACATCGAGCGCGCCTTCAAGAGAATTTAAGCGGCCTCGGATGAGAGAACGAAGAGAGATCCTTCGTCGCGGCGCTCCTCAGGATGACATTCGCTGGGGTTTGCTCGGTTGATGCAACGGCTGATCATCGCGATTGACGGGCCGGTTGGGTCGGGAAAGAGCACGCTGGCGCGGCGTGTGGCGGAGCTGCTCGGGTACGTGTACATCGACACAGGCGCGATGTACCGCGCTGTCGCACTGAAGGCGCTGCGTCGCAGAATAGAGATCGATACGCAGCATGCGGATGGGCTCGAATCGCTCGCCCGCGACTCGCGGATCGACTTGCGCGCGCAGGACGGCGGCCAGCGCGTCTTCCTGGATGGCGAAGACGTGACCACGGCGATTCGCACGCCGGAGGCCGCACAGGCCGCGTCGAGGATCGCGGTCATCGCGGGAGTGCGGCACGTCCTGGTTGCCGAGCAGCGTCGCGCGGGACAGCAGGGCGGCGTCGTGATGGAAGGACGCGACATCGGCAGCGTTGTTTTCCCCGACGCGCAGCTCAAGATTTTTCTTACGGCCTCAGCTGAGGTGCGCGCCGAACGCCGCTGGCGCGAGCATCAACAAAAGGGCGACGAGATCGACCTCGCGCGCACGCTCGAGGAGATTCACGAGCGCGACCGGCGCGACCAGGGCCGGTCGACATCGCCCCTGGTGCGCGCAGCGGATGCCGTCGTGGTCGACAGCACCGCGATGGAGCCGGAGGAAGTCGCGCGGCTGGTTGTGATGCTGGCCCGCGAGCAGACTCTGGCGAGGGGTTGAAACGGCTATGCTAGCCTCCAGATTCGGCTGCGCTAGCTTGCGGTCCGGAAGCCGGCGAAATCATCTTGCGCGCCGGGCCCGGGCGTGGACGCGATGCTCGAGCAGTCTACCCGCAGAATTCCATCCACAAAATCCGGCGATAGGAGTGTCGCTGCGGTAGAATTGTGATGTTGGTGACGCGGCGTCGTACTGCTACCCGGCTCACAGCGACATAAGATCGCGGAATACCGTCCGTAAACTGCGGCGGCCTTGCGCCCGATGGCCGGCCGCAGCATCCAAGTGACTTGATCCGAATACTTCCCAATAACGATTCGAACGCATTCAAAGAAAGGACGTGAAGTCATGAGTTCCTCCGCCAAGCCCGAGAGCGCATCTGGAGCGGCTACAGCAGAGAATCCTCTCAAAGAACTGGCCCGCTACGGGCAATCCGTTTGGCTCGACTACATCCGAAGAAGCTTGATCACGACCGGGGAACTCGCGCGACTGGTTCGCGAGGACGGGCTGCGCGGGATGACCTCGAATCCCTCGATTTTCGAGAAGGCGATTTCCGGGAGCACGGATTACACGGACGCGCTGGCGGAGTTGAGCAAGCAGAATCTCGATGCCGGCGCAATCTTCGAGCGCCTTGCAGTAAAAGACATTCAGGACGCGGCGGACGTTTTGCGGTCCGTTTATGACCGGACGAATCGGCGCGACGGTTACGTCAGCCTGGAGGTGTCGCCGCGTCTCGCGTACAAGACCCAGGAGACGATCGCGGAGGCGCGCCGCCTGTGGAAAGAGGTCGGCCGCGAGAACGTGATGATCAAAGTTCCGGGCACGCGCGAGGGAATCCCGGCGTTTCAGCAGCTTATCGGCGAAGGGATCAACATCAACGTCACACTGTTGTTCGCGCAGGAGGTGTACGAGCGTGTGGCTCAGGCGTACATCGCCGGGCTCGAGGAGTTTGTAAAGCGAGGCGGCGATGCGGGCCGGATTGCCAGCGTGGCCAGCTTTTTCGTCAGCCGGATCGACACGCTCATTGACGGCCAGCTTGACGCCCGGATCAAAAGCTCGAAGGCTCCAGGCGAACAGGCCGCTCTCCGCAGCCTGCAAGGCAAGGTCGCGATTGCGAACGCGAAAATGGCCTACCAGCAATACAAACGGATCTTCAGCGGACAGCGTTGGAAGGCTCTCGCTGATCGCGGCGCGCAAACGCAGCGCGTGCTTTGGGCCAGCACCAGCACGAAGAATCCCGCTTATCGCGACGTGCTTTACGTAGAGGAATTGATCGGTCCTGATACGGTGGACACGATTCCGCCGGCGACGTTCGACTCATTCCGCGAACATGGCGAGGTGCGCGCCACCCTCGAGCAGGGAATCGATGACGCGCGAGACACGCTCGAAAGTTTGGAGAAGGCGGGAGTATCGCTGAAGGCCGCTACGGACCAACTCACCGAGCAAGGCGTCAAATTGTTTGACGAGGCATTCGACAAACTGCTGGAAGCCGTTGGCAAACGCGCCGCTCAGAATGTCCCGGGGCCCGTCGCAAATCTGAAGTACTTTCTACCCGGCGAACTCGGCGCAGCGGTGCAGGCGACGGTGGAAGATTGGAAGTCGCACGACAAAGTGAAGCGGCTGTGGTCGCGCGACGCGTCCCTGTGGACGAATGCCGGCGAGAACAAGTGGTTGGGCTGGCTTGGCATTACGGAAGACCAGATCGCGCGGCGCGAGGAATTTGGCAAAATCGCGAGCGACGTCCGCGAGGCGGGGTTCACGCACGCGGTTCTTCTGGGAATGGGCGGATCGAGCCTGTGCGTCGAGGTGCTTCAAAAGACGTTCGGAAACATCGCGGGGCGCCCGCAGATTCACGTCCTGGATTCGACCGATCCCGCGCAGGTCCGCACAATCGAAGGCCGAATCGATCTTGCGAAAACGATTTTCATCGTCTCCAGCAAGTCCGGCAGCACTCTCGAGCCGAATATTTTCAAGCAATATTTCTTCGACCGCGTGAAGGGCGTTGTTGGCGCAGGCGAAGCAGGGAAGCGCTTCATCGCCATCACCGACCCCGGTTCTCACATGCAGGAAGTGGCGGAAAATGACCGCTTTCGCCACGTCTTCTTCGGCGTGCCGGGCATCGGCGGCCGCTACTCGGCGCTGTCGAACTTCGGCATGATTCCGGGCGCGATCCAGGGCCTGGACATTCCCAGGTTTCTCGATCGCGCCGAAGAAATGGTGCATGCCTGCGCGTCCGTTGTGCCCGCCGACCAGAATCCTGGCGCCATTCTCGGCGCGATTCTGGGAACCTTGCAGCGCCGCGGGCGCGACAAGGTCACTCTTTTCGCTTCGCCCGGAATTGGCGACCTGGGCGCCTGGCTGGAACAGCTTCTCGCCGAATCAACGGGAAAGCAGGGCAAGGGCCTCATTCCGGTGGATCGCGAGGAAATCGGTGCGCCGGAAGTCTACGGTTCAGACCGCATCTTTGTCTATCTGCGCCTGGAGGCGGGCGCCGATGCGAAACAGGACGCGGCCGTCGAGCGCCTCGCAAAGGCGGGGCAGCCGGTCGTGCGAATTGCGGTCAAGGACGTTTACGACCTCGGGCAAGAATTCTTCCGTTGGGAGATCGCGACCGCGGTTGCAGGCTCCGTTATCGGGATCAACGCATTCGATCAGCCCGACGTGGAAGCGAGCAAAATTGAAACGCGCAAACTCACCGACGAATATGAGAAGACTGGATCGCTGCCGGCGGAGTCGCCGTTCTTCGAGGACGGCGGCGTGAAGCTGTTTGCTGACGACCGCAACGCTGGCGAGTTGAAACAGTCGGCGGGGAAGAATCCCACGCTGGCGGCGTTCCTGCGCGCCCATTTGTCGCGCTTGCGCGCGGGAGATTACTTCGCTCTGCTCGGATACATTCAGATGAATGCCGGGCATGAATCGCGGCTCCAGTCGGTGCGTCACGCCGTCCGCGACAACAGGCGCGTTGCTACGTGCCTGGGATTCGGTCCCCGGTTCCTGCATTCGACCGGGCAAGCCTACAAGGGAGGTCCGAATTCAGGCGTCTTCCTCCAAATAACGTGCGATGATGCCCAGGATGTGCCCGTTCCCGGGCAAAAATACACGTTCGGCGTGGTGAAGGCGGCCCAGGCGAGGGGCGATTTCCAGGTCCTGGCCGAACGAGGCCGCCGAGCGCTGCGAATTCACGTGGGCAAGGATGTTGCGGCGGGTCTGGCGAAGATCGAGCAAGCGGTTCGAGACGCTTTGGCATAGCGGACCTTGCGTTTGCCAGAGAGAGTGAATCGCATCGTGACTTTCGGATGATGCGAAAACCAGATGTTCCAGCGGAGGCGTTCTGAATGAGTTCCAATGATTCCGGAGGCGTGACTCAGGACCGGCTCGGGTCGCCGCCAGGTCCGTGCGCGATGGTGATCTTCGGCGCCGGCGGGGATCTGACAAAGCGCAAGCTGATGCCCGCGCTCTACAACCTTGCGGAGGGAAACTTGCTCCCCGATGCGTTCGCCATCGTGGGCGTCTCGATCGAGTCCTACTCATCGGAACAGTTCCGCGATCTGATGACGAAGGACATTCGCGAATTCGGGGATGTAAAGGTCGATCCGGCGACCTGGGACAATTTCGTAAAGAAGCTTCACTACGTTGCAGGAGACTTCGGCGATGCAGGGCTGTACAAGAAACTCGGAGACAAGCTGGCCCAGATCGAGAAGGACCAGGGAACCGAAGGCAACGTTCTGTTCTACATGGCCACCGCACCGTCGTTTTTTACGCAAGTGGTGCCGAAACT
>DATEKA010000014.1:0-4601 GCA_035277685.1 Candidatus Acidiferrales bacterium
TTGCCGGCGGCTGTGGCGACGCCGATACCGGAAGGGCCGCCATTCACATCGTTGGTCAAATCTGTCGATTCGGCGTGGCCGGCGAGGGCACGGATGCCGCGTCCTTTGGCTTGTGCAAACAGGGGGTGATCTTCGAGTCCCAAGCTTGATAGCAGAGTTTTGAGGGCTCCCGCTCCCCGGCGAAAACCAAGGGCATCCACCGGCAGCATGGCCACGTGCGGATCCACTTTGTAACGTGAGTCGCCGGTCAGCTCGAACTTCCGCGCCAAGGCCTGGCCCATAATCATCCAGAGGGCGTAGCAGGTGGGGACACAATGTCCGCCGGCCAGCATGAATTTGTCCGCGTAAGGATGCTTGGGACGGCGGTAGTCATAGCGCAGACCGCCCGACTCCGGTCCGGCGAGATGCACGGCAACGTTGTAAGGTGTGTAGGCCAGGGGCCCACCAAAATGGCCGGTTTGCGCGTAGTTTCCGAGCAGCACAAGCGTCATGCAGGTCATGTACCCGACGTCTTCCATATGACGGTCATATGGCGCACGGACCGGGGAAACAGGCGATAACTGTGTGTCGGTGGTTACCACGTCTAACTCCTGATTTTTTGCATCATGCGGGACGAACGAACGCCGGAATCCGATAACCCCCATGGCGAACTGCCGCGCTCCATCCGAAGAGGTACCGCACGACTTATGATGAAAGACAAACTGGCCGAAGCCAAATCAGCGCGTCCCAAGGAACGGCCGGAAACTTACACATCTTCGCGACGATTTCTATAGAACGGAACGGAGTTGGATTCAACTCAATTCTCTATTCGAAATCCAGAATAGGGTATCACGCCCATATTACCTGAGCCAAAGGGAGCGCAGCGGTTTGCAGCCGTTTGACGGTAACGGCAAGGGGCGACTATAGTGCGTCGAGATGAAATTGCGGGAACGCGAGGGGTTAAGAGCACTGTAGCCCGGAAGCTTACGGATGCTCGCCTATGGATGCTCGTCTCATACGCGACTTGAAGAGGCTGCTTGGAGCGGACTCCGTCCTAGACAGAAGAGAAGACCTGCTTCTATACGAGTACGACGGGTCGGTGGAATCCGCGCGGCCGAACTGCGTCGTGTTTCCGCGCAGTACGGAGGACGTCGTCGGGATCATGCGGCTTGCGAACCGATATAAAACGCCGCTCGTCGGGCGGGGCGCGGGAACAGGGCTTTCGGGAGGAGCGTTGGCGAGGCAGGGCGGAATTCTCACCGTTTTCTCGCAGATGAACCGCATCCTGGCGATCGATACAGAGAACCAGCGGGCGACGGTACAGCCGGGCGTGGTGAACGCGGATTTGAGCGCGGCGGTCGCGCATCTTGGATTGCACTTTGCGCCGGACCCCTCGAGCCAGAAGGCGTGCACGATCGGCGGAAACGTGTCGGAAAATTCCGGCGGGCCTCATACACTGGCGTATGGCGTGACGACGAATCACGTGCTGGCGCTGGAGATGGTTTTGCCGGACGGCGAACTCGCGCGCATCGGGAGTGCCGCTGTGGACACGCCGGGATACGATTTGCCGGGACTGTTCGTGGGCTCGGAAGGGACCATGGCGCTGGTTACGGAAATCACGGTGAAGCTGACGCCGGTGGCTGAAGCGGTAAAGACGCTGCTCGCGATTTTCGATTCGCTGGACGACGCCACAGAAACGGTTGCCGAAATCACGGCGAGGGGGATCACACCTGCTGCGTGCGAAATGCTCGATGGCTGGACGCTACGCGCCGTCGAAGCCTACGTCCACGCGGGATTTCCTCTGGACAGCGCGGCGGTGCTGCTGATTGACGTGGACGGGCTTCGAGAGGCGGTCGAGGCACACGCGGAAGCGGTCGCGGATGTCTGCCGCGTCCATCACGCGCGTGAAGTTCGGGTGGCGCGCGACGCCGCGGAACGCGACCTGCTTTGGAAGGGGCGCAAGAATGCGTTTGGCGCCGTGGGGCGACTATCGCCGACGTATTACGTCCAAGACGGAGTGATTCCGCGCACGAAACTGCCCGTGACCATTCGCCGCATCAACGAGATCGGCAAGAAATACGGGTTCGAGATCGGCGACATCTTCCACGCGGGCGACGGCAACCTCCATCCGATTATTCTTTTCGATGCAAGCGATCCCAAGCAGTTCGAGCGGGCCGTATCGGCTTCCGACGAAATCATAAAGTTCTGCATCGAGATGGGCGGATCGATCACCGGCGAACATGGCGTGGGCATGGAAAAGGACCGGCTGATGCCGCTGCTTTTTACGGACGCTGATCTCGAACTGATGAAACGAGTGCGCGACGCGTTCAATCCCGAAGGCCTGCTGAATCCCGGGAAAATCATCCCCACCGGGAAAAGCTGCGGCGAGATTCGCGTGCGGCCGTTGCCCATCACGAGCGGCGTGCCGGCATGAGTGCTGTAGCAAGCGCGGTTATGTCGCGCCTGGCTGAAATCGTAGGCGAGGCGCATCTCGTCGGGAATTCGGAGGAACTGGCGAGTTATCGTATCGGGGCGCTGTGTCCGTCAGGTGCAGTGCGTCCGGGCACAGCGGAAGAAGTCGCCGAGGTGATGAAGTTTGCCTCTACGGAAAGGCTTGGAGTGGTTGCATGCGGCGCGCGAACAAAACTGGAAATTGGTTTTCCGCCGCGCAAGTACGATCTGGCAATTGATCTGACGCGTCTCGATCACATTGTCGCGTACGATCCGGATGATTTGACACTGAGTGTTGAGGCGGGAATCACGGTGTCGAAGCTTAGCGCAGTTCTCGCGGAGCGCGGCCAGTTTCTCCCTCTGGCGGTTCCGTTTTGGAGCCGAGCTACTGCGGGAGGCACGATTGTATCGGGAGTGGATTCTCCGTTGCGGCAGGGCTACGGGACGGCACGCGACTTCATCCTGGGAATGGGATTCGTTACCGGGGACGGGATTTTAACGAAAAGTGGCGGTCGAGTCGTGAAGAACGTCACGGGCTACGATCTGCACAAGCTGATGATCGGCTCGCTTGGCACACTTGGCGTGGTCACGAAGATCAACTTCCGGACATTCCCGTCGCCAGGGGAAACTCGGGCATTCGTGGCGAATTTCGAGTCAATGGCCGGTGCTCTGGACATGCGCGCCCGTCTTTCGCGGTCGCCTTTGAAACCCCTCACGACGGAAGTTCTCAGCCCTGGAGTGGCGGACCTTTTTTATAGCGGGAGCGCGGCACGGATTGAAGCCCGCCCGTTGGCGGCGAATGTTCTGACCGGCAAAAGCTGGGCGGTAACGGCTGGATTTGCGGGTTCAGGGGGAATGCTAGGGCGCTACGAAAGGGAAATGCGAGCGATAGCCGAGCGCTCGGGCATGGCGAGCGTTACTTTCCTCCAAGATGAGCAAGTCAGGGGCGCCTTTGGACGCAAGCGCGAGTTCGTGCCCATAGCACAGGGATTTTCTCCCGCTGCGACGATTCTAAAGGCGAGTGTTCTGCCGTCGCGAATGGGCGAGATTCTGGCGGAGATCGATTCGACTGCCGCGAGCGCATGTCTTCGATGGGCCGGGATGGCGCGCGGTGCAGGCGTGATCTACGCAGCTTTGCTTCCCGATGCGCTGAGCGACGATTCGCGCGAGCGCGTGGTGCGGACGGCTGGGCGCATTCAGACTGCGTGCGACAAGGCCGGGGGACATGCCACGATTCCGTGGTGTCCCGACTCCTGGAAGTTGCAGTTGAGGATTTGGGGCAGCGAAGGCGGGGAACTGGGACAAATGCGCAAACTGAAGACCGCGTTTGATCCGCAGGGAATCCTCAGTCCCGGCCGATTCGTGGGAGGCATTTAACTTGGCGCTGGCTCCGACGCCAACCGGAACGCAACCGCCTCAGGCACACGAAGAGGCACAGCGCGAATTTGCGCTAACGCTTAGCGGTTTCAGCGCGAAAGACAAGCCGGAATATGCCGATTACGCGCGGTGCGTTCATTGCGGACTGTGCCTGAATCATTGTCCGACGTATCGGCTTTGGGGCAGGGAAGCGGACTCGCCGCGCGGGCGCATCCGGCAGATGGCCCTGGTAGATCAGGGGCGGCTCGAACTCGGTGACGATTTCGTAACGCACATCGACCGGTGTCTCGACTGCCGAGCGTGCGAAACCGCGTGCCCGTCCGGCGTTGAGTACGGGAAGCTGGTTGAACTGGCGCGAGCGCAGATCGAGCAGAAGTACCGGCGGCGGTTTGTATCGCGTATAGCCCGAAATTTCGTTTACCGACGTCTCTTGCCGCATCCGAAGCGAATCGCGGCCGCCGCACGCGTCGTGCGCCTCTACCAGCGCACCGGGCTAGCGACGCTGGCCCGTGCGTCAGGCATTCTGCGCCTGCTCGGATTACAGGAACGAGAAGCGCTCATGCCGCAAATTGACCGGAACTTCTTCTTCAGCGAACTGGGCAAGACCTTTCCGGCAGAGGGCAAGCGGCGTGTGCGCGTCGCGCTCTTTGCCGGCTGCATCGCGCAAGTAAGCTTCAGCGAACTGAACCGGGCCACGATACGGGTCTTGCAGGCGAACGGGTGCGAAGTGGTAGTGCCCGAAGGGCAGGTTTGCTGCGGGGCACTGGCGGCGCACGCCGGAGTTCGAGACGTCG
>DATEKA010000015.1:0-15237 GCA_035277685.1 Candidatus Acidiferrales bacterium
TACATTCCGCCCATGCCGCCGCCACCGGGCATACCGCCGCCGGCACCCGCGCCCTTCTTCTCGTCTTCCTTGATTTCGGCGACGAGGGCTTCGGTGGTGAGCATGAGTCCCGCGATGGACGCCGCGTTCTGCAGCGCCAGCCGCGTCACCTTCGCCGGATCGATCACGCCGGACGTGACGAGGTTGCCGAACTCGCCCGTATCCGCGTTGAAGCCGAAGTTGTCGTCCTTCGCTTCGCGAATGCGGCCAACGATCACGGCGCCTTCCTGTCCCGCGTTGTGCGCGATCTGGCGAGCCGGCTCTTCGAGCGCCCGCTTGACGATGCTCACGCCAATCGCTTCGTCGCCCTCGAGCTTCAGCTTGTCGAGCGCGTTCAGGCAGCGCAGCAACGCCGTGCCGCCGCCAGGAACGATGCCTTCCTCGACCGCCGCGCGCGTGGCGTGCATGGCGTCTTCGACGCGAGCCTTCTTCTCCTTCAGCTCGGTCTCCGTCGCCGCGCCCACCTTGATGACTGCAACGCCGCCGACGAGTTTCGCCAGCCGCTCCTGCAGCTTCTCCTTGTCGTAGTCGGAGGAGGTCTCTTCGATCTGCGCGCGAATCTGCTTGACGCGGCCCTCGATCTCGCTGGCCTTGCCGCCGCCCTCGACGATCGTGGTGTTGTCCTTGTCAATCGTGATCTTCTTGGCGCGGCCCAGGTCCTCCACCTTGACGTTCTCGAGCTTGATGCCGAGATCCTCGGTGATGGCCTTGCCGCCCGTCAGCGTGGCGATGTCTTCGAGCATGGCCTTGCGGCGATCCCCGAAGCCGGGCGCCTTCACGGCCGCGCACTGCAACGTGCCGCGCAGCTTGTTGACCACCAGCGTCGCCAGCGCCTCGCCTTCCACGTCTTCCGCGATGATCAGCAGCGGCTTGCCCATCTTGGCGATCTGCTCGAGCAGGGGAAGCAGGTCCTTCATCGAGCTGATCTTCTTTTCGTGGATCAGGATGCGAACGTCTTCGAGCGCGCACTCCATCCGTTCCGGATCCGTGACGAAGTAGGGCGAAAGATAGCCGCGGTCGAACTGCATTCCTTCCACGACTTCCAGCGTCGTCTCCATCGTCTTCGATTCCTCGACGGTGATGACGCCGTCCTTGCCCACCTTCTTCATCGCTTCCGCGATGATGGTGCCGATCTGCCGGTCGTTGTTGGCCGAAATGGTGCCGACCTGCGCGATCATGTCGCCCTTCACGTCGCGATGGAGCTTCTTCAGCTCTTCGACCGCGACTTCGACCGATTTGTCGATGCCGCGCTTGAGGGCCATCGGGCTTGCGCCGGCGGCGACCGTCTTCACGCCTTCGCGGAAGATGGCCTGCGCCAGAACGGTGGCCGTGGTGGTGCCGTCACCCGCGACATCGCTGGTCTTGCTCGCGACCTCGCGAACCATCTGCGCTCCCATGTTTTCGAGCGGATCCTTCAGCTCGATTTCCTTCGCTACCGTCACGCCGTCCTTGGTGATGACCGGCGCGCCGAACTTTTTCTCGATTACCGCGTTGCGTCCCTTCGGTCCGAGCGTAATCTTCACCGCATCGGCCAGAACGTTGACGCCGCGCAGAATCGACTGGCGTGAATTCTCGCCAGTTACGATTTGCTTTGCCATGAGTCTGTTTCCTCCTGAATCTTTCGCCTGCTAGAGTTTGTTTCGTACTGCGAAATTGTAGCGACTTGGTTTCAATGAGTTTTCTTGTGCGATTCGGCTGAACTGTCGGTTGCCTCATCTCGGCTCACCGGCAGTGTCTTCCCCTGCGTGCCTCCAACCGCTGCCGCAAGCCGCCGAACTACGTTCACCGCTTCGGCCGTCGGCCAACTGGGTTCGGCTTGACTCTTGCCGCCCCCGGCTTCGGCCTTGCGGCCGGACTGGCTTACTCTTGCCGCCGACAGCTTTGGCCGCTCCGGCCGAGCGCCTCGGCGTTACCTTTTCCCGCCTCCGGCAGCTTTCGCTGCGCCGCCGATTTTCGCGAGAATTTCGTCTTCCTTGAGGATCAGGTATTCCTCGTCGTCGATCTTGATGTCGTTCCCGGAGTATTTACCAAAAAGGATACGATCTCCGGGTTTTACGTCGAGGGGGATGAGTTCGCCTTTTTCGCGGCGGCCGTTGCCGACGGCGATCACTTCGCCTTCCTGGGGTTTCTCTTTGGCCGTATCGGGAATAATGATGCCTCCCTTGACGACCTCCTTCTCTTCGAGCCGCCGGACCAGAACGCGGTCGTGGAGCGGCGTGATGTTGACTGGCATTTTTGCAATTCCTCCGGTGGGTGCTTGTATGTTGCTGGCGTGAGAGGAGCCATTAGCACTCTCCGACAGCGAGTGCTAATATAGCAAACGACGCGTGGGTGTCAAGCGGAAGGTTAGCCGGGAACGGAGAACCTGAAGCGGGACCGCGTAAGAAGCGTGTAATGGGCGACTTACGTCGTAATACGACGAAGAATTCAGAGGGCTTTCCGAATGCGAACGGATAGGGAGCCACTCGCCATTTTCGACGAGCCATAAACTGCAAGATTCTCGCCAGAGGCGGGGAATTCTGGGCGAGCACGTGGCGGAGACAGGAAGTGGTCAACAGAAGGCGGCCGGCTTGGTATGCTGACCCGGAAACGATGGCCAGGGGTCGCCAAAACGCGAACTTGCTTTTTCCGAGCGAGGCTGATTTTGTCGTGAGGCGCCGGAAGGCGGCCCCGTTCGAGTTCGTCCTGGACGCCCTTTCAGCACTTCCGGTCCGAACGCGTCCGATGTTCGGGTGTCTGGCGATTTACATCCCTGTTCAGTCCGAAAATCGCCGGGAAAAGATCGTGCTCGTTCTGCGCGATAAGCCCGAAGAAACCGGGGACAACGGCGTGTGGCTGGCGACGACGGTCGAGCACCACGAAAGCCTTCGGCGCGACTTTCCGAACATGCGCTCGATCCGTGTGCTCGGGAAAAAAGTTACGGGATGGCAGATTCTGCCTGCTGACGCGCCGGATTTCGAGGAATCGGCGCTCCACGCCTGCGAATTGATTGCGGCGGGCGACCCACGCATCGGAAAAGTGCCGGGAATGAAAAGGCGGGCGGGCCAAGGAAGGAAAAAGCGGCCGTAAGATTCGACGCCTGTTAAACCCTGGATTCGGCCGTGGATTTCCGGGCAGAACCGTTATTCGCAGGTCCTGCGGTGCTACACTATTCTCGAAGGTGCATCTCGCAGGTAGTCTCCTCGGCCCTCGATCAGGCCATCCGTTATTTCGAGGCAGTTAAACCGGCAGTGGAAATCAGTAAAACGCGGCCGACCCATTTGAGTCCTGCTGTGAAGAAAACGTCGCAACAGCTCGGAATCGAAGACTATGCCCTGATCGGCGATCTCGAAACCGGCGCCCTGGTCGGGAAAGACGGATCGATTGACTGGCTGTGCTGGCCGCGTTTCGACTCGCCGGCGTGTTTCGCGGCCCTGCTGGGCGATCGGGAAAACGGCCGCTGGCTGCTTGCGCCGTCCATCCCGGTGAAGCGGACGCGACGCCGATACCGGAAAGACACGCTGATCCTGGAAACCGAGTTCGAAACGGGCGAAGGCTCCGTGAGCATAGTGGATTTCATGCCGCCGCGAGAGAGACACTCCGACGTTGTGCGGCTCGTGCGCGGAAATCGGGGTCACGTCCCGATGAAGATGGATCTGACTCTGCGATTCGACTATGGGAAGTCCGTCCCGTGGGTCACGCGTCTTCGTTCAGGATCGCTGCGGGCGGTAGCGGGCCCGAACATGACGATTCTCCGGACGCCCGCGCCGATTCACGGCGAAGGACTGAAGACGGTGGCGGAGTTCGCGGTGAAGCCCGGCGAGACGATTCCCTTTGTGCTCACCTACGACGCATCGAACCGAGGCCTGCCGAGAGCCATTGACCCGAACGCGGCGCTGCGGCAGACCGAAAAATCCTGGCGCGATTGGATTCGCATGTGCAGGTACAAAGGTCCGTGGGGAGAGGCCGTTCGGAGATCGCTGATCACGCTGAAGGCTCTGAGCTACTGGCCGACGGGGGGAATTATCGCGGCGCTGACGACGTCACTGCCGGAATGCCTTGGCGGCAAACGCAATTGGGACTACCGCTTCTGCTGGCTTCGGGACGCGTCGTACACGTTGCAAGCGCTGATGGTTGCCGGTTATCAAGGGGAGGCGAAAGACTGGCGCAGCTGGCTGCTTCGGGCGATTGCGGGGAGTCCGGAGCAGGTGCAGATCATGTATGGCCTCGCGGGCGAACGGGAACTCCGGGAGCACGAGGTCGGCTGGCTCGCAGGCTACGGGAACTCGCGGCCGGTTCGCGCGGGAAACGCCGCCGCCGGGCAGGTGCAGCTCGACGTCTACGGCGAGGTGATGACCACGCTCTACAACGCCCACTGCGCCGGACTCGGCGAAACGCACGCCGAAGAGGATTTGCAGATCGCGCTGCTCGATCATCTGGAGAAAATCTGGCGCGAGCCCGACGACGGGATCTGGGAGATGCGGGGAGCGCGCCGGCACTTCACACATTCCAAAATCATGGCGTGGCTCGCTTTCGATCGCTCGATCAAGATCGCCGAGCAGTTCGACTGCGATTGCCCGCTGGAACGATGGCGCTCGATACGCGAGAAAATCCACCGCGACGTTTGCAACAACGGGTTCGACAGGGAACTCGGAAGCTTCGTGCAGTACTACGGGTCGAAGGAAGTGGACGCGAGCCTGCTGATGATCGCAAAAACCGGGTTTTTGCCTGCTTCCGACGCGCGAGTGAAGGGGACGGTCCGCGCGATCGAACGCCAGTTAATGCGAGACGGCCTCGTCTTACGCTATCGAACCGAACGCACAGAAGACGGGCTGCCACCCGGCGAAGGCGTTTTCCTGGCATGCAGTTTCTGGCTCGCCGACAATTACCTGCTGATGGGACGACGAGAAAAAGCGAAGCGTCTGTTCGAGAAATTGCTGGCGCTGCGAAATGAAGTGGGCCTGCTCTCCGAGGAATACGATCCCCGAGACAAGATCCTTCTTGGGAATTTCCCGCAAGCGTTTTCACACATCGCCTTGATCAATACGGCCTTCGACCTAAGCCGCAAATCGAATCCGTCGTTGAAGGCATGACGGTTCCGCGGCCAGCTCAGGGCCGGCTGAGGCGCGTTTGTCATCGTAAGCGCCGCGCATTCAGGCTGGGAGAGGCGCGTCTTCGGGGCGCTGCTTCCAGCGGGTCATGGCCTGGCACTGAATGCAATACAGAAGGACGCCGTGCGCGACTTCGAAGGGACCGAGTTTGTATTCGCCGAATTGGACTGCTTCGGTTTTTCCGCAACACCCGCAAACCAGGAACATGCGGTCGCTTGCTTCATCGGGATCGGCGGTTGACGGAAACTCGGTCTCCCAGAGATTGAACCGCGGATCCACGAACTCGACGGCGTAGACGTACCCTTCGGCGCGATCAGCGATTTTTCCGGCAACGCGTGCTCTGGCCTCCGCGCCTGTGTCCACCCGGCGCACGAAGATCTCCTGCTCGGGCGCGAACTTCTGTTTTGAGAGGACGGAAGCGCCGTGCCGGCTAATCGTCAAAGTGCGGGAGTTTTCCCTGGAGCTTTTGCTCGAAGAGCCTGCTCCCGTTAGCCGCAAGGGTATTTCGGCGGGCAAGCGATCGCTTCTGCGGCGATGGCCCCGGCGTAACTGGCGTCCCTGCATGGTGTCTCTATATTAAGACCGAATGGCGTTTAGAGTCCTTCGTTCCGGCACCCGCCGCGGCGGGCAAGCCGGGATTCCCCATCGTTGCCGATGCGCCCGATTTCCGCGCGACCCAGGGAGTAAGCGCAATCGGTCTTTTAGTTGGAATGGCAACCGTGTTTGAGTTGAGTCAGCGGACTGTCACGGGAACGTCCTGCACCAGATTGTTGCCCATGCCCTGAAAATTCCACGGCTGTTCGGTTGGTTGACAATTGCCAGCGGAATCGGCGGCGCGACAGGAAAGGACGTGCTCGCCCGGCGTTGCGTTCCATTCGGCGCTCCAGGAGCGCCAGGCGAAAGGCCCAGGAGCTTCGCCGAGAATCGCGCCGGTCCAGCGGCCGTTCACGCCGAATTCGACGTGCGAAATTTCTCCTTGTCCGGACCAAGCCCGGCCGCGGATGGCAACGCGCCCGGACTCGAGAATGCGGCGCCGCGTGAGATAGTCCGGGAAGCCGGGAGGAAGGAGGAGGGCGCGGGGTCGCATGCGGGTGACTGGCTCGCCGGGATCGCCGGCGTCGCGCTTGTACCAGTAGGCAATGCGCTGCTGATAGCCGTCGAACGGCGTGCGGACAGCTTCGATTCGAGAGAGCCATTTCACCTGGGTCATGCCGTACCAGCCGGGAACGATCAAGCGCAGAGGAAAACCGTGTTGCGGTTCGAGGGGGCGCCCGTTCATTTCGTAAGCGAGCAGGACATCGGGACGCATGGCCTCGGCGACGGAGAGGCTCCGGCCATAATCGTGTTCGTACCCTTTTTCGACGCCGTGGTCGGCGCCGGTGAAAACGAGTTCCACGGTATCAGGGGCGAGGCCGGCTTCGTCAAGAAGCGGGGCCAGAGGGGTGCCGGTCCATTCGGCGGTGCTGACGGCTTCATTGAGCCACGGCTGACTGATGGGCCGAGGCGAGAGACGAGCGCGGCCGTTGCCGGCGCATTCGAAGGTGACGGCGAGAGTGCGGCGCGGACGACGGCTAAGATCGTCGAAGCTCAGCGCGATTTCTTTCTTCACGTTGCCGCCAATGCGCAAGCGCCAGGAGGCCGCGACGATACAGGGAATATCGAAGTGGACGAGCAGGTAATGGAGGCCGGTGGGCGTGATGTCGTAGCGCAGCGCTTCGAGCGGGATGCCGCGATTGCGGGCGGCGAGCTGCAGCTCCTCGAAACTGAGCGGACCTGCCGTCGGTTCCGGCGCTATTTTGGAGCCAATGCGGTCAAGAGTATCGTTGGCGCTCGCCATGGCGCGCCTCCACGTCGAAGGTTCGACGGTTAATGCTGCCAGTCGATTCTAGTCCGGACGCGGGTAAAACGTTCACGAAAATCGCGGTTCCATTTGAGAGATCGCCCTTCGGCTTTGCAGACGGGGATGTCGGGATCGGCGCTTTTTCCAGAAATCTGAGGAAGGCGGCTCTATGTTGTGAGGTCGAACGACTGGAGGTAGGCCGGGATGGTGACGTTCCAGGGCGCGCCGCCGCGGGCGGAAGATTGCGCGATGACGGCGTCGCGAAGGCTGTTGAGCGCGGGCGGCTCGCCGTGAACCAGGAAAGCCTGGCGCGGGGGCGTCTGAAATCCGGAAAGCCAGCGCAGGAGTTCGCTTTTGCCGGCGTGCGCCGAGAGTTGACCCATGTCCACGACGTTCGCGCGGACAGGAATTTCCTCGCCGAAGATGCGAAGGTATTTCGCGCCGTCAAGCAGGGCGCGGCCGCGCGACCCTTCGGCCTGATAGCCGACAATTAGCACGGTGCTGCGCGAATCCGGGAGGCGCCGGGCGAGATGATGAAGAATGCGGCCGCCGGTAGCCATGCCGCTCGCGGAGATAACTATGCAGGGCGAAACGACGTCGTTGATCTTCTTGGAATCCTCAACGCTGCGCGTCATGTGGACTTCATGCAGGTTGAGCGGGTCGTGGCTGCCATTTTGCTCTTCGCGGAGGAATTGCAGCTTGTGATCTTCACGGTGCGCTGCATACAGCCCGGTAACACTGATAGCCATCGGGCTATCGACATATACCGGCAGGCGCGGGATGCGTTGCTGATCCTCAAGCTCGCGCAGGTAGTACATCAAAAGCTGCGTCCGGTCCACGGCAAATGCGGGGATGACAACCGCGCCGCCACGTTTCGCCGTCTGATTCACCACATCCGCCAGCGTGTCCGGAACGGACCCTGGGGCATGATCGCGGTCGCCGTATGTGGATTCGCAGAGGACGAAATCGGCGCGCGTTGGGGATTCGGGGTCGTCGAGAATGGGCGTGTTGTAACGGCCCAGGTCGCCGGAGAATACGACGAGAGTCTGCTTGCCGTTCTCGGTGATGGTCAATTCGAGCCAAGAGGCGCCAAGAATGTGTCCGGCATGGTGCGGGCGCACGGAGAACTGTGGGCTGATGGTAAAGACATCCGCGCGAGGCGCCTCGCGAAACAGCCCGAGGGCCTGCTGCGCTTCTTCCGTCGTGTATAGCGGCAGCGGCGGATCGTGACGGCTGTACTTTTTCCTGGCGGCGAAGCGCGCTTCCTCTTCCTGTAAGTGCGCGGAATCTGTGAGCAGCAGATTGCACAGCTCGCGCGTGCCCGCGTTTGCATAGATCGGGCCGCGATAACCGTAGCGAACCAGCCGCGGAAGAAAACCGGTGTGATCAATGTGCGCGTGGGTGAGAACGATCCAATCGATTGCCGCCGGATCTGTCGAGAATTTCTCCCAGTTGCGCTGCCCGAGATCACGCGAGCCCTCGAACAGCCCGCAGTCAACGAGCAAGCGTTTGCCGCCGGCCTCGACGAGGTACTTTGATCCTGTGACCGTGCCTGCCGCGCCTAAAAACGTGATTTTCGCCATAGGGCGGACATTCTAAGCCGAAGATCGCGAAACCTTGCCGCTTTTTAGCGTCGCGTGTCCTAACATTTCCGAAGGATGATCGAAGGATCGAACGGTCCCGCCAGTCTTTCCCATCCTCAGGGAGAATACGGAAACGGAATGCGGGGGCTAGTGGCGCGACTGCTGTCTCGCGACAAGACGGTAAAGCTTTCGATTGCCGCCCTGGAACGAAAACGAGTTCGTGCCGTGCGCGATTGTAGCGGCGCCGGTCGCCTCCTTGATTTCGATTTCTCCGGCCGGCCATTTTCCGCTCACGGCCAGCACGCCGGCGCCGGTCACGGAGTAACGCACGGAAAAATTCCGTGAATTCAGGGTCAGATTATCGAGCGCGTACGCGCGTCCTGGAACCATGAAGGCGGCCGGCAGGTTGGGTGCGAGCAGAAGTTCGTTTGGTTCGGCGGTCTCGCGTATTCCGATGACATTGCGAATGATGTGCGCGGGCAGCACCGCGCCCCAACCGTAACCTTCGCCCCCGAACGCGCCCTTGTGGCCCCACATTTCGCAACTTACGCCGGGCCAGCCGGCGGGCGAATGCGGCTCGCCGGTCCCCGGTGCGATGGTGCGCCGGTCCATGCTGGTGTAAATGCGTTCGGCGATCAGGTGGATCACGTCCGCGAGCAGTTCGAACTGGCGCGCTGTCCACAACGATTCGATGTAGGGCAGCATTAGTGATGACCACATCATCGGGTCTTCGTCGCCGGCCTTACCATCGCGCGAGTCTTCATAGACTCTTCGGAGTGTAGGCAACATGCTTTCGGTCTGGCCAGGCATCGTCACGCCGCAGAAGATTGGTCCTACCTGGCCGGCGTCGCGCGCGACATTCGTGATGGGCCGCATCTTCCGCGTGTCGAAATCGTTGAACCAGTCGGAGCCGTTCCACAATCGCTGCGTTTTCGCGGCGTAGGTTCCGCGCAACTGTTCCCATTCGGCGAGATCGTTGCGTTCGCCGAGAACGCGCGCGAATTCCGCGAGCACGCCGGCCGCCTGCGACGCGGCAGATTGCAGCTCAACCAGTCGGATGAAGCCGGTCACCTCGCCGCCGGTGGGTTCGTCGATCTGGAAACGGCGCGAAGCGTCCATGCCGCTTTCCCAACTGCACTTCGCGAAGAGGAAACCTTCCTTATCGGCGCGGTTGGCGAGCGTCCAGCGGAGGAGTTTGGCCATGTGTGGATAGAGGGCTGCCAGCCACGCGCGGTCGCCCGTACGCTGGTAGATCGAATGCGCGCAATGAAACGGATAGCACCAGGAAATGGAAGTGCCGCATTCGCCGCCATCCGCCGCTACCATGTTCATCTCGCCGTCTTCCCGCGCGCAGGGGATGTTGGGCTCGAGCGCGTCGAGAAATTGGCCGAGGAAAACGGCCTTCGCCGTCTCCGGATCGGCGTAACTGAGCGCGAACATATCAATCGAAGTTTCCGCCAGCACATTGCGCGGCGCCTGGATTTGCATCGCGTCCCACCGATGATCGTAAATTCCGATCGGGCGGCGCACGATCATGCGAAGCGTTTCGAAATCGTAGGTCCAACCGTTTTTCCAATGAGAGGGCCAGTCTCCGGAGAGCCGGGGCGCGCGCTCCCAGAACCTGATATCGTCCGCCAGCTTCGAGTTAAGAGCCGTCGCGGCGGATGCTTTTGCCTTGCTGAGTTGCGAAAGCGCCGCCCTGCGATTCCTGCCTCGCGCCATGCAAATGGTCAGGCGGCGGGAGGCAATCTCGGGGGTGATGTTGTAGGAAAGGACCGTTCGCAGAGGCGCCCGAGCATATACCGTCGCCTCATCAACGTTCCGTTCAGGATTGAGCAGCTCATCCGCCCATTGGGATGGATCGGCGGCGCTCGCGGCGGAATGATCGCGGCTCGCCGCGTCAGCCGCAATCGCGAACACGGTTCCCGCGGCGAAAGAACGCGTCACCCAGGCGTCGTTGTGAGCGTCGTACGCAGCGGCGATTCCGTCGCCGCCCCACCATTGCGCGTTTCCCAACTGATACTGATGCGCGACGATGAGTCGCGGCGGGGCCGCATCAGCCGGCAGCTTTTCGATGCGAACGCTCGCGACGAGCGCGTTCTCGCCCACCTGAAGGAATGAGCAGCTCGCGTCGAGGCCGCCCGCTCGCACGCGATAGGTAAGCACGTTCTTGCTGTGCTGCGATGCGATCAGTTCGCCATCGCGGAAATCCTCCGGGGCCCAGAGCCGGCGCGTTCCAATGTGGAATCCCAAGCGAAGGAAGGCGCGATAAATGCCGTTCGTGTGCTCGTCGAAATAGCCGCCCGGACCAGCAGGGAAGTAGAGCCCAAAGCCGATTCCCGGCAGCGACCGAAAAATACCGCTGCGGTGCAGGTTCCAGCAATGATACGGATTATCGAGATAGCCGAAGGGCGTGAAATCGCCCGTGGCGAGCTGACTTGGCTCACTCTCCACCGCGTTTGCCGCAAGAGTTTCAGCATTGGCGTGGGCCGGTCTTGTGGTTGCCTCATCCCGGGATACACCGGCTGCGCTGGAGAGATTCCGCACGAATTGGAGCGCTTTCGATAGCGGAGCAACGATTGCCGCCCCAAGCGCGCCGGTGCCGAATTGGCGCCGGCTAATCCAATCCTCCTCACCCCCGGCTTTCTCAGCCGGGTGTCGCACCTGCGAGTCCTCGGTCACGAACGGCTCCTCTCTTCGGGCGTGGATGGAGAGATGCGACCTACATTGCGCCACGCCACACGGCGCAGCGCATTAGGTCGAAATGATGATCGTAGGTCCATATTTCAACTTTCAACCTGGCGCCAAGGGCGGCCAGTGTGGCGTCGAACAGAGTGATGGGCTGATCGCGAAACGAAGCCAGTTTCGTTGATCCCTCTCGGTAGTCTTCTACCGTCGGATTGATCAGCGAAGCGCCACTCCTGACGTCGCTCAACCAGCTGTGCGCTGCTGCCTTCCCCAAGCGATACAGCACCAGAGTGTAGGCTTCGCACAGTGTCGGATAGGCAAGAAGGACTTCTTTCCCGGAGCGAGCCAATCGCTTGAGTTCGATTTGGGCGCGCCTGTGGTGGGCGTCGTCGTGGTCAATGGCGGCATACAGCGGACCCGTGTCTGCGAGCACAGCCTGCATAACCGCACCTCAAATCGCGACACTGTTTCACTTGCTGTTTCGAGGCGATCCCTCGGCCAGATAACGGTCGTGCGACTCGCTCACGTCGCGCTTTCCGCTGCCGCGGCGAATGGGGCTGATTCGGAGACTGCGGTGTGCGCGCAGGTATCCGCGTTCGGCAAGATACTCGCGCAAAGCCGCCTGCACGATGGCCGTCAGCGGCGGCCTCACCTCCTGCGTCCGGGCGTAGTTTTCCAGCGCTCTGACGAGGTCGTCAGGAATGGTTACGGTGGCGCGTTTCATAGCGCCATTCTATCACCAATTGGTGAAACTGGTGAAGACAGTGCATTGTTTAAACGGAAGCTTCATTGTTTCACTCAGTGTCATCGCCCGCGATGGAACCAGGAGTAGCCGACGGTGAACAGCAGAGACGCGTTGTAGCCGGGGTTGCGCGCGCCGAGGCTGGCGCTCGAAAGGTGCGCCAGCGAGCCCTCGAAGAAAAGCGCGTGGCTATTCTTGGTGAAGATGCGGGTTCCCACGACGAATTGCGGCGTGAAATTTACCTGCGACGTGTTACCCGGCGGGATGTTGCTCGCGGTGAATACGATCCCTCCGGCGGCGGCGACGTACGGCGCAAATTTGTGTCCGCTCGTGAAATTCCATTGCCAGATTACAGGTTTGAAGCTGCCGCCATAGACCGTCCCATTCTCGGGTGTGAAAAACAGATAGACGGGCAGGACGTCGGCCGCCCACTCGAAATTTCCGCGCAGCAAGCCGGGCAAATGCTCGTCCGTCAACACCCAGCCGGCGCGCCCTCCCGCATAAAAGAACTGCGTGCCGTTCGACTTTCCTATCCCCGATCCGCCGCCGATTAGAGGGGCGAACTCCCACGTGCCTCGCGCGAGCGCATCAGCGGGCCGATCCTGGGCGATCGCAGTTGCGGGAAGCAGGAGCAACACGACGAATGGGATGAGAAATCTCAAGGCAGCCTTTCAACGGGCCAAGCAACAAACGGACTAGCCGTCATTGCCCCGTCGCGGATGGAATTTAAAGCGGAGAGCGTATGCCAGCAACCCGAGCTTGGTCAAGGCGTGTGCCATCCGGCTGCGCGGCACGGCCTCAGTGTTGGGTGTATGTCGTGATTTCGAGACGACCGTCCGTGCCCTCTCCGAGGAAAGAGAAGTTACCTTGGTTGTCGGCGCACGCGGGAACCCAATCCTGTGACACGCTCACGGGGAGCCTATAAAAAGCGACGAAGCGTTTGATGGCCAAGTCAAACAAAGCGACCATATCCCGCGGCTCCGAACTCTCCGCCGACACGCCGTTGGCGACGTGCCCGAACTCAAGGTACAGCCCCGCCGCACTCGCCCCAACCTCCATGAGGTTCATATCTGACTCCGGAATGGGCGCTTGCGCCTGGTTCACCACCTCACCCCCAGGGGAGATACTATAGATTTTAATCGGGTTGCTGGCCCGAATGAGATACACATTCCCGTCCACCGCGCTGACCAAGCCGCCGAACGACACCGCCAGCAGTGAGGAACCATTGCCCTGCGGCTCTTTATCCGCGCCCGGTTTCGGGGGCGGCGGTGGGCGGTGAGCAACCGGGGCGGCGCGAACATCGTCCGGCAGGCGAACGGATCTCACTAAGCGGCCGCTCGAGTCGAAGATAGCCGTGAAAGGCTCAGCGTTCGCGTGACCGAAGGCCATTCCCGTTACTAGATACGTGCCATTATTGAAGACCCCGAACACCATGGGCTGCACCGTAGCGCCCGCCTGGGTGACGAGCTTGGTAAGCGAATCCCTGGTTCCGTCTTCCTTGAACTTCTCGATGAAATACTCGGGGCGCGGTGTGCCCTTTCCGCCCGCCTCTGTGCGAGATGCGGAGATGAGCGCGTAGAGAGTTCCATTTGGCCCCAATGCGAAATTATGGCGGTCCTGGCGGTCGTACCCGTCGATGGGAGGCATCCCGAACTCAACGGTACTCTTCGAGTTCGGGCGCACTTCGGTAATCGGGGGACTGGGTCCACCGTTCACGCCCCGGTACGGATTAGCGCTGTAGGCGACAAAGATGTCGCCGCCGTCGCATTTAATAGGAAACTCGACCAGCACCGGCGGCGGAGCTAGGAAGTGAACGGTTTCGCCCCTGCTTAACTCGCGTACGACCGGAAGAGATTGCTGCCCCTGAGGCGCGGCTTGGCCGTGGGCCGCCGGGGCACAAATGCAGAGCAGCCCAAGGCACCAGGCGATCGCGCTCGCAACGCCGACCGTGGCTCTTGCCATTCCACGTAGCATAGGGGTCCGCTCCGGTCAGCTCCCAGCCCGAGTGCTCTGGACGTATCTCTCAGTTTGCATGCTCCCAGAGCAGCTTCGGAAATACACAAAGCGCTCCTCCTGCTGCTGGGCGTGAGCCTTCTGAACCTGTCCGACAGGCGCCACAATTTGGCATATCTGGTCCGAGGGGTAATAGGCCTGTTCTGTGAAGGTGCAGCACTTCTCGTCAGTCGGCCCGGCCGCAAAGATTCCGTTGTCGACTTCTTTGCACGCCTCGTATTGAACGTGGCCTTGGCAGCCGGGGCTTGAGCAGTGAACATCGTGGTATGAGAGGCTGCAACATGTCATGATCTGGGCGCGCGAATTTGTCGCGGCCAGCGCAGTCGCCGCAATCATCGCCAGCATTGCGAGCCACGCCTTCCGTGGAGTCATACAAAAGCCTCTTTCGATCGAACCAAGGTGAATTCCTCGAGCCGGGAACCCAACCCGCGCGGAGCGTAGCAAAAAAAAAGGCCAAGTCAATACACGTGGGTTTGAAAAAAAGGCCGTGGATCTCGTGTCGCTCCGCTCCTGAAGAGCGGTTCTCAATCAGTCTTGTCGAATACTTCTGCAGCTATTGCTGGATGACCTCGAGTTCGGCCGTTTTCGTCTCGACGGAGCTGGGACCGGCCATGATGTCGAAAACGCCGGGCTGGACGACCCGCTTCATATTTTCGTCGTAGATCGAAAGCGCGTCCGGCGCCAGCTTGAATTCGACGGTGGTTTCCTGTCCGGGCTGGAGCGAGACGCGTTTGAATCCGCGCAGGGCCATAACGGGCTGAGTAACAGTCGAGAGCTGCTGGTGGATATAGAGTTCGGCTACTTCATCGCCTTCGCGGCTGCCAGTGTTAGTCACGTCGATTGTGACGGTGGCGGTATCACCTGACTTCATTTTCGCGGGCGTGACGCGGAAATTATCGAAACGGAATGTTGTGTAGCTCAAGCCGTAGCCGAAGGGAAAGAGCGGCGAGTTATCCACAAATGCGTAGCTGCGATTGCGTGACGGCTTGTGATCGTAGAAATCCGGAAGCTGTCCGACGGACCGGGGAAAAGTGATGGGGAGCTTGCCGCCGGGATTAATGTCGCCAAAGAGGACCTCGGCCGCAGCCGTGCCGCCCTCCGCGCCGAGATACCAGCCTTCGAGAATGGCGGGGACGTTCGCCGCAACCCAGTTGATCGAGAGCGGGCGCCCATTGATCAGAAAAACGACTGTAGGCGTGCCCGTGTCGAACACCGCTTTCACCAGTTGGTTCTGCGCGCCAA
>DATEKA010000016.1:0-7544 GCA_035277685.1 Candidatus Acidiferrales bacterium
GGGCAGGCGACGGTACGACGACGGGAGAGAAAAGCTCCGGAGGGATTCTTCGTCCCATCCCGAAAGATCGGGACGGGACTCAGAATGACAGGTCGGGCCCCTACGCGGCAAACGCAAACGTTCCGCTGCAAACCGCTAGGCGGCGGAGGTGGCGGAGAAGGCGCCGGAATCGAGTTCGCGCAGGATGGCGCGAAGGGTGGCGGCGAGCTCTTCGCGGCTGACGTGGCTCTTGCGGAACTGGATGCGCACCTGGAACGACTCGTCGCCGGCCCTGTAATTGAAGACGTAAGGCTGCGGACGCGGGGCGATGGCGGTGTCTTCCTGGCGGGAGCGGCGGGCTTCGTCGCGAGTCATGCCGCCCTGGGCAATCTTATGCACCATTTCCTGCATCTTCTTTTCGCTGGGCTGGCGCGCCACCTGGAGCAGGAGCGATTTGGAGACAATGCCAGTCTCGATGCAGGCTTTGCGGACATCGCCGGGGATGATGCGCAGCGACATGGTTTCGGTGACGGAAGAGCGCGCGCGGCCGATTTTCTTCGCGATGTCGTCGTGGGTGTAGTCGAACTGGTCGGCGAGGCGCTGGAGGCCGTCGGCTTCTTCGAAGGGGGTCAAGTCCTTGCGCTGGAGGTTTTCGATCAGCGCGAGTTCGAGCGTTTCCGCGTCGTCGGCGATCTTTTCGATGCAGGGCAGCTCATGGAGGCCGGCGATTTTGGAGGCGTGATAGCGGCGCTCGCCGGAGATGATGTAGTAGGTGTCCTCGCGCGGGACGTAGCGCACCAGGAGCGGTTCGAGGACGCCTTTTTCGCGGATCGAGTCGGAGAGTTCGCGAACGTCGCCGATATTTTTGCGCGGCTGGTCGGGATTCGGCCGGACCTTATCAATCGGGATCATGCGCCCGACGGATGCGCCGCTGAAACTCGTCAGTGTTTCGACGTAATGCGCGTCATGCCGCATCTTGAGAGTGACGGGCAACCCGATCCTCTTGGACACGTTGTAATACCTCCTGGGCCAGCTTTTTGTATTCTTCCGCGCCGGAAGATTTCGGCGCATAGGTGAAGACGGTTTCCTTGTAGGCGGGGCTTTCCTCGAGGCGCACGTTCTTGCTGATGCGCGTTTTGAAGAGCGCTTCGCCGAACGTGGCGCGAATCTGTTCATGGGTGTCGCGCGAAATGTTGGTGCGCTTGTCGTAGAGCGTGATAACCACGCCGAGAACTTTCAGGTCGGGATTGGGACGCGCGCGAATGCGGGAATAGGTTTCGAGCAAGTCGTCGGTGCCCTCGATGGCGAAGTAAGCGGCCTGAATCGGGACGAGCAGATGAGTGGAGGCGACCAGGGCGTTGACGGTGAGGATGCCCAGGGCGGGCGGCGTGTCAATGACGATGAACTCGAAATCTTTCAGGACGGGCGCGAGGGAGTCCTTCAATTTGAACGGCGCATCGAACTGGCCAGCGAGTTGCTGCTCGAGGCGGGCCAGGGCGAGGCGTGCGGGCGCCATATAGAGATTGTCATACTTCGTTGGGCGAACGATCTTGGCGAGGTCGGCGCGCTGCTCTGAGAAAACGTCGTACATGGTGGGCTGGCTGGCGTCGCCGTGCTCGAAGAAGGCGATGGTGGCGTTGGACTGCGGGTCAATATCAATGAGGAGGGTTTTCTTCTTTTTCAGGGCCAGCGCGGCAGCAAGATTGATGGAAGTGGTGGTCTTTCCGACTCCGCCCTTTTGATTGGCAACTGACAGGACGCAGGCCAAGCTTTCGCCCTCACTCCCTCGAAACAGCCCGCGAGCTCTGGGAAGCGCCACAAGGCTGCCGACGTGCAGCTACACTACCGTCGGGACACTCTACTCACGTTGCCGGTGGAATCGCAAGAGAAAAATGCAGAATTATAAGGAAAGACGAACCCGAAGGCGGCGTGAAGCGGGACTGATGGTGAAGGCAGGAGATTTCCTGTCCCGCCGACGGCAGGCGTCGGCGCCACAAAGAGAAGCCCACGGCACAAGAACCGTGCCGTGGCTACCCGCTGCATGGGTCGGCTCACTCGACGCGAATCTCCGGCTCGTGCTCGACGGGAAAATTCATGGAATTAGCGATGAAGCACTTTGCGTGGGCTTCGCGGTGGAGCTCGCGAGCCTTGGCCATGTCGGATGCGGGAGTGATTGTAACGTGCGGGCGCAAGACGACGCGCAGGAAGCGACCGCCGCCGTCGGGGCCCTCTTCCATTTCACCTTCGGCGTGGTCGACATAGCTGGTGACGACGACGCCGGCGAGGGCGCACAGGTGGAGGTACCAGAGTTTGTGACAGGCGGAGAGCGAGGCAACGAGGAGTTCTTCGGGATTCCAGCGGGCGGGGTCGCCGCGAAAGAGCGGATCGGAACTGCCGGGAATGGGCGGCTTGGCGGCTCCGGCGGAAATAACGTGGTTGCGTTCGTAAGCTTTGTAGGCAGAAGTGCCGGTTCCGGAGTTGCCGGTCCATTCGACGGTAACTTTGTAGTGATGCAGGCCAGACATTGATCCTCCGCTGCGCAGATTTGGGTTGCGGTTGCGTGAAACTTCGATGCCTGTGAAACAGGAATGCTACACTGGCCGGCTCGCAAAGAAAATCGTCACCGATGAGCTCATCGCCCACTTCGCCTCCGCAGCCGGAAGCGGCAACTGCCACGACGCAGGATCGCAGCCGGGTGGCGCCCGTGTGGCACACGGTTTTGTTCATTGCGGGGACGATTGGCCTGGCTCTGACACAGGCGAATCAGACCGAGCGTATGTCCAAGATGATGATTCGGACGCGAGTGCCGCTGTACTCCGCGATGATCATATTCGAACTCATACTTCTCCTGTATGTGTGGATCGGCGTGTGGCTGGCGAAAAAACGGCTCCGCGATTTGATCGGCGGGCGCTGGAAGTGTGCGGCGGATTTCTGGCGCGATGTGGGGATTGCGATTCTGTTTACGATTGTGGTTTGGGGCGTGCTGCTGGTGGTCGGGGTATTACTCGGCCGCAATCAAGCGGGCCTCGAAGCCGTACGGATGCTGATCCCGCGAACGGCGCCGGAAATGGCGCTGTGGGTGGCGTTGTCGGTGACGGCGGGATTCTGCGAGGAACTGATTTTTCGCGGTTACCTGCAGCGGCAGTTCTTCGCCCTGACCGGAAAAATCGAAGCAGCAGTTGCTTTGCAGGCGTGCGTGTTCGGCGCGGCGCACCTGTATCAAGGATGGAAGGGAGCGCTGACGATCACGGTTTACGGAGCGCTGTTTGGCGCGCTGGCCGCGTGGCGGCGGAGTTTGCGTCCGGGAATGATCCAGCATGCCGGGCAGGACACGATCGTCGGGCTGGTAGGTGGGTTTGCGGTGCGACACAGGATGTTTTGAGTGAGGTTCCCGCCGTCGAACGGAAGAGAGAATCCTGCCTGCGGCCGGCAGGTGCCGGCGCTACGGAGAGCAAGCGTCATGAGACCGACACAGGCGGAGTGGTCGGAATTGGTGAGCACAGAGTCAAAGCGGCAGCAAGCTGCCGCACTCCCAAAGCGGGGTTCGTCGCGAACGCATCCAGCGGCTAAAACGGGCCTCAGGATGACAAACCTTGTAGTCAGGACAAAAACGCCGGCAAGACCTGCCCGGGGCAGGCGGGCGCCGGCGCTACCGAAGCCAGGAGCTACATCTTATAGCGGCCGAGGTCTTCGTCGTTGAGGTTCTCGAGCCACTTGCGGAGTTCTTCGCCGGAGCTTTTCTCGGAGACCATGCTGGCCATCTTGGAGGTCTTGAGCACTTCGTCTTCGACGAAGATGGGGCAGTCGAGGCGGAGGGCGAGAGCGAGCGCGTCGCTGGGACGCGAGTCCATGGATAAAGTCTGGCCGTCGCGCTCCATCCAGATGAGAGCGTAGAAGGTGTCGTCTTTCAGGTCGGAGACGACGACTTTTTGCACGTGAACGCTCAGGCCGGTGAGTACGTTCTTGAGGAGGTCGTGAGTCATGGGGCGGGGGGTCTGAACTTTTTCGATTTCGAGGGCGATAGCGTTGGCTTCGTAAATTCCGACCCAAATGGGGAGGATGCCCACACCCTGGATTTCCTTGAGTACAACGACGGGCATGTTGGTGACAGGATCCATCATCAAGCCCCGAATTTTGACCTCGACCTCCATGCTCGCCTCCCCGTTTACTCGGACGGCTCGACGTGCTCACCCACGAGGCTGTTTGGTCCCGCGCGCGTCACGCGCACCTGAAGATATTCTCCCAAAATGTTTTCACGGCTAGAAGTGAAATTTAGAATTCGATTCCCGGTAGTTCTTCCCGCCCACTGGGCGCGCGAAGCGTGACGGCCGTCGACAAGCACTTCGAAGGTCTGGCCGACGAGCCGAGCGTTGCGGTCGATCTGGATCTGGCGCTGGCGGTCCTGAAGAATGGCCAGCCTTCTTCCTTTTTCTTCCTCGGGAACGGCGTCCGCCATACTCGAAGCAGGGGTATTTGGGCGGGGAGAATATTTGAAGGAAAAAACGCCGTCGTAGCCGACTTCGTCGAGGAGCGTGACGGTTTCCTCGAAGTCCGCATCCGTTTCGCCGGGAAAGCCGACAATGATGTCGGTGGTGACTGAGATTGGCGCGCGCGCGGCGCGCACCCAGGAAATTTTTTCGAGATACTGGTCGCGAGTGTAGGTGCGGCGCATGGCTTTGAGGACGCGGGTCGAGCCGGACTGCACGGGGAGATGGACATGGTCGCAGAGGGCGGGAATTTCGTCGATGGCCTGGACAATCTCGCGGGTAAAGTCGTTGGGATGCGAGGTGGTGAAGCGCACGCGGCGGATTCCGGGGACTGCGGCGACGGCGCGCAGCAATTCCACGAAATTCATCCGGCGAGCCGATGGATCGCGATAGGAATTAACGGTTTGACCGAGGAGCTGAATTTCCGTGTAGCCCGAATCGGCGAGGCGGCGGACCTCGGAGAGGACTGAATCGCTGGGGCGGCTGCGTTCGGGGCCGCGAGTATGAGGAACAACGCAGTAGGCGCAAGAATAGTCGCAGCCTTCGATGATGGTGAGGTAGGCGCGGAAGGGATTGTCGCGGCGGGTGATTTCGGTCTCGAAGGTTTCGTCCGTGTCGAGATCGAGACCCATGACGCGGCGGCCGCCGGCTTCGAGCTGCTCGACGAGTTCCGGCAGCCTGCGATAGCTGGCGGAGCCGCAGACCAGGCTGACCCAGGGGGCGCGCTCGAAGATTTCCTCGCCCTCCTGTTGCGCGACGCAGCCGAGAACGCCAATGACTTTGCCGCCGTTTTTCGCCGCAGGCTTATGGTCGCCCAAACGGGAAAAGACCTTTTGCGCGGCCTTCTCGCGGATGCTGCACGTGTTGTAGAGGAGCAGGTCGGCTTGCGCGGGATTGCCGGCGGGGCGATACCCGCGTCCGAGGAGAACGCCCGCGACTTTCTCGGAGTCGTGGACGTTCATCTGGCAGCCGAAGGTTTCGATGTAGAAGGATTTGTTTGCCGGCGCTTCAGGGGCTAAAGCCCCCGAGTGTAAGGCAGCCTGAATGTCGGACGTGAAGGTCCGACCCCCTAAAAGGCTCGGTCTGGGGATGTCTTCGACACTTGCAGCCGCGGAGGCAGCAGGCTGCGTCCCTACACGGAAGCGGGCCGAGGGGAGCGCCGAATTCGCGCGCAGCGTATCGACAGCGATATCGAACGTTTTGCTCATCGCTGACGGCATTCTAGCACAGGCGCCGATGAAGCCCTGGGCTGCTCCTAGTCGTGGTAGTGCGTCCGAAAAGCTGCTGCGCTGAAGACCGCAGCGCTACATTGAAATCTAAGGCAAAGGCCGCAGGCGGCGACGATTTGCGAGACCCCTGAGCCGGAGAGATCCTTCGTCCCGCAACGGCGAAAAAGCTGCTGCGCTGAAAACCGCAGCGCTACATTAAAATCTCAGGCAAAAGCCGCGAGCGGCGACGATTTGCGCGTCCCCCTGAGCCGGAGAGATCCTTCGTCCCGCAACGGCGGGACTCAGGATGACAGCTCAATAACGCGCGGCTACATGGTGAGGAGGGCGGCCATGGTGTCAATACCGTCCCAGAGATTTTGGATGCGCAGGTTTTCGTTGGAGCTGTGCTGGTTGTCGTCGTGGTTGGCGATGGGAACCGTGATGGTGTGGGTGCCGAGTGTGTCGTCAATGGCGACGAGCGGAACGCTGCCGCCCATGATGGGGATTTTGACGACCGGCCCGCGGGCGCTCTCGACGGTGCGAATCACTTCCTGGGAGATGGGCAAATCCATGGAAGTGCGTGCAGAATCATAGCCGCCGGGCGCGATGGTGATTTTGGCGACTTCGGGGTGGCTCATGCGTTCTTCGGCTGTAGGCTCGTGGTCAACGACGAAGTAGCCCTGCTTGCGAACGTGTTCGATGAAGAGCTGTTCGATGCGGAGGTGATCCTGACCCTTGACGAGGCGCATGTCTATATCCGCTTCGGCGGATGCCGGGACAACGTTTGACGCTTCCGCGCCGACGTGACCGCTGGCCATGCCGCGAACGTTGAGGGAAGGCTGATTGATGAGCTCGGCGAGAGACTTCGGCGCGCCTTCGGTCGAACCGAGCCAGAATTCCTTCATGAGCTGACGATCGGGATTCGGGCCTTCGGCAATGGCGCGCTTTTCGGTGTCGGTGAGCGGGACGATGCCGTCGTAGAAGTGATCTATGAGGACGCGGCCGTTCGCGTCCTTCATGGAAGCGAGGAGCCTCGCCAGCATCATCGCCGGATTCGGCGCCCAGTTTCCGTAATGGCCGCTGTGGAGTTCGTGGCGAGGGCCGTAGACGGTGAGGTCAACTTCGGTGATTCCACGCGCGCCGAAAGCGATGGATTGCTGGCGCGTCTGGCTGACAGGACCGTCGCAAATGAGCCAGAGGCCGCCCGAGAACAGATCTTTGTTCGCCGCAAGAATTTTCTGGAGATTGATGGAGCCGGCTTCTTCCTCGCCTTCGAAGACAAACTTGATGTTCGATTTCATTTTGATCCCTGCGGCGCGGATGCCGTCGAGGGCAGTCATCATGGCTTCGATGGGCGCCTTGTCGTCCCCGGTTGCGCGGGCGTAGAGACGCCATTCGGGATTGAACGGAGCGCCTGGCGGCGGAAGCGGAATCACCTTGCCGCCGTTTTCGATCGGCGCGTTACGCAGCGTTGGTTCAAACGGAGGCGTGGTCCACTGTTTGGGATCGACTGGCTGGCCGTCGTAATGGGCGTAGAAGACGATGGTGCGCGCGGCACCGGGCGTTCTGATTTCGCCGAAGACGACAGGATTGGAACCGGGAACGGAAACGAGGCGCGGCTCGATGCCACGCTTGCTCATCATCGCTTCGATGGCTTCCGCGTTGCGCCGGATGTTGGCGCGGTCGGAAGCGCCGTCAGGGATGGCCAGCAGCGTCTCGAATTCCTGGACGATAGCGCGCTCATGTTTCTGGCGCCATTCGTGCGCGGCGATAGAGGCCGGATTTTTCTGAGCGAAGGCCGGAATGCCTAGCAGTACAAGAAACACGAAACAGGCGGTTTTCTCCACAATTCCCTTCCTTTTGCTGGACC
>DATEKA010000017.1:0-3695 GCA_035277685.1 Candidatus Acidiferrales bacterium
TTTGCCAGAACTGCGGCAAGAGGGCATCGGATGAACCGAACTGGAATGACCGCTGCGCTGTGCAGACGCGGCGGCGTGGCTTGCGCCGCAGAAGCCGCGATACCCGCTGCTTCAGCATTTTGAGCACAGTGGAAGGGTTGCCTCGCAGCGGTTCGGAAATAAGCAGATGCACGTGTTCGGGCATGACCGAACGGCCCCACGCTCACAACCCGAGCGATGGGGCACCCGCCACAACATACTCCGCAGTGAAGTGGCCCGATGGTATCATGCCTCTGTGCTGACGCAAGATGCCCGGTTCCGAGAAGAGACCGGGGCTCGTCTGCGCCCTGCCCTGAATACCGTGAAGCGTATCTACTTGGCGGGAAATATAATCGCGCTTCAATCCGAAACCTACGGCACCCGGCCACCTTCGTCGCAACGTACTTGCCCGAAAGCCTCCGCCACCCGCCCGGTCATGCCGTATGGCATACTTTAACTTGCCTGATGGCAGGACTCGGCCTATACTTTGAACGTGACATTCAATCGAAGGCGGGGTGCAGCGTCTGCCGCAGAGCGGCGCGGGCCTGAGCGCTGCCGCGCGCGCGGCTCGAGTCTGGGGCTGCCCGTCCTCGCAACGGACGACCTGATTCGCGCGGTGCAGCGCGGCCTCCCTTTCAAGTCCCTCGAAGCATTCTCCGCAGAGACGGGGTTTCCGCCGGGAGAGATCGCCGCAATCGTTGGAATCCCCGAAAGGACCTTTGCCCGCCGGAAGTTGTCCGGCAAGCTCTCCCCCGATGAATCGGAGCGGCTGCTGCGCGTCTCGACGATTTTCGAGAAGGCTGTGGCGCTATTCGAAGGCGACGTGGGCGAGACGCTCGACTGGCTGACGCAGCCGAAGAAGGCGCTCGGCGACAAAGTTCCGTTGTCCTATTCGCGTTCGGAGCTGGGCGCGCGCGAAGTGGAGAATCTGATCGGGCGTCTGGAGCACGGGGTCTTCACGTGATGGTTTCCGCTTGGCGAATCGTCAAGCGGAAGCTTGCGGAGGAAGCGTTCAACGGCGAGGGGGCGCGCTTGTACGGAGGCCGCTGGAACTCGCCGGGCGTTTCGGTGGTGTATACGGCGCAATCGCAGTCGCTGGCCGCGCTTGAATTGCTCGTTCACGTGGAAAATTCCGGCCTGCTGCACGAATATGTGGTGATCGAGGCGCGCTTCGACGCTTCGCTCGTCACCCGGGTAGCGAAAGCGGACCTGCCGGAGGGCTGGCGCGCGAATCCTCCGCCTGCGAGCGCCCGCGCAATCGGCGACGCGTGGATCGCCGAAGAGCCTTCGCCCGTGTTGGAGCTGCCCAGCGCGATCGTCCCCGCCGAAAGCATTTTTCTGCTGAACCCGGCGCATTCCGCCTTCGCGAAGGTCGAAATCGGCGAACCGGTGCGGTTTGAGTTCGATCTCCGGCTGATACGGCAGCTGTGAGCAAGGCCGTTTCCGATGCTTGACGCCGAGGCGGCGAGTAAACTAAACTCAGTGGACCTAGTTTATGAGGGTGGCATGACGACCGTAAATATTCACAAGGCCAAGACTCAGCTTTCCCGGTTGGTTGACGAAGCCGCCAAAGGGAAGCCGTTCATCATCGCGAAAGCCGGTAAACCGATGGTCAAAGTAACAGCCCTCGATGCTCCCTCGGGTAAACAGATCCGCCGCCTCGGTTTTCTTCGCGGACAATTCTTGATTCCCGACGATTTCAACACGATGTGTGGTAACAAGATCGAACGCCTGTTCGGCGGTAGGCGTTGAAGCTGCTGCTGGACACTCATTTACTGCTCTGGGCAGCAAGCGACCCGAAGCGGATTCCCAAATCGGCGCGCGCCCTGATCGAGGATCCCGAAAACGAGGTGCTCTTCAGCGCCGCCAGCCTTTGGGAAATTGCGATAAAACGGAGCCTTGGACAGCAGAACTTCCGCGTAGACCCGCGCCTCCTGCGGCGTTCTCTGCTAGACAACGGATATGGCGAGTTGGCGATCACGAGCGAACACGTTGTCTACGTTGACCAGCTTCCAGCTAGACACAAGGATCCGTTCGATCGCGTGCTGGTCGCCCAGTCGATCGTGGAGGGCATCACCCTGCTTACGAATGACCAGACGCTCGTGGGCTATCCGGGGACGATACGCAAGGTATGACGGCGTGCCGTTTGCCGGAGAGTCACCGCCAGGCACTGGAGCTACCTCCTGCGATCATCCCCGCCAAAAGCATTTTTCTACTGAACCCGGCGCATTCCGCCTTCGCGAAGGTCGAAATCGGCGAACCACAGCAGTTCGAGTTCGACGTGCGGCTGATCGCGAAGCTCTAGGCAAATTGGGTGAATGTAGGGCGGGCGATCGAGTACGTTTCAGAAAGGGTCGCGGTCAGCCCTCGATCAACGTTTTGCTGACGTGGTTGCAGGCTCCTCTGCCTGTGCGCCGGGACGGTCGTGGTGGGGCGCCGGAAGACACGCCGGATCGCGCCACTCGCGGCCTTCGCGGTGAAGAAGGTCGTCCGCCTGCGACGGTCCCCAACTTCCCGCGGCATAATTCGGGAAATCGCGAGGAGGCAGCGCCTTCCACACGTCGAGGATAGGCTGCACCACGGCCCAGCCAGACTCGACCATGTCTGCGCGCTGGAACAGCGTCGGGTCGCCCATCATGCAATCGTATAGAAGCGTTTCGTAACCGGTCGAGGGAGTCGTGCCGAAATAATCCGAATACTGGAAATCCATGTTGACGGCGCCCAGACGCACGGCGGGTCCGGGCACCTTCGCCTCGAAACTGAGGCAAATCCCTTCCGTCGGCGCGATGTTGATGACGAGCTCGTTCGGATTGATCGTGTTGACCGACGTCTTGCGGAACAAAACGAATGGCGGCTTGCGAAACCGGATGACGACTTGCGTCACGCGTCGCGACATCCGTTTTCCCGTGCGTAAATAAAACGGGACGCCGGCCCAGCGCCAATTGTCGATATGCAGCGCGATGGCAACGTAGGTAGGCGTTTTCGAGTCGGGCGCGACATGCGGCTCGGCGCGATAAGCCGGCACGTGCTTTCCGTTGATGCTCCCCGCGTCGTATTGCCCGCGCACGGCCTGATCGAGAACGCGTTCGGGGCTCAACGGCTGGATGGCGCGGAGCACTTTCGTCTGCTCGTCGTGGACGGCCTCGGCGTCGAAAGAAATGGGCGGCTCCATGGCAGTCAGCGTGATCAACTGAAAGATGTGATTGGGGACCATGTCGCGCAGCGCGCCCGCCTTTTCGTAGTAGCCGCCGCGCAATTCGACTCCCAGCTCCTCGGCGACGGTAACCTGAACGTGATCCACGTACCTCCGATTCCAGACCGGCTCGAAAATTCCGTTGGCAAAACGGAACGCCAGGATGTTCTGGACCGTCTCTTTGCCCAGATAGTGGTCGATGCGATAGATTTGTTTTTCCTCGAGGGTTTTCAGGAGTTCGCTGTTTAGCTCGACGGCTGTAGGCAGATCATGGCCGAAGGGCTTTTCAATGACCACGCGACGCCACCTGTGCTCCTCCTGTTTCGTCAGGCCGGCCTCGCCGAGTTTCGGCACCACTTGCGTAAAAAACGACGGTGCGGTGGCCATGTAGAACAGAACGTTGCCTTCGGTTCCCTGGTCCTTCTCGATCTGGGCCAGCTTGTCTCCGAGTTTCTTGTACAGCCCTGCATCGCCGAAGTCTCCT
>DATEKA010000018.1:0-3870 GCA_035277685.1 Candidatus Acidiferrales bacterium
TCGAGTTAGTTTGGCAGGCTTATGTACGCGATATAAAGTAACGAATATGGCCATCGAGAAGAGTTCTTTGCGTTCATTGGTTGAGAAATGGCTGGTGTCGGTTCCCGGAAGCCCGCTACGCGTGACCCAATTCGGCCGGACACCCAACGGCGTGCGTTTCGTTTGCATCCAGGGATTGCGGCTTACTGACCCGATGACCATCGCATTTTTCCACCACGAGGACGGCGTGTGGCGGGTATTCCCACCTACCAGGGGCCTGCTTGGCGCGACAAGAGTGCGCCCGCCAATGGTCCAGCCTTTTTGAGTTCAATGAAATTGTTTGATTTTGACCGTTTCCGTAGCCGGCCGTCGTCCCGCTCGCTCGTCGCAGACGTCGCAGAGCAGGCCGGAGGGCTGGGTATCGAGATTTGCGACGTTTCCGGCCATGTGGACGAGGTCGCAGCCCGCATTGCGCAGCAAACTGAGGTCTGTCATATGCTACGAGAGTCGGCCGCTGTTACGATGCGGGGAAACCACCGCATTGCGGAGGCTGCGCAACTGGTACGCTCCGTAAGCGCCAACGCCTCGTCCGCCATGGCTCGATCCCAAAGGACTCTCGAAGAGTCGCTCGCCGACATTCACGGCCTTGTCGACGGGGTCACCGCCGTTGAAGGCCAGATCTCAGCGCTGCGCGAGGCGCTCGATCACGTGAGCCGCGTTTCGCAAGAAATATCCGTCATCGCTCGTCAGACTCATCTGCTTGCGCTCAATGCGGCGATCGAAGCTGCGCGTGCTGGCGATTCAGGCCGTAGCTTCTCGGTTGTCGCCGCTGAGGTCAAGAACCTTTCGTCAAAGACCGAATTAGCCACTTCGCAGATCGAGGCGACGCTTGCGCGCCTGAGTGAGCAGACGGAGCACCTGGTCACCGAGGGTACGGAAAACACTGCGCGCGCGCGTCGCGTGCGCGAGGGAACTCACGTGATCGGGGAGGTCGTGCATACGACCGGACAAGCCATTACCGAGCTCGCGGGGGAGGCCGAAGAAATCGCTGCGTTTAGCAGCGAAATCGAGATCCAGTGCCATAGGCTCGAGGAGCAAGTCATCGAGATGGCCATGGGCTTTGAGGACTCCAGCGAAAATTTTTCCGAGGCTAAGGATCGGCTCGGTATGCTGCTTTCGGTTTCGGAGACGCTTATCGAACTTACTGCCTCGGCCGGTGTCGAGACGCCGCGATACGCGGTTCATCGAAGCCGCGCAACAAGCAGCGGCTCGGCTTAGCCAAGCTCTCGAGCGAGCCGTCGCCCGTGACGAGATATCGCTCGAGGACCTCTTCGACGACTGCTATGTGCCTATTCCCGGCACGGATCCCCAGCAGTTCATGACTCGCTTCACGGCTTTCACAGACCGTGTATTTCCGGGGATCCTCGACCCGATGCTGGATTTCGAGGAGCGCCTTGCGTTTTGCACATGCACCGACCGAAACGGCTACCTGCCCACACACAATCGGAAGTTCTCGCAGCCGCAGCGTAGCGACCCGGTTTGGAACGCGGCCAACTGCCGAAACCGGCGGATATACAAGGACCGTGCGGCGCTTGCAGCCGTTTCCCACACGAAACAGTTCATTCTACAGACATATCGTCGCGACATGGGCCACGGGAACTTCATGTTGATGAAGGATGTTTCGGTCCGTATTTTCGTGAGTGGGCGGTACTGGGGTGTCCTGCGGATTGGTTACAGCGCATGATCGGATTAGCCGGCCGTTTGCGCGAAGTGGCGCAATCCTTCCACGTCCGTCACTTCCACGCGGCCATAACGTACGTTGACCAGCCTCAATTCATGAAGACACCGGATTGCGCGATTGACGTTTTGGCGCGTGACGCCCGATAGATAGCCAATTTCTTCCTGTGTCAGGGCGATTTCGGCACTGCTATTCGGATAGAGCTTCGGATTGAACAGCGCGACGAGGCAGTTCGATACCCGTAGCGTTGGTTCCGAGAGCCGATCATTCTGAACCGTCGCCATCAGTTGCCCCAGCCGCTCGTTGATGTGCTCGAGCAGGAACCGGTTGAAAGAAATATTCTCCTCGAGAATTCGGAAGAACATCTCCGCCGGAAGCAGCGCAACGAGTGAAGGCCGCAGGGCAATCGCATCGTAGTGCCACTCTTCCGATTTCAGGACGGTTCCCTCGCCAAACCACGCGCCCGGTGGAATGCCGGCAAATGTCATCAAGCGTCCGGTTTGTGACGAATTGCAGACCTTAATCAAGCCGTCGACGACACCGACCCAGTGGCGGCAACGCTCGCCTCGGCGGCAGACATAACCGTCAGGCTCTACTGCGCGCGAGACGATGCCGCCGCGAATGGCTTGCTGTAAAGGAGTGGGAAGCCCCGCAAACCAGGGCGAATCGGAGAGGTGATCGTCAACGGTCTTCATAGGAAATTAGGGACATCGGGAAAAGCCGGATCTAAGTTTGTTTCATACGAGACAAACTCGCAAGGCTGTCAGGCATAGACTGGCCAAAACAACGTCCGAGCGCCAGGCGCCGGCCCAGCGAATTTCCGATCACGGGGAGGAGAAACATGGAGACTTGGGCGGCGGCCATTATTTCCGCGTCGGGCCGTGATCGGACCGCGTCCCTAGTCGTCGATAGAGAATCCTACTCCGATGCCCACCTCGACCTCAAGCCGCCAGCACCGGGGCTGAGCAACCGCGAGACGCGAATCGACCCCATAAGATCAGTTGCACAATCACTATCCATTCAACTTCGCCGCATGTGCCGTCGCGCTTATCAGAAACGGCGTCGATCGTCGCCTTGTGGGCGAAGCGATGTTTGAGCTAGGTAGAGACCGTTCGTTCGGGCGTGGATTTTGCCAAAACGTTCTTAAACAGAAAACCATGCGGGCGTCGCCCGCGGCGTACCAGGAGACAATCATGACGCGAGTCAATGCAGCAGTAGTCAGGGAGAGGGGAGGCGCTTTCAGGATCGAGCCGATAGAACTGGACGATCCGCGCGACAACGAGATCTTGGTTCGAATCAAAGGCGTAGGCATGTGTCACACGGACCTGGTTGTTCGCGACCAGTACTTTCCGACGCCTCTACCGGCCGTGCTTGGGCACGAAGGCGCCGGCGTCGTTGAGAAGATCGGTGTTGCCGTGACCAAGGTCAAACCAGGCGACCATGTGGTCCTTACCTATGCTAGCTGCGGGGTCTGCGCAAACTGTCAGCGCGGGCTGTACGGCTATTGCTCGGATTTGTACGGCCGAAATTTCAGCGGCACCCGGCCGGACGGTTCCCGTCCCTGTTGCGATGCGCATGGCCAGCGAATCAGCGGCTATTTCTTTTCGCAGTCCTCCTTTGGCGAGTACGCGCTGGCTACCGAGCGCAACGTGGTAAAGATTCCCTCCGATGTGCCCGTCGAGATAATGGGACCGCTGGGCTGCGGAATCCAGACCGGCGCCGGTGCGGTTATCAACGCGCTCAAACCGGGCGCGGGTACGTCGATCGCGATTTTCGGTGCTGGATCGGTTGGCCTCTCCGCCGTGATGGCAGCCAAGGTGGTCGGCTGCACGAATATCATCGCTGTGGATCTCAACGACAAGCGTCTGGAATTGGCGCGGGAGTTAGGGGCTACTCATACGGTCAATGGCGGAAAGCAGGATTCCGTGGCGGCGATTCAAGCTATTACGGGCGACGGGGCTCAGTATTCGCTCGAATGCACGGGGCTACCCAAGGTATTGCGCCAAGCCGTCGACGCCCTGCGGCTGACCGGTGTCTGTGGGGTAATCGGCGTCGCCCCGTTGGGTACGGAGGTTTCGCTCGATATCAATGGCCTGCTGTTCGGGCGTACGGTTCGGGGGATCATCGAGGGTGACAGCGTCCCGGACGTCTTC
>DATEKA010000019.1:0-5843 GCA_035277685.1 Candidatus Acidiferrales bacterium
ATTCCGGTGATGGGAGTCAACTGCAGGAGCGCGATGTTTCCACTTGCGGCATAGCCGGTGAGGTTCCAGGGGAACCCGATGATGGGCAGGTGAGTGCGCGCGAATTCGAGGGTCACCCACAGGAAGGGGGCGAGGGCGCAAGCTAAAGCCGTGCTCTTCTTCGACGCTACTGCAACTCCCAGCGAGAAGAAGCAGCAGACGATGCCGCCGGCGATCGCCATCAGGCCGAGAATGGCGGCCGAGGTCCAAGGGTCAATGTTGCCGTACTGCTGCATGACGACGGCGATCCAGGGCAGGCCGATGGGATAGAACACGAGCCCGTGAAGAAAGCCGTAGAGCGGCGAAATCGCGGGGCGGGCGCCGACGGAAGCAAGAATCAGCAGCGTGAGCGCGAACCAGGCGAGAGGCCAAAGGTTATAGCTGGGGAAGGAGAGGGCGAGGGCGGCGCCGCTAGCGAGTGCGAGCAGCGCCCGCGTATACCATCGGAAGTTCATTCAACGTTTGATGATTGCCTTGATGCCCTGGCGATCAAGGGCGCGTTTGGCGGCTTCCGCCGCCGCTTCGCTGGAATAGGGCCCGACCTGCACGCGATAGAAGGCGTCGGTGGCCGGGGTAACGACGAAAGAAGGGAAGCGCTTCCGCTGCAGGACATCCGCAAGAGCCAGCGCGTCGCCTTGATGCCGCAGAGCTGCAATCTGCAAGACGATCGCGTTCTTCAGCATTCGCGGCGGCCGAACGTGAGCCGGGAGTTTCGGCTGGCTCTCTTCAGGCCGCTCCTGCGGGCGAGGCGAAATCGATTTGGCCGAGGAGCCCCCGGCGCGGTTCGCCGGGGATTTGGGCGCGGGCTCGAGATGATCGTTATTCTTCTTTCCGTAGAAATCCCACTCGCCGGGATTCGGCGCAGGAATCTTTTCGGATTGAGACGTCTTGGGAGCGGGCTTGGGCGATACCGCCGGGTGGAGCGGGTCAACGTCGGCGGCATGGACGGAAGAATCGTACTGCGTGCGCCCCATGACGTAGCCGAGCGTAAAGAAAACTCCGCACAGGAGCACCACGCCGAGAAAGAGTCCGACCAGATGCCGGCTTTCGAGCACCCGATCGCCGCCGCGTCTTCCGTTTCCCATTTGCTCCTACTTCTTCTCTTTCAGCTTCACCCACTGCGAAACCAGATCAATAGGCAGTGGGAAAATGATGGTCGTGTTCTTCTCGACACCGATCTCGGTTAGCGTCTGCAAGTAGCGCAATTGGATGGACACCGGTTCCTTTTCAAGGGCGGATGCCGCTTCGGCGAGCTTCGCCGAGGCCTGGTATTCGCCTTCCGCGTGAATCACTTTGGCGCGGCGCTCGCGTTCGGCTTCCGCCTGGCGGGCGATAGCGCGCTGCATATTCTCCGGAATATCGACCTGTTTGACCTCAACCTTCGTTACTTTGATACCCCAGGGCTCGGTATCCTGGTCAAGGATAACCTGCAACTTCGCGTTTACCCTTTCGCGCTCCGAAAGGATTTCGTCGAGCTGAAACTGGCCGAGCACGCTTCGCAGGTTGGTCTGGGCCAGTTGCGAAGTGGCGTAAAGATAATTTTGCACCTGGGAGACGGCGAGGTTTGCGTCCACGACGCGGAAATAGCAGACGGCGTTCACGCGCACAGAGACGTTGTCGCTGGTAATGACGTCCTGCGGTTGGATTTCGAGCGTCTCGATGCGCAAGGAGATGCGAATCAGCTTGTCGATGGGCGAAAAGATCAACTGGAGGCCGGCGCCCTTCGGTTCGGGGAGCATACGGCCGAGGCGGAGTACGACGCCGCGCTCCCATTCCTTGATGATATAGATGCAGTTGAACAGCCAAATCAGGAAAATCAGAACGATGATGGCCAGACCGATCGTTAGGACGTCCATCTATGCCTCCGTATCCGCCGGAGCGCGCGGCGGCTGAGATGACTTCACGGGTTCGACGAACAGGAGCAAGCCCTCGATCCGTTTAATGCGGACGCGCGAGCCCTTCGGAATCGCCGAGCCGTTGGGAGCCGCAGCCCGCCACAGTTCGCCGTGGACGAAAACCATGCCAGCCGCGCCGTCCGGACCGACGGGCTGCGTGACTTCGGCTTCCTCGCCGAGGAGTTCTTCCTTGCCGGTGGAAACCTTCCATGCGCGCGAATGCATCACGAGCCGCGCGAGGAAAATGATGATGATCGCGAAAGGAATCGCGACGGATAGGGCGATCCAGGCGCTCACTCCGCCGCCTGTGATCGGGGAGCGCACGAGCATGAGCGCACCCAGTACCATGGCGATGACCCCTCCGATTCCGAGAATTCCGTGCGTCGGGTACTTGGCTTCGAGAACGAACAGGGCAATCGCAAGAATGATCAGCACGAGACCTGTCAGATTAACGGGCAGCATGTGCATTGCGAACAGCGCGAGGACCAGCGCGATCCCGCCGATGACGCCAGGCGCGAACATGCCCGGATGCGTGAATTCCGTGTAGAGACCGAGAACGCCGAGAATCAGAAGGATGAAGAAAACGTCGGGCTGGACGATGCGCGAAAGGAATTTTTCGCGCGTGGACATTTCTTTTTGGACGATTATGGAATCGGCGAGGGAGAGGCGCGTTGTCGAGCCATCGAGGCGCGCGATCGCGCGGCCGTTCAGTTTGGTCAGGAGGTCCGCGGGCGACGAGGCAATCAGGTCGATCAGTTTCCCGTCGAGAGCTTCCTTTTCGGTGAAGGCCTTTGCTTCGGTAACGGCCGTTGCGGCAAGTTCGGTGTTGCGGCCTCGCCGGGAGACGTAGCTGCGAAGGTAGGCGGTGGCTTCGTTGAGGACTTTACGCTGCATCGTGTCGTCAATCTTTACGGGCTGGCCGAAAAACTCGAAGACGGGCGAAGCGGCGCCAGTGTCGGTGCCGGGGGACATCGCGTCCACATCGGAGGAAAGCAAGATGAAGAAGCCGGCGGAGGCCGCGCGCGAGCCGGTGGGATAGACGTATGTAGCGACCGGGACTTTCGAGTCGAGGATGGCTGCGATGATCTGGCGCATGGATGTGTCGAGGCCGCCGGGAGTGTCGAGAGTGATGAGAATAAGGGCGGCGTGATTGCGATTCGCCTCGGAGATTCCGTTGACGACGTATTCGGCGAGGACCGGCTCGATTTCCGAATCGATACGCAGTTCGACGACCGTGGATGGGCTTGCGGCTGCGAAACTGCTCGAAGAATAGACCAGTTCGGCCGGGAGCGCTTTAGTCGCGCCGACAAGCGCGATAAGCGCGAGCACAGCGCAAGCACAGAAAGCTGCGCCAAGTCGTAATCGCCGAGGCATTCCGACGCGTATTATATGAAATAAATCAATCGCGCGCTGTTCTTTCGGACGTCTGCACCGCGCGGAAACGTCACGAGGGATAGCCGACGCCGCGTATCAGATCCTGGAAGCGCGGGTCGGAGCGCAGCGGGTCGAAAAAAGGAAGCACTTTGAAACCTTTGTAGCTCCGCGGACGTTGGGGATAAAGCCGCTCGAGCCATGCAAACGCTTCATCCTTCCGGCCCAGGTAAGCAAGCAGCCAGGCGACCTCCGGCGCATTCTCGTACTGCTCGCGTGGCAGCGCTCTTACTTCTTTCAACATGCGCTCCGCGTCCTGGCGCATCCCGGCTTGCGCATAGGCCATTCCAAGTAAAACCATCAAGCCCAGATTGCCCGGGCTCGACACGTGCGGCGTGAACGAGTCTGGCGGAGAGCCCAGAGCTGCCTTGAACTCAGCAATCGATTCCGGGTACTGCTCCTTTGCCAAATAGACCAGTCCCAAAGTCGTGTGCGGCCACGGAAACTGTGGATCGATCTCCCAGGTCTTACGGGATTGGGCAATTGCCTCATCATACCGGCGTGTCAGATACAAAATGTTCGCCACGTCGGCGTTGATAACCAGGGATAGGGGATCCAACTGTTGAGCCAGCCGAATTTCACTCACGGCTTCGTCCGCGCGGCCAAGGTCAGCCAAATAAAAGGCATACCAATGGTGGGCGGTCGCATAGTTCGGATTCAATTGAATCGCACGCTTGAACTCCGATTCCGCCAGAGCCCAGTTCCAATCATAGAGGAAGCCGATTGACGCGAGCGAAGCGTGCGGTTCGGCCAGCGAATCGTCCATTTGAATCGCCTTCAATGCCGTGGTGCGAGCCAGCGAAATCGTCCGGCTCCGCGACAAACCGCCTTTGGTATAGGTTTCCAACAGAGCATAGCAATCTGCGAGGCCCGCATACGCCTGCGCATAGTCCGGCTGAATGACGATGGCACGATCGAAGAATTCGATGGCCTTGTTGTATCCGTCTTCCGTTCTCTTGTTCCAATAGAATCTTCCCCGAAGGTAGAGTTCATACGCTTCGGGATCAATGCTGCGTGCTTGAGCCAACCGATTCTGTTCCTGCGGCGTCAGTTCCGCTTGGATTTCCGACGCAATCTCCCGTGCAACATCGTTTTGCAGGCTAAGAATGTTGTTGAGTCGCCGGTCGTAACTTCTGGCCCAAAGGTGCTGCTCGTTGATGGCACGGATGAGTTGAGCATTGATGCGCACGCGACCGTCGGAACGCACCACGGTTCCTTCGACGAGCGCATCGACATTCAGTTCCCGGGCAATCTGCGGCAGAGGTTTGCGGGTGTTTTCATACTGCATCACCGATGTGCGGGAAATCACACGCAGCGATCTGATCTGAGCCAGATCCGTAATAAGCGCATCCGTAATTCCTTGCGAGAAGTAGTCCTGCGAGGCGTCACCGGAAAGATTTTGGAGGGGCAAGACCGCGATCGAGCGGATCGGGTTCCCGCTCACTCGTCCGGACATTCTGTGCAGCTGCCACGCGATCACAGCGGCAGTCACAGCGAGGAGCAGTGTCGAGACGATCGCCGCTTGCCAGCGCCATGACACCCGTGGAGACATAACCGTCTTTGCAGGCACAGGGGCTTGCCGGGAGCTCTCCGATTCGCCGCCCTCCCCGGCGCCCGGGGTCGTTCCGGTTGAAGCCGCCACAGAGTGCTGCACCGAACCAATGAAGCGGTAACCGCGGCGAGGCAGTGTTTCAATGAACCTCGGATTTCCGTTGGAATCGCACAAGGCGTCTCGAAGGCGACGGACGGCGGCGTTCAGGCCCGCATCGAAGTCGACGAACGTATCTTCTGTCCAGAGCCTGCGCCGGAGTTGATCGCGGGTAATCAAATCGCCGGGATGCTCGAGAAGCGCCGCCAGAACCTGAAACGGCTGTTCCTGAATTCTGATCCGCAGGCCGTGTTTGAAGAGTTCCTGCGACCGTAAATCCACCTCGAACGGCCCAAAGCGGACCCGACGCGACGGTGATGCGAGACTCATGGCGGGAAAGCTTGCCCTGATTATACTCGAAACCTACTGGTACGCAAGATTATCAGGGCAAATACACCCGCAAGCCTCGCCGTGACAGTGAAATAGCTCGTTAGGATCATTTCACCCGCTCATCATCACCGCGCCATTGCTTCCCAACCCACTCCGCAGCAGTTTTCTCGAAACGCCGGGCGAGTTCCCGCGCTTCTGTCGGCTGAGATGAATTTCGCGCCGACGCAGACGGCGAGAGTTACTCGATTGGCGACTGGCGGGGCGCCGGATTGACGACAGCATCCGGGATCAGGTACCCGGGAAGGGAGCAAGACCATGTTGCGAAATCACGTACGAGCATTGCATGTGTCGGCGTTGGCGGTTGCCGGTGTCGTAGCCGGTGTGGTCGCGCTCGGAGCACAAGGCACACGCATCATGGGGATCAATGGGCAGGGAGCCAATTTCAACAATCAAAACGCGCCTGCCGCACGGCACGATTATACGAGAGGCGACGTGCTGGG
>DATEKA010000020.1:0-3660 GCA_035277685.1 Candidatus Acidiferrales bacterium
CGGCTTCGAAGTTCTCGACAAGCGCATCGCCCGCGACGGCTATCCGGTCGCGGTTTCCGGGCGCGAGGTTGGGAAGGTGACAAGCGGCGGCCCTTCGCCGACGCTGAAGAAGAATATCGGGATGGCTTACGTTCCGCCGGAAACCGGCGCTGCCGGAACGGAAATCGAAATCGGGATTCGCGGGCAAGCAGTTCCCGCGCGGATTATTCCGCTGCCTTTTTACAAAAGGTCTCGCTAAGCGAGCACGTCAATCGAGCGGCACAGGAGCGCACATGTACCCCGCGGATTATCGCTACACGAAAGATCACGAATGGATCAAGGTAGATGGCTCGGTTGGGACGATCGGGATCACCGACTACGCGCAACACGAACTGGGCGACGTTGTGTTCGTCGAACTCCCCAAAATCGGCGCGCGCGTGAAACCGGGCGAATCGTTCGGGTCCGTTGAATCCGTAAAGGCCGTGAGCGACATCTTCAGTCCCGTTTCCGGCGAAATCGCTGAAATCAACTCGGCGCTCGTAAATGAGCCCGAGAAAATCAATCAGGATCCGCACGGCGGCGCATGGCTCATCAGGATCAAGCTGGACGATCCGAAGGAAACCGCTTCCCTGATGGACGCGCAGGCTTACCAAACCTACGTGGATGAGAAAGCGCAGGAACAATCAGCCTGATGCGCTATCTGCCTAAGAGCCCGTCCGAGCGTCAGGAAATGCTGGCCGCTATAGGCGCGCACTCCATTGACGACCTTTTCGAGAGCATTCCCCGGGAATTCCGCCTGCGCGAACCGCTTCCTTTGCCGCGCCCGCTCTCGGAACCCGAAATCATCGAATACTTCAGGGCGCGTGCCGCGGAAAACGCGCCGGGTTACAGCTCGTTCCTTGGCGCGGGCGTGTATCAGCATCATCGTTCGGTCGTAACGGACTCGCTCGTTCAGCGCGGTGAATTCCTCACTTCCTACACGCCATACCAGGCCGAAATCTCGCAGGGGACGCTGACGGCCATCTTCGAATTTCAGACGCTCATGTGCCAGCTTACGGGCCAGGAAGTTGCCAACGCGTCAATGTACGACGGCTCGACCGCGCTCACAGAAGCCATACTCATGGCCGAACGCCTGACCGGCCGCAGCAAAGTACTCATCGCGCGCAGCGTTCATCCGGACTATCGCCAGGTGCTCGCCACGTACGCGAAGAATCTTGGCCTCGAGATCGAGGAAATCGGCTACAGCTCGTCAGGTCAAGTTGATACAAAGGGACTCACAAAGGACAAGCTCGCCGGTGCTGCCGCACTGGTCGTGCAGTCGCCCAATTTTCTGGGCGCGGTCGAGAACATCGCCGCGCTGGCCGAAGCGGCGCACGCGGAAGGCGCGCTGCTGGTGGATACGATTGCCGAGGCAGTTTCGCTCGGGATCGTTCGCCCGCCTGCGGAAGCGGACATCGTCGCCATGGAGGGCCAGGCGTTCGGGATTTCGCCGAGCTACGGCGGCCCGTTCGTCGGCGTTATCGCTTCGCGCGAAAAATTCGTGCGCCAGATGCCCGGGCGCCTCGCGGGGCAAACCGCCGACGCCAGCGGCCGGCGCGGATTCGTCTTGACCCTCGCCACTCGCGAGCAACACATTCGTCGCGAAAAGGCGACCTCGAACATCTGCACCAATGAAGCTCTATTCGCTCTGGTCGCCACCGTCCACCTTTGCCTGCTGGGCAAAGACGGCCTGCGCGAGATGGCTTCGCAAAACGTTGCGAAGGCGCAGTTCGCAATTCGCGAATTGCAGCAAATTCCCGGCGTACGCCGAGTGTTCGCCGCGCCCGTCTTCAACGAGTTCGTACTCGAATTCCCGCGCTCGGTGAAATTGATCAACGCCGCTCTGCTGCGCGACAAAATCATCGGCCCGCTCCCGCTCGGCATCTACTATCCGGAGTTGACCAAACACGGCCTCGTTTGCGTCACCGAGACGATGCCGCGCGCGGGGATCGAGCGCTTTGTTGCCGCGATCCGGCGCATATTAGAGATGCCGCTGTAGACTCGAATGGAGCTTAGGCGCGCCATCGGAAGACATTGGGACGCGTCTCGGCTTGCCTGCCGCGGCAAGACGCGCTCATGGAGAATGCAGATTTGAATTCAAAACTTACAGAAACCGAAGCGCCACCCGTCGCAATCCGCAAAGCCGGGCGCCACGTCAGTCAGAATGAAGGGCTGATCTTCGAAAAATCTGCCGCCGGAAAGCGCGGCATGGAACTGCCGCCGCTCGACGTGCCCGCCGTCGATCCTGCTGCCGTCCTTGGCCCCGGCTTCGTACGCGACGGCGTTGAAGGCTTCCCCGAAGTCAGCGAGATCGAAGTGATCCGCCACTTCACGCGCCTTTCTACCTGGAATTACGCCATTGACCTCGGCATGTATCCGCTTGGCTCCTGCACGATGAAGTACAACCCGCGCGTCAACGAGTACGTCGCGCGCCTGGAAGGTCTCGCCGACGCGCATCCCATGCAACCTGCTGATGTCGCGCAAGGCTGCCTGCGCATCCTCTACGATTTGCAGAATTCCCTGCTTGCGATTACCGGCATGGACGCGGCCACCCTCCAGCCCGCCGCCGGAGCACAGGGCGAGCTTACCGGCTTGCTGATGATTCGCGCCTATCTCGCGAGCAAGGGCGATCCGCGCAAGAAAGTTCTCATTCCCGATTCCGCGCACGGGACGAATCCCGCTTCGGTCGTGATCGCGGGCTACGAAGTTCAAAACATCAAGTCGAATCGCCTGGGGGAAATTGATACCGACCATCTCCGCGAATTCGCTACGGAAGACGTCGCGGCCTTAATGGTGACAAATCCCAACACGCTCGGCGTCTTTGAAGAGCGCATCGCTGAAATCGCGGCCATCCTCCACGAGCGCGGCGCGCTTCTCTACATGGACGGCGCTAACATGAATGCCCTGGCCGGCGTCGCTCGCCCTGGCGACTTCGGCGTGGACGTCATGCACCTCAACTTGCACAAGACATTTTCAACTCCTCACGGCGGCGGCGGGCCCGGCGCAGGCCCTGTCCTCGTGAAGAAGATCCTCGAGCCGTTCTTGCCCGTGCCGGTTCTAGTGCGGAAGGATAATGGCCGGTTCGCCGTGGATTCGAATCGCCCGCAATCTGTCGGACGCGTTCGCGCATACTGTGGCAATTTTGGCGTCCTGCTGCGCGCGCTGGCCTACATTCTCGCGTATGGTCCTGGTATTCGTCAGGCCACCGAAGACGCGGTCCTGAATGCCAACTACATCCGGAAGCGCCTCGAAGAGTATTTCGATCTTCCCTACGACGCGCCCTCGATGCACGAGGTCGTCTTTAGCGATGCGCGCCAGAAGCGCAACGGCGTGAATACGATGGATATCGCCAAGCGTTTGATTGACTACGGGTTTCATCCGTACACGACCGCGTTTCCCTTAATCGTGCCCGGCGCGATGATGATTGAGCCGACCGAATCGGAATCGCGCGAGGAGTGCGATCTTTTCATTGACGCGATGCGCTCCATCGCTCAGGAAGCGGAAACTAGTCCCGAGGTCGTCCAGGGTGCGCCGCATGCTACACGAATCGGCCGCCTCGACGAAGTCGCTGCCGCCCGCAAGCCGATCCTCCGCTGGAAACCCTGATCTAAAAACACGGGACAGCACAGAAACAAAAAGCGG
>DATEKA010000021.1:0-2930 GCA_035277685.1 Candidatus Acidiferrales bacterium
GGTGCCGTCGAAACTTTCCAGGAGCGCAAGGGCGCCGATTTCAAGCGCGTGAAAATCGATACGGAAGACTACGCCTCCGTGCTCCTCCATTTTGAAGGAGGCCTCCGCGGCGCGATGACCGTCTCGCAAGTCAGCGCCGGCCGCAAGAATCGTTTCTGGTACGAGATCGACGGCAGCGAAGCCTCCATCGCGTGGAATCAGGAGCAGCCCAACACGCTCTGGATCGGCAAGCGCCGCGAACCCAATCGCGAGTTAATCAAAGATCCCGCGCTGATGAGCCCCGAGGCGCGCGGCTTCGCCGCTTATCCCGCCGGTCACGCCGAAGGTTATCCCGACACGTTCGTCCAGCTCTTCAAAGAGTTCTACGCCTACATCGAACGCGGGGACATGAACGCGCCTCGTCCGTTCCCCACCTTCGACGCAGGCCACGCGGGCCTCGTCTTGTGCGAAGCCATCGCCGCAAGCGCCCGCCACCAGAAATGGGTCTCGGTTGCCGCGTTTTAGAACATATCGCCGCTCCAGAACCAAGGAACCTGATGCAACCGCTAGCCACAATTCGGTGTATGCTGTCGCCCGCGTCGCGCTTTCCATCTGCCGCGGGCAGGCTTCGAGCGGGACCGGGTCGAGCGCGACGACATCTGAGGAAGCGTGCAAGTTCTGGCGAATGATCGCATGAGAACGACAATCTTCAGCCTCGCGGTGGCCCTGGGATTTGCAACCAATGTCAGCAGCGCGCCGCGCCACACCGCCCTGCCCACTCGCCCGCCCATCATCGGCATTTCCCATATCGGCCTGAACACCGATAATCTCGTCGCTGCCCGCTCTTTCTACAGCCACGTCCTCGGCCTCGCCGACGCTTTCAGCCTGGACGATCCGCCCGGCAAATTGCTCCTCACTTATTTCAAAGTGAACGATCGCCAGTTCATCGAAGTCTTTCCCGGCAAGAACAGCGCGGCAGAAGGCTGGCTTTCCCACATCGCCTTCGAAACCACGGACGCCGAGCAGCTCCGCGCCTATCTCGCGAGCAAAGGCGTGAAAGTTCCTGCCAAACTTCCGCCCATGCTCGACGGCAATCACGGTTTTGACGTTACCGATCCCGACGGCCACACCGTCGAATTCGTTCAGCTCATGCCCGGCTCGATACACACCCGCGATTTCGGCAAGCACCTCCCGGCCACGCGCATCTCCGATCACATCATTCATGTTGGCGTCACCGTTCGCGACCGCGCCGCCGCCGACAAATTCTACAAAGACACTCTCGGCTTCCGCGAATTCTGGCACGGCGGCATGAAGGACGGCGAAACTGACTGGATCGACATGCGCGTGCCCGACGGCCACGATTGGCTCGAATACATGCTCAACGTCGGCGACCACCCCGACATTCGCACGCTCGGCATCGTGAACCACTTCGCTCTCGGCGTTCCCAATGCGAACTCCGCTTACAGAATTCTGCTCAAGCGCGACCCGAAATTGCCCGAAAAGCCGCAGATCGGCCGCGACGGCAAGTGGCAGCTCAACCTTTACGATCCCGATTTGACGCGCGCCGAACTCATGGAGCCCAAGCTCGTGCGCAAGCCCTGCTGCTCCCCGATGACGCAATAGCCATTCGGGTAGCGCCGGCGTCTCGCCGGCCGTTTTGTTTTGTCGAGCGGCGTCCCCGCCCGGATTCGGTTCGGCTTTAGATTTAGATGTAGTGCTGGGCCTTCAGCCCGGCAGGTTTCGCGTGGTTTTTACGGGGTCGGAGCCTGCCTGTCGGCAGACATGGCTTTAGCTCCGGCATTTGAACTGTTTGAGAATCGAGGGGCTTTAGCCCCCGAAGCCTGCTCTTTTTGATCGTTTGCTGCCACAGGAGGCCAGATGAATCGAAGCCACTTGTCCCGCCGCGATTTCATGCGCAACAGCGCTGCAGCCGCCGGAGCTCTCGCCGTCGCGCAAACCGTCGCGCTCCAGCCCGAAGGACCCGCCTGGGCTGCTGCCGCCTCGCATCCCGTTCCAGCCGGCGACCGCGTCCGCTTCGGCATCGTCGGCGTCGGCATGCAAGGCTCCGGGCTGCTCGCCAATTCGATCCAGCTTCCCGGAGTCGAATGCGCCGCGGCCTGCGACCTTTACGACGCCCGCCACACCCTCGCCCAGGAAATCACCGCGCGCCCCGATCTGCCCACTACGCGCCGTTACCACGATCTCCTCGATAACAAGGACATCGACTGCCTCATCGTCGCCGTCCCCGACCACTGGCACCAGCAAATCGTCGTCGACGCTGTCGCCGCAGGCAAAGACGTCTACTGCGAAAAGCCCATGTCGCATTCGCCCGCAGACGGTGTCGCCATGGTCGCAGCCGCCCAAAAATCCGGCCGCATCGTTCAAGTCGGCTCCCAACGCGTCAGCGGCATCATCGCCGCCAAAGCGAAGGAACTCCTCGCGCAGGGCATCATCGGCGATCTAATGCTTATCCAGGGATGGAACGGCCGCAACTCGCCTTGCGGCGCCTGGGAATATCCCCTCCCGCCCGGAATCTCCACCTCAAATTTCGACTGGGACGCCTGGCAGGGCTCGGCCCCGCATCGTCCGTTCGATCCCAAATACTTCGCGCGCTGGCGCTGCTGGAAAGAATATGGCACCGGCGTCGCTGGCGATTTGATGGTCCATCTCGTCAGCGGCATGCTCGCCATGCTCGGCACCAGCGATCCCCCGGCCCGCTGCATGGCCATGGGCGGCATTCTCCGCTGGAAGGACGGCCGCAACATGCCCGACGTTCACACTTCGCTATTCCACTACGATCGCCTTGGCGAAGTGCCCGTCTACTTGCAGTTGAATCTCGGAACCGACTATCCCGAGATGTACCATTTCATGGGTTCCAAAGGCATCCTCGAGGTGAACGGAACCAGCATCACCTGCACGCCGCAATCCGGCGAAGATGATGCCCCCTGCTA
>DATEKA010000022.1:0-14696 GCA_035277685.1 Candidatus Acidiferrales bacterium
GTTCCGGGGGCGGTCTTTACCGGCCTGTACGGGATCAACTCCAGCGGTCAGACCATTGGGGGGTATGACGACGCAAGCGGTACGTCCCACGGTTTCCTGAGGAACGTGGATGGCTCGATTGCCACGATCGACTACCCGGGCGCGGTGCTCACCACAGCGAATGGGATCAACTCTCTAGGAGATGTAGTGGGACGATGGGACGATGCCAGCGGGATCACCCACTCCTTCTTGCGCAGTTGGCAGGGGATCATCACGTCGTTCGACCCGCCGGCACCCTGCACCGCCATAACAAACCAGCCGGCGGCCGCACACGGAATCAACGACCGGGGAGACATCGTCGGCCGCTGCTTCGACGTGAGCGGCAAGGAGCTTGGCTGGCTCCTGCGCCACGACGGCAGGTTCACGATCCTCGACGATCCCAGATTCCTCACGACCGATAGCTGGGCGATCGACAACACCAGGGAGGTGGTCGGCGACTACAGCGATGCGGACGGGTTCGTCCACGGCTACACGTGGACGGAGGCCGGCGGGTTCACCGCCCTCGACTTCGAAAACGACATGACCGGCCTGCGCAGCATCAACCAGGTCGGCGATATCGGCGGGATCTACTTCGACGCGTTTACCCTTCACGGGTTTCTACGGCTAAAGAACGGGAACCAAATCACGATCGATCCCCCCGGCTCTGTCGAGACCGACACTGCGGCCGTCAACAACAGCGGGACGATTGCCGGCGCCTACTGGGATGCCGACTTCAACGGGCACGGCTACATCGCCGTAGCCGCCAGCTCGCGGAACTGAGGAACGGTCAGGACATACAGTGACGGTGTAAATGAAACGGCATCATCGCGAGAAGAGGGCGGCTAGGGTTTCCGCCCCACCGTTCGATAGCAGGCAAGTCGCGCGGGGACAGTTCAGGACAGTCGAGATTGCGGCTCTGAATCACAAAAGGGAGAACGCAGAAGCAGAGACACTGTTCTGGTGAAAAACACCGCTGGCGTTCCAGGCAAGCAAGGGAGGCAGGTATGTTGCGATTTTTCGGAATCGTGCTGTTGCTCGCGGCAGCGTTGACCGCGTCCGGGTGCGGCGGGAGCAACCTGTCGCCAACATCATCACAACCGCAACCCCCGCCGTCTCCGTCAAGTGGAGCTATTTCGGTCAGTTCTATTTCGCCGTCGAGCGCGGCCGCGGGGAGTCCTGACACCACCCTATCGATAACGGGGAACGGTTTTCCGAGCGGCCACTCTATCAGTCAGGTGATCTGGACTGCTGGAGCGCAAGCCTCCTTGTCTGTAACGCCGGTCGATGCAACTCACATCACTGCCGTCGTGCCGGCAGCGCTGTTAACGAGTCCGGTTACGGCCAGCATCGTTGTTCAGAAATACGACCTGATCGAGGGAGTTGTTACGGGTCAATCAAACTCAGTCAGTTTCACGGTTACATCTGCCGCGTCGCAGTCCGGCACGGTCTCCATTTCTCCCGCGAGTGAGACGTTGCGCACCGGGGGACAGCGGCAATTCAGCGGCTGGGACAGCACCGTCGGCCAATATGACGTCAGTTGGAGTCTGGAGGAGGGCGCAGTGGCTGGCACGATTACTGCGGATGGTCTTTACGCGGCGCCGAGCACGCCGGGCACTTTTCATCTGATTGCTACGTCTAGCCACAATAGCAAGCTCACCGCCACTGCGGTCCTCAAGGTGGTGAGCGTTGGTTTTGTCCCAACCAGCGACATGTCCGTTCCTCGCTCCGGCCACACAGCTACCCTGCTTGCTGGCGGCGCCGTGCTCGTCGCGGGAGGAACCACGGACAGCGCACATAGCGCGGAACTGTTTAGTCCGATGTCCGGCACCTTTGGGGTGACCAATGGCAGCATGGTCTATACGCGTTCCGGACACTGCACCACGCTCCTTCCAGATGGCCGGGTTCTCATCATCGGCGGAGGCGATTCGAGTAGCAACCTGTTCAAGACGGCTGAACTGTTCAGTCCTGCGACACAGAACTTCACTCAGACGGGCAACCTGAATCAGGCCCGCATACATGCAACGGCGACGCTTCTTCCAACCGGCAGGGTACTGGTTGCCGGCGGTCAGGATCGTGCAGGCACATTCCTGTCTAGTGCAGAGCTATACGATCCGACGACTGGAATTTTCACGCCGACGGAGAACATGCATTCGTCACGCGCGTGGCATACAGCGACACTGCTCTCCGACGGAAAAGTGCTGTTGGTAGGAAGCAGCAATGAAACGAACAGTGCAGAGCTCTTTGACCCGGTCTCCGGCCACTTCACCGCGACGGGGTCGTTAATCCAGGCTCGCGCCCACCACACCGCGACGTTGCTGCCGAACGGCAATGTTCTCATTCTGGGTGGGACGCACGTCTCAGCACCCGTTGGCGGCGGAGCTGCCGCTGCCCCAGTTTCGCTTGACGCGGCAGAAGTCTACGATGCGACTCAGGGCGTTTTCAGGACTGCAGGAAGGCTTCTTATCGCGCGCGATTCTCACTCAGCAACTCTGCTCGCCGATGGAACTGTGCTCGTCGCGGGAGGGTATTCGCATGGTTTTGACGGCGATGCCGATCCAGAGTGGTTCACAATGTTTGCAACGGAATTGTTCGATCCGGCCAGATCAGTCTCGACGCCGGCTGCGAGCCTGGAGACGGATCGAGCAGAGCATGTGGCTACCATGTTGGCCAACGGGCAAGTCTTGATTACGGGAGGAGTCGCGGGATTCCAGGAACTTTGCTGCAGGCCAAAGCCGCAGGTTGTCACTCTGGCCAGCGCCGAAGTCTACAAATAGGTGCGAGTACTAAGCTCGAATTACAGCGGAACACTCCGCCAGAGGCGTTCCGCGTCTTGCCTGCGCCGGAATACCGGCGGTCAGTCGGTGACGTTCTTGCGCTGGTCGGTGGCGTAGGAAGGAGCGATGGTGAGCACGGCCTGCACGCGGGGATCTTTGATGACTTTGGCGAAGGCCGGGTCCTTCGAGCAGGAGGCGAACTCTTTGTAGCCGTCGTCGCGCGCCAGCTTCAAGAAGTGAGCGGCGTGCTCGGCGTCGCCGGCCATCGCATAGGACTTAGCCACGAAGAAATAAAAGAGGCCGGGATCGGTGGTCGAGCGCTGCTGGACGATAGCGCCGCCTTCGCCTCGCGCATCGAACACGGTGGGATCGATCTCGAGGGCCTGGCGGAAGGACACGACGGCGTCCAGATAATTCTTCTGCTCGAAGTAGGCGTAACCGAGGTTCGTGTAGACGGTGGCCATGTCGGTGCGAATCTTCAGGGCTTTCTTGTAATACTTGACGGCCTTCCCGTAATGTTTCTTCTCGTACTCGACGGTTCCCGCATTGTTGACGGCGCTGGCGAAGGTCTTGTCGGCCTTCATGGCCTTCTTGTAGTAGTTTTCGGCGCTGCGGAGATCCAGCATCTCCTGGTAGGCGACGCCGATCTTGTTGAGCACTTGAGCGTTCTGGCGATCGGTAACGAGGATTTGCTTATAGGCGCGCACAGCGTCGGAGTATTCCTTGCGCGCCATGAACAAATCGGCGTGCAGTTCGGCGGCTTCGCGGGGGCTGATTTGCTGAACGGGGACTTGGGCGGCGGAACTTGAACCGAGACTCGCAGTGTGCGCTTCAGCGGGCGTTTGTTGCGCGCGCGCGGCGGGAACGAAGAGCAGAAACAGCGGGACTGCAAACAGGAGCGAATGCCTCATAATACTGCTCCTTCTCCCGGGCTCGCCCCCCGGAGACCGAATTTTGGCATCGGAGCCTACGGCTGGTCTTTTGGCTTGTCCTTGTCCGGAGGCTTCTTGCTACCCCCAAAGATACCAAAAATCTTGTCGAGCAAGCCTTTTTTCTTCTCAGGCTCTTTCTTTCCGTCGGGCTGCGCGTCGGCGGTCCTGTCTCCGGGGTTTTCAGTGGCGCGGGCCGCAGGATTATTCGAAGCCGTGGGCTGGGGGTTGTCGGCTGACGGCGGTGGTGGGTTACCTGATCCCTTACCGAACAGACGCGAGAGCCAGGAACCTCCCCCGCCTTGGACCGCCTCGATTCCACCATGTTCCTGGCAGTACTCGGTCGGCTGGCTGCCCGCGATGAAATACTCGGTCATGGGTTTTGGGCAAATGGGCGTGGCCAACTGCCCGGTTTCAGCATCCACCACTTCCTGAATCATCCCTTGAGGCGGCTCGAAGGGCTGGGTGTTGTGATAGGCGGGAAGCTCGATGGCGCGCTTCATGAAATCGGCCCACACGGGAGCGGCGGACTGGCTTCCGGAAAGCACCAAATCCCGATTGTCGTCGAAGCCGACCCATACGACACAAAGAAGATTCGAGGTATAGCCGGCAAACCAGCCGTCGTGCGACGTTCCGGTCTTTCCGGCGGCAGGAGCATCGAAGCCCATCAATCGGACGGTGTAGCCGGTGCCATGATTGATGACGTCTTCCATCATGCTGGTCGTGAGGAAGGCTACGCGCGGATCGAGGACGAGACGTGTCTGCGGACTGTTCTGCTCTTCGAGGCGTCCATCCGACGTCACGACGCTCCGGATGAAAAGAGGCTCGGCGCGCGTGCCGCCGGTAGCAAAAGGCGTGTAGGCCGCCGCGACGTTGATCGGCGTCATCTCGTACGCGCCCAGAGCCATGGCAGGCGTGGGCTGAATGTTGCTTCCCAGGCCCATCTGCCGGGTGAAGTCCACCACGCGCTGATAGCCGACCATTTCGGCGACTTTCACGGTGGCGACGTTGAGCGAGTGCATCAGTGCATCGTGCACAGTTACGGTTCCGTAGAATTCTTCCTGGTAGTTGTTCGGCGTGTACTCTTTTCCGTCGAAATCGAACGTGGTGGGGACGTCGTCAACGGTCGTCGCGGGCGTCACAACCGGCTGAAGGTTCTCGATCGAGTTGTCGAACGCCGCTGCATAGACGAATGGTTTGAACACCGATCCGGGCTGACGCCGGGCCAGTGCGTGATTGAGCTGGCTCTCTCCGTAGTTGCGCCCGCCGACGAGGGCGCGGATCTCCCCCGTCTGGGGATCCATGGCCACGAGGGCGCACTGCACCTGCGGCACATTCTCGCCACGCTTCTTCCAGATGGCCTGGCGGCGGGCCAGCAGCTTGTCAACATCTTTCATCCCGAGGCTGACCGCCTCGGTGGCGGCCTCTTGAAGCTGGGGATCGAGCGTGGTGTAGATGCGGAAGCTCTCGTCCTCGAGGTCGCTTTGCGACAGGCGCGAGAGCATGTGGTCTTTCACCATGTCGACGAAGTACGGGGCGGAGCCGCTGGCAGCTCCGGCGGGGACGAACTTCAGTTCCGCGTCCCTGGCTTCGTTCGCGTCGGCGGCGGTGACGAATCCGTCGTCAACCATCTCCGTCAGCACGCGGTTTCGAGCATCGATCGCGCGGTCGAGGTGGTGCTCGGCGGCCGAGTATCGGTTCGGAGCGCGGATGATGCCGGCGAGAAACGCGCACTCGCCCAGGTTCAGGTCGCGCACGTCTTTCCCGAAGTATGCGTTGGCCGCTTCGCCGAATCCGCGAATGGAAAAGCTGCCGCGGTTGCCGAGGTAGATATCGTCGGCATAAAGCTCGAAAATGTCCTGCTTCGAGAAGCGCTGATCTATTTCAAACGCCATCAACGCTTCCTTGAACTTCCGGCTCCATACGCGGCGCGTCGAGAAGAAGAAGGTCCGCGCCACCTGCATGTCAATGGTGCTCGCGCCCTGTGCGATCCGATGCTGGCTTAGATCGGCGAAGGCGGCGCCGAAGATGCGCACGAGGTCGAGCGCTCCGTGCTGATAAAACCGCTTATCTTCCGCGGCAATTACCGCGTTCACGAGATTTTTCGGGAGCTCGTCGAAGGCCACGATGCGGCGTTTCTGACGCGTGCTGTCGAAAAGGTTGGTGACGAGCTGCGGCTCGATATCCGCGTAATCGCCGGCTTTCCCGTTGGAAAGGTCGCTGATGCGCGAAATGTAGGGGCCGGAAAAAGCCACGCGAATGGCGTTGGTCCCTTTGAAATATGAATCCCGCGAAGGCTTGATGTCGATGGAATTGTCGGAGACGTCGAGCTCGCCGGGCGATCCCGGCAGGCTGGTCTTCTGGTATCCGGCATCAAACAGGTATTTCTCGAGGTGCTGCTCGGTGAGTTTTTCGCCGACGTAAATGCGCCCGGGGGCGGAAAACACGCTGGAGGTGTTCTGAAACACCTGCCCGCTGAGCCGCTCTTTTACCAAGTGGCCGAATTGAATGTAGTAGTAGGTGAAGACGGACGCCCCTGCAAGCAGCACGACCAGAATTGCGCATAGAATTCCGATGCCGATGCGGGAAGTCCAGAATCCTCGGGCGATTCGAATTCGCAATAGTGTCTCCGAGCGCTATTCCGCGTTGCCACCGAACGAAGAGGCCGCTCGCCCGATTACAACGCCGCTGGAAATTGCGCAGCTCGGGCGATTCTGGAACGCGTCACCGGCCTGGCAAGCAGACGCGAAAGCGATCTCGCGCTGTCGCTGAGCCGATTCGGCCGCTAGGTTTGCCTGTGCTCAGCGTTCCTCAGTGAGAATCCTATTCTAGATGGTATGGTTGTCCGCGTGGGGATGAAATTGGAGTGTGAATTGGTAAACCTTCAAGTCCACCGGGACGGAGTAATCCACGGAAATGGTGACGTTGCTCTGGTCCACGGATACCTTGATGTCTTCCTTCTGCGTTAGCGGAATCGAGAGGTCTTGCGCCTTGCGCCACAGATCATTGCGAACCTGGTCTGCATCCTTTTTCGGATAGGAAAGCGCGAATCGAGCTTCGCTCTGCATCGAATCCTGGAACTGGTAATTATTGAAGTAGGCGGGAACGATCTTGATCGCTGAAAAGATCATAGCCCCTACGATGACGAGCGCGAGGAGGCCTTTCAGTCGCGAGCCGCCGCGTTCTCGCTGCGATTGTTCTTTCCGGATCAAATTTATAGCCCCTTGCTATGACTCGTTCGCGTACATCGAACGTAACATGGCGGTGCGCGCGCGGGAAGGCAGCCGCAGAGGATCTGTTTGCGATGAGTAAACTGGGAATCGCTTTGCGATTTGCCGGGGGGCCGTTAGTACGCGCGCGCGAAGATGGCGCGCTCAGCCGCATCGTCCCCGCAATGCACACATTTTCCCGCACGCGCTTCGGCCACCGAGCCTCCCAGCGACTGATCGAGGGGAATGCAGCGCATGGTGGCTTTCGTCTCCTCCTTGATTTTCGCTTCACAGTCATCCGAGCCGCACCACCAGGAATAGGTAAAGCCTTTCTCGACGGCCTGCTTGAACTCATTGTAATTGGCCGGCTGAGCCGTATTCGCCTCCCGAAATGCGAGCGCCCGATCGTATAGCGCCTGCTGAATCTCGTCGAGCGCGTGCGCCGCTGCAAGCGCAATCCCTTGCTGCGGTACAAACGACTTTCCTTCTTTGCCGGGCTTGTCGCGGCGCGCCAGCACGGCTGAACCCTTGGCCACGTCCTTCGGCCCCAATTCGATTCGCAGCGGCACCCCGCGCATTTCCCAGTCATTGAATTTGAAGCCCGGGCTTGAGCCCTCGCGCTCGTCGATCTTTACGCGAATGGCGGCATCCACCAGAGCCTTGCGCAATTGCCGGGCGGTTTCGAGGACGGTCGCGCGTTCTTCGTCACTCTTATAAATCGGGACGATGACGGCCTGATACGGCGCCAGCTTGGGAGGCAAAATCAGCCCCTGGTCGTCTCCGTGCACCATGATGATCGCGCCGACGAACCGCGTCGAAAGGCCCCAAGACGTTGTCCAGCAGTGCTGCAACACACCCGTCTTGTCGAGATAGCGGATCTCAAACGCCTTTGCGAAGTTCTGGCCGAGATTGTGCGACGTTCCCGATTGCAGCGCCTTACCGTCGCCCATCATCGCCTCAATCGAGTACGTTATATCGGCGCCGGCGAACTTCTCCGCGTCCGATTTGCGCCCGGGAATTACGGGGATGGCGGCGTCGCGGACCGCAAAATCGGTGTACACGTCGAGCATTTGACGTGTTTCCGCCTGCGCCTCTTCCGCGGTAGCGTGCGCCGTGTGCCCTTCCTGCCAGAAAAATTCGAGCGTGCGCAAGAACAATTTGGTGCGCAGCTCCCAGCGCACCACGCTGTTCCATTGATTGATCAGCACGGGCAAGTCGCGGTACGACTGAATCCACTTCGCATACGCATGTCCGATGATGGTCTCTGATGTGGGACGAATCACCAGCGGTTCTTCCAGTTTTTCGCCGCCTCCGTGCGTCACCACGGCGAGCTCCGGAGAAAACCCCGCGACATGCGATTTCTCCTTGTCTATGAAGCTGCGCGGAATCAGCAGCGGAAAGGCGGCGTTCACGTGGCCCGTTTCCTTGAAACGCCGGTCAAGACCTGCCGTTATGTTTTCCCACAAGGCCCACCCGTAAGGGCGCACGATCATGCAGCCGCGCACCGGCGCGTAATCGGCCAGTTCCGCTCGCAAAACGACCTGGTTGTACCACTCTGAAAAATCCTCACTGCGCGTCGGCAGCTTCAGATCGGTCATTTCTCTCCTCAAGGATCGGGCGCAGAACGGTTCCGAAACCCGTCCGTCGCGTGTCATTGCAGAATACAAGATAAACGATCAAGTTAGGGAACTCGGGCGGCCAAGTCAACGGTCATTCATTCTCATTCATTCAAGGAAGCGTATCCGGCCTCAAGTTTTCCGGCTGAAATAGACCGCAGGGCCAAGAATCATGGCGCCGCCGAGCAGTGCCACAGGGCCGAGCACCTCGTGCAGAAGAATTACGCCCAGGCAAGAACCGACCAGAGGTTCAAGATTCAAATACACGCCGGCTTTTGAGGCGGGCACTCGCGCCAGCCCCCAGTTCCAGAAGAAATAAGCGCCCGCCGTCGCAACAAGCCCTTGAGCGGCGGCTGCGCCCCACACCTCGCGCGAAAAATGGAATCGGAGGGGATTCATCACTTCGGCCCAGGCGACCAGCAAAGCAGTCCCAATCACGATCATCCACGCTGTCATCTCCAGCGAGTCGTATTTGCGCAGCAGATCTTTGCTAAGAAGAATAAAAATAGCCGCCGCCACCATGGAGAGCATGACCAGCAGGTCCCCGGCTATCGTCGGTTCTGCCGCGCCCCTCAATTCTTTAGTGGATAGCGCAATAAGCAGCACGCCGATTGGCGAGAGCAAGAGCAACACCCAATCCAGCGCGCCCAGCCGTTCACGAAGAAACAGTACGGATGTGATTGCGACCATCACCGGTAGCGTCCCGACAATCAGCGATGCGTGGGAAACCGTCGTGAGCTCCAGCCCTTTGAACTGGACTAGGAACTGCACTGGAAAGCCGACTACAACCGCTAGCGCGAACACCCAAATATCCCGTGCGTTTCCGCGACGGAACAGGGCGCTCCGTTTGAACAAAAAGGGAATCAGAGGAGGGCAAGCAAAAAGAAAACGAAAGCTGGCGTTTTCTGCCACGGTCATTTGGCGGAAATCGATTTTGCCGAAGAAAAATCCGGTGCCCCAGCAGCAACCGGCCAGCGCCAGAGCCGCGGCCGCTCGCCAGCCGGTAGCGCGTCTAGCCGCGCCACTCGCGGGTCCGCTTGACGATCGAACGCTCACACGATCCCGCTTTTCAGGTTTTCCAGGGGATAGAACGTTCCGCGCCACTCGATCCCGCCCTGCCGCAGCGTGACGATCATGGATCGTCCCAGCATCCAGACAAAAATCAGCGCGCCGATTGGGAGCGAGAGCCCCCACAGCCGGCTCACGCCGAATTCATTGGCCGCTTCCGCATGCAAGACCATTGGCAACGCCACGGCAATCAAGGCGAATGCCAGAGCCCAGCCTCGCGCGAAAGGCAACGCACAGGCCGGGAAAACGCACATCAGCAGAAGCCCGAAGATCCGCAGCAGCGTCCGGCGGATGCTGAATCCGGAAGTCGCGAAGAAGTTTTTTGTCGTGCCCAGGACGATGTTGCGCACGCCGTCATGCCAGTGAACGCTCACCGACTCTCCCGCTCGCGCCGCGCCGGACGAAAACCCCGCCTCCTTAACCAGCTTGCCGAGCTTCATGTCGTCGATCACTTCCATGCGCAGGCGGCTGTGCGTTCCCATCTTTTCGTAACAGCTCCGGCGAACCATCTGAAACGCGCCCACGCCAAGATAGCCTTTGGAATTCGGATCGTTCGCCTGCCATGGTCTTGTGCCGATGACGAAGCCGAACCCGAAAAAAGTCATCGTAATCTTTTCGAAGAAGCGAAACATTTCCGCGCGGCCCAGCAGCGTCAGGTGGTCCCACTCTTTCCCGGTGGCCAGCGCGATGGCGCGACGCAGCACGTCGGGCGCGAAATATACGTCCGCGTCCGTAAACACGAGCCACTCACCGGTCGAACACTCGTATGCTCGTTGCAAGGCGTGCGGCTTTCCGAGCCAGCCCGCGGGAAGCGTCTCGATGCGCGCTGTCTTGAGGTTCGAATGGCCCCGCTGCGCGGCGTCCAGAATGCTTTGCGTGTCGTCCTCGGACCGGTCGTTCACGGCCACAACTTCATAATTTGGATAATCGAGCGCGAGAAACGACGCGAGCGCTTCGGGCAATTTCTTCGCTTCGTCGCGCGCTGCGACGAGAATGGAAATCCTTGGAAGCTTTGGTCCTTCGGCCGGGGCAACGTCTCTCAGGTGCGGCACCAACCGGATGCCTCGGGCAATCTCGAATACTTGCAGGGTCCAGAGAAGTGCAATCAGCGCGAGCAGCCCCGTCCAGAAAACGTGCAAATGCGATTTCCTCCATCGGGCACGAATCGGGCTATGCTATCACGCGCGCAGGAATGAACCGTACGATCTCCATCATTGGCGGCGGGCGCGTTGGACGGACGCTCGGCAAGCGCCTGTACCGGGCCGGCTGGCGTATTGGGGCGGTTGTCTCGCGCTCGAACGCGCATGCGGCGGCCGCCGTCCGCTGGATCGGCGCAGGGACGCCGCGCGGTCATTTGTCTGCCAACGATTTCGTGTCGCGCGTGATCCTGCTCGCCACGCCGGACGCCGCGATCGCGGCGGTCGCCAAAGCTCTCTCTCGCGCGGGTATCAAGGACCTGCCCGGGAAGATCGTTCTCCACACGAGCGGCGCTCTCGATAGCAGCGTTCTCGCGCCACTCGCGCGGCGTGGCGCCGCAACCGGTTCGCTTCACCCGATGCAGACCTTCAGCGGAAGGGAAGTGCCGAACCTGAAGAAGATAATCTTCACGATTGAAGGCGCACCAGCCGCTCGACGCGTAGCGGCGCAAATTGCCCGCCAGCTCGGCGGCACGCCCGTTGCTCTCGACGCGCGCGGAAAAGCCGCCTATCACGCGGCGGGAACGCTCGTCGCGGGCCACGGGCTCGCTCTGATGGAAGCCGCGGCGCAAATTCTCTTGAAACTGGGTTTCACGCGCCGGCGCGCGCTGGAAGCTTTGCTGCCGCTCATGCGGCAAATGCTCGACAATTTCGAGCGGCTGGGCCCGCAGGCGGCCTGGACGGGACCTCTCGCGCGGAAGGACTACGCGATCGTCTCCGGCCACGCCAAGGCCCTCCGTCGTTATCCGCGCGAATATCAGGCCGCCTATGCTGCGCTCGCTGTTTTATCCGGACGCGTCCTCGCGAAGGATTCGCCCCGCATGATCGCGGCCACGCGCGCCGCCATCCGGAGTGTGCGCAGTGAAGGCCGGCGCTGACGTTCGAATTCCCACGCGCCCTCGGCCTAGGGAGCTTTCTCCAATTTGTTGCACCTCTAGCGGCCGAAAAGCCTGGCGGCGTTGGCGCCCAGGATGCCCGCGCGGCCTGAATCGGAGATCGTGAGCCCGCCAAGAGAGGCGAGCATCGAGGGAATACTGCCGATCTGGTGCGGGTAGTCGCTGCCGGCGAGGACGTGCTCCGCTCCGGCGAATTGCACCGCGAGCTGGAGCGCCCGGGGGTCGAAATTCACCGTATCGTAGTAGAACTGCTTGAGGTAGTCGCTTGGCGGTCGGCCGATGTTCGCGCGGCATTCGCGAAACGCGTGGAAGCCGCGGTCCAGGCGTTCGGCGAGATATGGAATCGCCCCGCCGAGATGGCTGAGCACCCAGCGAATCCGCGGAAATCTTTCGGGCACGCCTGCGAAGACGAGTTTTGCGGCGGCGAGTGTCGTGTCCATCAGGAAGCCGACGAGAGGCATGAGCCAGAATTCCGTCATCGCTTCGACGCCCACGGGCGCCGTGGGGTGAATGTGCAGAACGGCGCCAAGCGAGTTTGCCGCTTCGTACAGCGGCCAAAAGCGCTCGTCGGCGAGGGCAACGCCGTTAATGTTGCTGAAGAGCATCGCCCCTCGCATGCCGAGTTGCGTGCACGCACGCACCAGTTCGCGGACGGAAGCTGCGGGATCGTTGAGCGGGAGCGTGGCGTAGGCGAGAAATCGGCCGCTATGGTCGCCGACGACGCGAGAGAATGCGTCGTTGACCAGGCTGGCGAGCCGGGCAGCGTTGGCCGGCGATTCCACGTGCGTCCCGGGCGTAGTGAGCGAAATGACCTGTGTATCGATACCCGATGCCTCCAGCACACCTGCGCGATACTCGATGTCGCGGTGGCCTCGAACCGCGACATTGTAATCGCCGGGATAATGGAGCAGCGGGTTGCCGTCCGCGTCAATTGTGATGCGGACGTTGCTTGGTCCCGATTGGAGCGCGGCGATGTATGCGGGCGGATAGTAGTGGTTGTGCACGTCGACGATCGGCACGGGCGCAGTATAGCCGATTTTCTTGACGCCGCGACGGACTAGGCGTAGTGTCGCCTGAAATCTCCTGAACTAACTCTGCGTTTTAAGGAGGCTGCGTATGGTATCCCTGGGCGCTCTGTGGATTCCCATCGTGCTTTCGGCGGTCATCGTGTTTGTGGCGAGCTCCATCCTGCACATGGTGTTGCCATATCACCGCAGTGATTACAAAGCGGTCCCGGAAGAAGACAAGGTGATGACGGCCCTGCGTAGCGTGGGCCTTAAGCGCGGGCTCTACGTCTTGCCTTTCTGTACCCACAAGGACATGAAGTCGCAGGCGATGATCGAAAAATATAAGCAAGGGCCCGTCGCAATGCTCACTGTTTTTCCGAGCGCGCCGCCGGCTATGCCAAAGTTCCTGGGGCAATGGTTCGTCTATTGCCTGATCGTCAGCTTCTTTGTTGCCCTTATTGTGGAGAGCACTGTCCGGTTCGGTTCGACGTACCGCCATGTCTTTCATGTCGCCGCGCTCAGCGCGTTTCTCTCGTACGGTTTGGCAAACATGGTCAACGGCATCTGGCGCGGCCAGCCGTGGAGTGTGGTGGCCAAGGAACTGATCGACGGGGTAATTTATGCACTGCTGACCGCCGGAACGTTTGGATGGCTCTGGCCGCGGTAGTTTTCCGTGCTCTTTCGGCGGCCGTGGCGACGCCAAACAGCGCAAGCTGCCGAAAGCGCGCCGGTTTTCGGCCGAGCTGGCCTTAGAATGGACTTCAGTGGAACGGCGGATTTCACATGGCGAATGACAAGACTCCGTTTGCGACCGTAGAGCAGGCCATCGAGGAAGTGCGGCAGGGGCGCATGGTCGTCCTGGTGGACGACGAAGACCGCGAAAATGAAGGTGATCTGGCCATGGCGGCGGAGAAAATTACGCCCGAAGCCATCAACTTCATGACGAAGTTCGGCCGCGGTCTGATTTGCATGGCCATGACCGAGGCTCGTTGCGACGCGCTCGATCTCAAGCCGATTTCGCCGCGAAACACCTCGCTTTTCGGCACCCCGTTCTGCGAGCCGATCGACGCCCTGCGCGGAACGACAACTGGGATCAGCGCGGCCGACCGCGCAACCACAATTCTTACGGCTACCGATCCGAACACACGTCCGGAGGATCTGGCGCGTCCAGGGCACGTTCAGACGTTGCGGGCGCGCAACGGAGGCGTGCTGGTCCGCGCGGGACAAACGGAAGCTTGCGTTGACCTGGCGCGATTGGCGGGACTCGATCCCTCGGGCGTGATTTGCGAAATCATGAACGAGGACGGGACGATGGCGCGCGTCCCGCAACTGGCGCAGTTCTGTAGAGAACACGGTTTGAAGCTGCTGACCGTTGCGGACTTGATCCGCTACCGCATGCAGCACGAGCGGTATGTGCGCCGCATCGCGGAAACAATCCTGCCAACCAAGCACGGCGACTTTAGCATGATCGCCTATGCGAGCGACGTCGACCATGAGTTGCATGTCGCGCTGGTGCGCGGCGATTTCGCGGCGGCAACCGGCGATGCGCGCGCGCAAGACGATGCGCCGCTCGTGCGCCTGCACTCGCACTGCCTGACGGGAGACGTCTTTGGCTCGGCGGCCTGCGATTGCCACGACGCTATCGCGCAGAGTCTCGAAGCCATTGCGAAAGAAGGCCGCGGTGTTTTCGTCTACCTGCACCACACCGGACGCGGTTTCCAGATCGAACCTCGCACCGAAGAGGGAAACGCGCTCGCGCGCATCCGCCATCATGCCCGCGGCGAGGCCGAGCAGGACCTGGGAACACAACGGAGAGTGCAGCGCGAAAGCGGAATTGGCGCCCAGATATTGATCGATCTCGGCCTGCGGCGCATCCGCGTGCTGACGAACCATCCCAGGAAAGTCGTGGCGCTCGAAGGGTACGGGCTCGAGATTACCGAGCAGGTGCCGCTCGCGCCTGGACCGGCACGCCGTGACCACCAG
>DATEKA010000023.1:0-3284 GCA_035277685.1 Candidatus Acidiferrales bacterium
GCGAGCCACACGACGTATTTCCAGGCCGCCACCATGCTGTCGAAGGCTGCCGCTAACGGAACGGACGTTCAAAATCTCCAGCCAATACCGTACTTTGAGAACCTATTTCCAGCGTGGACGGGTGTAACGGACAGCCAGCTCGCCAATCAGCCTGATGGAGAAAACCTCGATTGCGCAAATTCGAACGGACTTGGCGCGCTTCCCGCCTCGCCGTCGGCCACGCAGGCGATCTACCAGATGTGGAACTGCTTCCCGCACAATGAAACTTTGACGCTGAAATATCTCGATCTCCCGAGCAACCTAACCGATTTGAATGTGCCTAACAGCAGGCTGGGGCCATTCGCGTTTTATCACGATCAATTCAGCTCGCTCTACGCCTGGCGCAATATCGGGACTTCCGATTACAACGCTTTGCAGATCACTTACAACGTTCACTGGGGAGCGAACCTGCAGGGCCAGTTCAATTACACGTTCGGCAAATCGCTTGACGAGGCATCGGCCGCAGAGCGAATCGGCCCCTACGAGGGCACCGGCGGAACAGGAAACGACCTCAATGGCGGCGGCATCGTGATCAATTCCTACGATCCGCTCGCCCTTCGGGGGCTTTCGGACTTCAACGCCAAGCACCAGATCAACGCAAACCTGGTTTACGCGCTGCCTTTCGGCAGGGGACAAATGTTCGGCGGGAATGCCAATCGGCTCCTGGACGAGTTCATCGGCGGCTGGCACGTGTCCGGGATTTTGCGTTGGACCACCGGGTTTCCGATCACCGTAGACAACGGCTTCACCTGGGCGACCAACTGGAACATCGAAGGCGACGCCGAGCCGAACGGCCCCGCGCCGGCAACTGTGAACGGTTATATCAACTCCCTTGGCAACCCTTACATCTTCGCTGATCCAACTGCCGCCCTGAATGCCTACCGCCCGGAGTGGCCGGGCGAATCGGGCGTTCGCAACACAGTGATCGGCGCGGGGCTTTTCAACCTGGATACCGGCGTGAGCAAGGCTTTCGCGATTGGCGAAAGAGCCAAGGCGGAATTCAGTTGGCAGGCGTTCAATGCGACGAACTCGGTGAGCTACAACGTCCGCACGGCTCAGCCGAATCTTTCCGAGGATCCGAGCACCTTCGGCCTGTATAGCTCGACGCTGACGACGCCGCGTTTCATGCAGTTCGCGCTGCGGTTCACGTTCTGAAAAGGCGGAGCCACGGCGGTAAGAGCGAGAGGGCCGGCGAAAAATCTTCGCCGGCCTTTTTTTGCAGCGCGAAGTCTGGCTGGCGGCAGTCGCTCGCGGCGGAGCCTGGCGATTCTTCCTTGAATCCTCCCGCCCTTAACGTGTAAGTTTCCTCGCGATTCGAACAGGGAGGAATGTGTGCGAGTTCGGGTGAGGATGCATCGCAACGTGGGGTTCGTGGCTGCTCGAATGATCGCAATGGCGCTGGCTTTCGCGCTGGCGCCTGCGTTTGTTCCGGCGGGATCGGCTCAGCAGTCGCGCCAGCCTCGCACGCGTTGGACAGTGCAGGCCGCGAATGAGTGGTACGCCCGGCAACCATGGCTTGTTGGCAGCGACTACATCCCTTCCTACGCGATCAATCAGCTCGAAATGTGGCAGCCGGAGACGTTCGATCCCAAGCGCATTGACCAGGAACTGGGCTGGGCGCAATCCCTGGGATTTAACACGATGCGCGTGTTTCTGCACGACCTGCTGTGGAAACAAGATCCAGACGGATTCAAGCGGCGGATGGACACTTTCCTGGCCATCGCGGCAAAGCATCACATCCGGCCGCTGTTTGTGCTGTTCGATTCCGTGTGGGATCCGGATCCGCATCTCGGAAAGCAACATCCGCCCGTACCGGGCGTACACAATTCGGGATGGGTGCAGGGCCCGGGAGCGCGGGCGCTCGACGATCCAGCACAATATCCGAGGCTGGAAGCCTACGTGAAGGGCGTGGTGGGAGCGTTTGCCGAGGATTCACGCGTTCTGGGATGGGACATCTGGAACGAACCGGACAACACGAACGAAGGCAGCTACGACAAGACGGAGACGAGAATCAAGAAGGCGCTCGTGCTGGCGCTGCTGCCGAAAGTGTTCGAATGGGCGCGCGACGTTGGGCCGTCGCAACCGCTGACGAGCGGCGTGTGGAACGGGAACTGGGGACCCGGCGAGCAGCTCAGCCCGACCGAACAAATTCAGCTCGGCGAGTCGGACATCGTATCGTTTCACAGCTACGAAAAGCCAAAAGCCTTCGAGGCAACCGTACTCTCGCTCCAGCACTTTGGCCGGCCCATCATTTGCACGGAGTATATGGCTCGCCCGCGGGGGAGCACGTTCCAGACCATTTTACCGATCGCGAAAAAGTATCACGTGGGAGCAATCAACTGGGGATTCGTGGCGGGCAAGACTCAGACGTACTTTCCCTGGAGCACATGGCAGCACCCGTATCCGAATCATCTGCCGGCCGAGTGGTTCCACGACATCTTCTATCCGAACGGGAAACCTTACAGTCAGTCTGAGGTGGACTTCATCCGCAACATCATCAAAGGATCGTGAGCTGTAACGCATGCGCGAAAGGGCGCTTTGGGGCCCGTATCCACGACGTAGTTCGTAGTACAATTTGCAGCATTGGGGCGGCTGGATACGCGGAGGGACCTATGCTGCGGAAAGTCGCAATTCTTCTCGGAATTTCTGTCTTTGCTTTGAGCGGGTTCGCCGTGGCGCGCGCTCAGAGCGCGGCTCAGAATCAGGCACCGGCAGCGTCTTCGACTCCGGGCGCATGGCTTCCCGCTTATCACAAAGAGCCGCCGAAGGGGCCGCTCCCGGCGACGCTCGACCCGAAACTGTTTCCCGATCATCTGAATCGGGAAGTCTACGCTCTGGCTGCGAAGGAAAAGAAGATTCTCTACCAACAGCCGTGTTATTGCGGCTGTGACCGGGAAGCGGTCCATCACAAGAGCTTGCTCGACTGCTACGTTGATCGGCACGCTTCCTTCTGCGCCACCTGCCGCATGGAAGCCGTCTTCGCCTATCAGGAATACCGCAAAGGAAAAACCGCAGCCCAGATTCGCGACGAAATCATCGCAGGGAAGTGGCGGAGCGTCGATCTATCTCCCTACGATGGCTCGGGGAAAGCGAAATCAAGCCCAACGCCTGGACACTCTCTTCGGCAGTAGTTCTCTTCGCGACTGGCTTTTGGGAGCCGTGCTTACAGACAGCGTCTAATCGATAACGCCTTCGATTAGAAATCTCCGTAAACCTCCAGGAATCAGGCGCATGGAAATTTCTAA
>DATEKA010000024.1:0-10786 GCA_035277685.1 Candidatus Acidiferrales bacterium
TCCGTAAATTCCAAGCGCCGCCAGCAGCAGCGCCGTTATCGCGAAGGCGGCCACAATATCCATCGAGAATCGTCTCTGCTCCAGCGACGCCGACACCGCATCGTCCAGCGTCTTCGCCCCATAAACCGGCAGTTCCGGATTCACTGACTGCACCATCGCCCGCACTTCTTGCGGGATCGCGCCCGCATTCAGGTCTCCACGCAGAAAAATGGCTAACTCCTTGGGAGTGTCCTGGTACAGGCTCAGGTAGATTTGTGGAACGCTCGCGTTCGCCAGCGACTCGGTTCGAGCATCCGCGATCACCCCGACGATCGTGATCCAGGTCTTGCGCACATGGAGGCCGACTCCAGGCCTCCCGCGGCCAAGCATCAGCCGCTTCCCAAGCGGATCCTCGCCCCGCCAGTACGTCCGCGCCATCGCCTGGTTGATCACGGCAACCAGCGGCGCCTTCTCGTCGTCGCCGTCGTTGAACAGACGGCCCCGCAGCACGGGAATCTCCAGCAAATGAAAATACTGCGGGGTGACCTCCGAGCGCTCTACCAAAGGCGGCTGCTTATTCTGTGTCTCGCGTCCTTCCACGATCAGCTGGCTGCGGTTGCCGTCGTGTTGGAGCGGAATCGACGGCTCCGCCCCCAGCGCCGCCTCTCGCACTCCCGGCAGCAACCGGCTGCGCCGCAGCAGTTCGCGGGCAAACACAGCCTCCTGAGGAGCCGTTCCATAAATGTCGGTCTTCGGATCGTTGGGGCTCGGCAGCCACAACTGAACCGACATCACCTGCTGCGGATTGAATCCCAGCGGCGCCTTGTACAAGTCCCAAAAACTGCGCAGCAGCAGGCCCGCAGCCACCATCAGCACCAGCGACAGCGCAAACTCGGTCACCACCAGCACTCGCCGCGTGCGCGTCTGCTCCGCGGAACCTCCCGACCCACGCCCCTCCCTCAGCGTATTTGCTAGATCCAAACGCCCTGCCTGGCTCGCGGGCGCCACCCCGAAAATGACCCCGGCTGCAAGCGAAGCCGCCAGCGCGAACAGCATAACGGTCCAGTTGATCGACAGGCCGTTCAGCCGAGGCAGGCTCTCCGGAATCAGCCGCAGCAAGAATCCTTTCATACACAACAGAATCACCAACCCCGCCACGCCGCCCAGCAGCGAAAGCAGCAGGCTCTCCGTCAGCAACTGGCGCACCAGCCGTTTGCGTGCCGCCCCCAGCGCCTGGCGCACCGCCATCTCCCGTGATCGCGCGCTGGCCCGCGCCAGCAGAAGATTCGCTACATTCACGCAGCCGATCAGCAAGACCAGCGCCACTGCCCCCAACAGCAGGATCAGCGACTGCCGGACGTTGCCCACCACGTTTTCCTTCAGAGGCACCAACCGCACGGTCCACTTGCTGTCGGCTGGATAAGCGTCCGGAAATTGCTTCTGCAACGAAGCAACCAACGCGTCCAGCTGACTCTGCGCCGCGGCAAGCGTCAGCCCCGGCTTCAGCCGTCCGACTGTTTCGACGGGCAACCGCAAACTGCGGTTCGAGGCCCGAGCCGGATCATCCGAAAAACCATACGCCGACCACTGCTCCGTATTCCTCGCGTCCACGGTTCGTCCCGGGTCGCGAAAACCCGGCGGCATCACCCCGATCACCCGGTACAGATCGTTGTCCATCCGTATACTTTTTCCCAGAATATGCGGATCGCTCCCGAAAGCTCGCTTCCATAATCCGTCAGAGATCACCACATCCAGTGTGAACCCCGGCGTTTGATCGTACGGATCGAACGTGCGCCCCAGTTCCGGTTTCACCCCCAGCATCGCAAAATACCCCGGCGCCACCCCCTCATACTGAACCCGCGAGGGCTGCGACGCGCCCGTCAGGTTCGCCGACCCGAAAATCTCCAGCACAACATACTGAAAAATCCCCGAACGCTGCAGATCCTTCCACTCCGGAGTCGAGATACCCGCGTCCGTAGCGCCCGCACCTGGCAGATTATCCTCGATGCGTACCAGTTCGTCCGGGTGCGGATAGGGCAGCGGATGCAGCAGCGTGGCGTCGACCAGGCTGAAAATCGCCGTCGTCGCTCCGATCCCCAGCGCCATCGTCAGAATCGCAATGGCCGTGAAGCCCGGCGATTTGCGCAGCATGCGCAGGCCAAAGTGCAAATCCTGAAGGATGTGCTGAACCCAATTGACGCGGCGGGTTTCCCGGCATTCTTCCTTGCGTTTTTCGATGCCGCCCATTTCAAGCAGCGCTTGGCGACGAGCTTCTTTCGGAGCAAGTCCCTTCGCAAGGTACTCTTCCGTCTTTTGCTCGACGTGATCCCGTAGCTCATCGTCGAGGTCCATGTCTGCTTCCCTTCGCCGAAATAACGACCGCAACCGCAACGGAATCGTGTAAAGCCAGTGCTCCGGTTGCATCACATTTCCCGCCTTTTGACCTCAAGCTTCTTTCAATTTCACCACGCGCGAAATCGCGCTGGATAGCCTGCCCCAATTGTCCGCTTCTTTCTCAAGTTGTCGGCGTCCCAACCGCGTCAGCGAGTAGTATTTCGCCCGGCGCCCCTTTTCGGACGTTTTCCACTCCGCTGTGATCCAGCCCCCTTGTTCTAGTTTGTGCAAAGCCGGATAGAGCGACCCGTCGCTCACCTGGAGAACATCGAACGATACTTGCTTCAACCGCTGACTCACGGCGAATCCGCTCATTGGTTCAAGCGCCAGAATCTTAAGGAGCAGCAGGTCCAAGGTGCCCTGCACGAGATCGGAAGGTTTGCCCATGCCCGATGTCCTCGGTAACCGAGGCTATCACCTTCGCTCTCGGTAAACAAGGGGAGACACGTATTCCATCCCACGCCAGAAGGAAGGCCCAATTGGACGTATAACGGTAATTCTGGTTTGGCGAACTGGCGTAGCGCGATTGCCTTGCTGCTTGATTGAAGCGCTACAGAAAGATGAATTGCTTTTTTCTTGTGGCCTCCCGCGTCGTTGCTAATTTTGCTTAGCGAACCGGCGTAGTGCGGTTGCTTTGCTGCTTCCCCCGTTTGCACGGTAACCATGCGATGCCAACTCGCGGCGCGAGAATCGAAGCGCAGCGTGAGGCGGCAAACAAAAAAGCATTTCCCTTTGCTTTCGTTAGAAAACGTATCGGGCCTCGCGGCCGTAACGTCGCGCAACAAAGATCGGATCAGATGGTTTTGTCTTTCGAATAGCAGATTTTCTCGAGGTTGCACTCCAGGCATCTGGGTTTGCGCGCCTGGCAGACCCGCCGTCCGTGCCAGATCAACTGGTGCGAGAACAGAATCCATTTGTCTTGAGGGATCACCTTCATCAAATCCTGTTCGATTTTCTTGGGATCGGTGTTCCTGGTGAGGTCCAGGCGGCCCGCCAGGCGCTGCACGTGCGTGTCGACGACCACGCCGGCCGGAATGCTGAAAGCAGTGCCAAGAACAACGTTAGCAGTCTTCCGCGCGACACCCGGTAGCGTAAGCAGTTCCTCCATTGACCTCGGTACCTGCCCGCCGAACTCGTCTGCAATCTTTTTGCTCGCGCCCATGATGGATTTCGTTTTGTTGCGGAAAAAGCCGGTCGGTCGGATTTCCGTCTCGAGCTCGACGGGATTTGCATAGGCGAACGCTTGCGGACCCGGATACTTGGGAAAGAGCGCAGCGGTCACCTGGTTGACGCGCTCGTCGGTACACTGTGCGGAGAGAATCGTCGAGATCAAAAGCTGGAAGGGATTTTCATGTTTTAGCGCGCACGTTGCCGCTGGATAGGCTTCGTCTAGCTTTTGCAGAATAGCGCGAACGCGCGCTGGATCGGCTCCGCGTCCTGCGGCGGTTTTCGCGCTTCGGCGCCTTGGACCAATCGTTGCACGCGCTTTCACAACGCGCGAGCGCTTTGCGGCGCGCCTCTTTTTCGTTTTCGCCATGGGGCAAAAACTATAGCACACGCGCAAATTTCATCTGCGAACTAGTCTGCGAAGAAGAGCGTCTGCGCAAATGGCCATTCCTCGTCGCACCACTGCCCGGCTCTGCGGAAGCCCGCGCGCTCTCCCATGGCGATCACCTCGTCGCGATCGTACTTGTGCGAGCTTTCCGTCCACACGGTTTCTCCCTCGCGAAGATAGAGACGAAAGCGGGCCTTGGGTATCGTGACGCGCTGCCATTCCATCGAGCGAAGATGCATCTCGACGCGCCGCTCGGACTCATCCCAGCGAACCACATGCTGAAAGCGGGACAAGTCGAAATCGGCGCCCAGTTCGCGGTTCATACGCGAGAGCAGGTTCTTGTTGAAGGCCGCGGTCACGCCCGCTGGATCGTCATAAGCCAAAAGAAGCTGCGAGACGGGCTTCTCGAGATCCGTCGCGAGAAGGAGAGCGTCGCCGGCGCGCAGAATCGAGCGCACATCGCGCAGAAAATGCTCGCCGGCGGGCCGGTCGAAGTTACCGATCGTGCTGCCCAGAAAGAGCACGAGCAGGCTTTCGTCGTTGACCCGCCGCGCGGCGACTTCCCGCAGACCTTCCAGATAAGCGCGCTCGAAACCAACAATGCTTACCGAATCAATCTGGCCGAGTTCCTGTTCGCAACGATGGAGTGCCGATTGGGAAATATCAATGGGGTAGTAATTCACGCGCTGGCGTCGCGCGAGAGCTTCCAGGAGCCAGCGGGTTTTCTGGCCCGTTCCGCTGCCGAGCTCGGCGACGATCACGGAATCGGGAAGCTGTCCGACCATTTCCGCAGCGTGCTTGCGCAACAGCCGCATGCCCGCGCGGCTCAGGCCGTATTCGGGCAGAAGACAGATCACGTCAAAGAGCGACGACCCAATTTCATCCCACAAATATTTCGACGGAAGCTCCTTCTGCCCGGGCTGGCTCAAGCCGGTTACGACGTCGGAACAGAATTCAACGAGCGCGCCGGTTTCAGAATGCACGATCCGCGGAGCGGAACTCATGGTTAGTCCTCCACGCAACGGAAGGTCGAGTAAATGTACGGATAATGCGGCTGAAACCAGTTGCGGAACGAGCGCCGGAGCATGCACGCGTCCGTGCGATTTGATCCGCCCTTCAGGACGAAATGCCTCCCATCGAAGAAATTTGCCGAGTACCCGGGATAGAACCGGAAAGGTTCGAATCCGGGCAACGGCCCGAATGCAGTCGAGGTCCACTCCCAGCCATTCCCGAGCAAATCCTGCACGCCGAAGGCGCTGGCGCCGGCGGGGTGCGCATCGACTGGCGACTCGGTCCAGCGTTCGTGATGAAAATTGCCCCGCGAGTTGTCGGGAGCCTCTTCGCCCCATGGATAAGGCCGCTCGGTCCCCTCTGCTGAGCCATAAGCGGCCCGGTGCCATTGGGCTTCGGTGGGCAGCTTCTTCCCGGCCCAGCGGCAGAAGGCGCTCGCTTCCGCGTGGCTCACGAAAACCGGCCAGGAGCACGGCAGGGGAATGGAACCGAACATTGCATGGCAGTCCCAGCGGGTATCGGGGTCTGCAGCGGGCGATGCCGAGCGTCGCGACCAGAAATGCGGATGTTCGAGACGCTGCCCGCGTTTCCAATCCCAATCTTCGACCCCCCAATACTTGGGGTTTTCATAACCGTCGGCCTGCACGAATTTCAGATACTCTCCATTCGTGACAGGGAAGACGTCGATCGAAAACCTCGGCACGAATAGCTGCTTCGCCTCGAACTCGTTGTCCCAGCCGAACGCGCCCGCATCCTTTCGCAGCCCGATCGTCGCTACGCCTGCGGGAATCCTCGCGCGCAGCCTTTTCGGCTCGGGCCGTGGATCATGCGCCGGCGCAGGGCGCGAGGTTTTCCTGTCAACCGGCATATTGTGCAGCAGGTAAGCGAGCGTTTCCGCGTGCATCAGGCGATGCTCGATCGCGACGTTCAGAAGCTGCCCGTCACCCAGAGGCGACCCGCAATCGAAGGCGCGGCAGCCGCGAAGCGCCTCGTCCAGCTCTTCGCGAACCCTGCGATTGTACTTTTCTATGCGCGCGATCGTGGGCCACTCCTCGGGCTTGTCCGTCGGCAGTCCGGTGCCCACCGGATCGATTCCAAAAGCGAAGAGCTTGTCGAATTCCGGATTGTCGGAGCTGATTCCCAGCGGACCCGCCAGCAGGTTCCAGTCGAAAGCCTCCAGGTGCCCAAGATAGAAAATCATCCGGTGCCGCTCGGGGACCGGCCGGTCATAGAACGAATTGGGAGGCAGGAGTTTGAAGAGTTCGTCGGTGCGAAACCGCGCCTCGTTCATTCGGCCAATGAGAGCAGGTTGGAGTTTGGCAGCCGTCGGGGAAGACACGGGTCACCTCCGGGGAGGGTAGTTCTTTTTTCTACCCTGCCACAGCCTCTCGAAGCAATACATTTGTGATTTGATGCAGGATGTTCCCCGAAGAGTCTTGCGGCTATGCCGCTGATGCAGAATTTACGAGATAGTTCAGCGCTTTTCTAAACGCTTTACCTCTATGACTGTACCTGTTCTTTTCCCAGGGACTGATTTCGGCGAAAGTGCCGTCGAGCGGAGGAAAGAAGAAGATGGGGTCGTAGCCGAACCCGTTCGAGCCCCGAGGTTCGCCGGTCAAAGTGCCTTCCGCGCGATCCGATGCGACCACTAGAGCCTTTCCGCCGCGCGCGAGCGCAACCACACACACGAATCGCGCACTACGCTCGCCCCCCTGCTTTCCTTCCATTTCGCGGAGGACCTTGCGGTAACGGTCCTCGTCGGTGGCTTCTTGACCGGCATATCGCGCCGAGCGCACTCCCGGCGCCCCGCCCAGCGCCGGCACCACCAGTCCCGAATCGTCGGCAAGGACGATTTCTCGCCTATATCGGCTGTAGTGGAGCGCTTTGCCCGCCGCATTCTCCGCGAAAGTCGGGGCCGCCTCGTCGAACGCCGGCAGTTCGTCAAAATTCGGCAGCAGTTCGAGTTCGACTGGCGATCCCGCGGCCATTTCTCGGTACTCGCGAAGCTTTCCGGGATTCGAGGTTGCCAGAACGATTTGAACAGCGCGAGCCGGGGCGCGCTTCTCCGCTTCCCGCGAACCGCTACCGGCGGGGCTGATTTTGCTATCGCACACTGAAGTTCATGTGCAGAACGTCCTGCTGCACTTGGGTCAGCTTGCGGATGCCGCCCGCTGCGAGATCGATCAAACGTTGCAATTCCTGATTCGTGTACGGGCGCCCTTCGGCCGTGGCCTGAACTTCCACAAAGCGCCCGCCGCCCGTCATCACGACGTTCATGTCCACCTGCGCGCGCGAGTCCTCCTCATAAGCCAAATCCAGCAGCAGGTCGTCATCCACGATTCCGACGCTGGTCGCGGCGACGGAATCAATCAGCGGCACTTTGCGCAGAATCCCGGCGGCAACCAGGCGCTCGAACGCGAGCGCCACCGCAACGAATGCGCCCGTAATAGAAGCGGTGCGCGTTCCGCCATCCGCCTGGATCACGTCGCAATCCAGCCAGACCGTTCGCTCGCCGAGCCCCTTCAAGTCCGCCACGGCCCGCAACGTGCGCCCAATCATGCGCTGAATTTCCAGCGTCCGGCCGGATTGTTTTCCCCGCGTGGCTTCGCGCGGGGTGCGATCCTCCGTAGCCCGCGGCAGCATTCCATACTCGCCGGTAATCCAGCCTTTTCCCGAGCCCTTCAGGAACGACGGCACGCCGTCGTCAACGCTGGCCGTCACGATAACGCGGGTGTGGCCCGCCTCGATCAGAACGCTTCCTTCCGCGTGTGTGATGAAGTCCGGCGTGATTTTCACCGGCCGCAAGTCGTCGCGCGCGCGTCCATCTGCTCGCAATCAGAATCTCCTTCGGAAATGTCGCCGTGCGCCGCCGCAACCGCAAAAATTACGAAATACGACTGCACACACTACATCCGGCTGGCGAATCAGCGTCCAGAAAAGATCGATGCCGGACCAGTTTTGCCGACACGGCAAATACTGTCAAATCAATTCGTCCCTCCGGCTATTCGCGCCACGTCGTTCAGCCGCGCCGTGGCGCGAAGCAATGCCGCCGTCAGCGACTCCGCTTCGCGCGCAAACACTGCCGGATCGCGCCCGAAAGATTCATCCACGGCCGGGAGGATCTCCGCGTCGTATCCCGCGTACCTGCCCGGCGCGAAAATTGTGTGTTTGTACCACGAGCGCCCGGCGAGCCCTTCGGGCGCCAGGAGCGCCTGATCGATCGTGTCGAGCGCGGCGTTGATTGCGCTCTCGGCTTCCGGCGTTGGTGATTGCGAACGAATTTTCTGAAGGGCTTGCGTCGCGAGCGCGGCCGCTTGCGCGAGCTGTGCGGACGCGTCCGAGAGAGCCTTCAAAGCGGCGTCCTGATTCTCGGGCGCGGCCCCCTTCCTGCCAAAGCTGGCGCGAGCCGAAAGCTCATCCGTCGCTTGCGTGATCTCCGACGCGTACTCCTGATAATTGAACGGCAGGATGTCCGCTTCGCCTAAACGCAGCGCAAGCACTCCCAGAACTCGTGCCAGCGCTGCCTCATACTGAAAAGTCGGATCGCCGAACTGCTTCATCCAGTAGAAATCGTCGTACATGGAATGATAGACGCCGTACGGTCCCGTGAAGCTGACATCAATCGAGGGGATTCCGGCGTGATCGAAGAACGGGCAGAAATCCGACCCTGCGCCCAGCGCTCCGATCGGAACCTCGCCCGGCGGCCCCGGCGTGACCGGAAGAGCGGGACGCTGATCGCGCCCCCTCGGAGGCGTCTGGCCGAACTTCGACTCCGAGTAGCGCGCCTGCCAAACATCATAAAGCGTCTTTCCCGAAGACGGGTCCTTCACTTCACGCGCGACATTTCGCACCAAATCGTTCAGCGACGGCGTGGCCGCCGCACTAAAGTCCTGTCCCGTGACGCCGACATCCGTATTGATGTAAGCGACCGCTTTCTTCTGCAGCTCCGCCAGGTTTCCTTCCACCCACTCCGTCGACCCAATCAGCCCCGGCTCCTCCGCGTCCCATTCGCAAATCACGATGGTCCGCCGCGGCTTCCAGCCCGAGTGCGCCAGTTCTCCCAGCGAACGCGCCGTCTCCAGCATTGCCGTCGTTCCGCTGCCCGGATCGGCCGCCCCAAACACCCACGCGTCGTGATGATTGCCCAGAATCACCCACGAGTTGTCGTCCGCCCCGTGAAGCTTGGCGATTACGTCGTAGATGGGCCGCTGTTGGTAGTCCATCGCGATCTGGAGATGAATCTGCTCATCGCCCGGGCCCGTGTGATACGTCAAGGGAAGGCCGCCTTGCCACCCCCGCGGTACGTTCTTGCCCCCCAGATTCGTCAGGATCGCCGATGCATCATCCGCGCTAAGGGGAACCGTCGGAATGCGCGGCAGATTCGAAGCGTTTGCGGGCACAATCCGTTTCGTGTCGGGACTTGCCGGAACTCCGGGCGTTAGCGGATCACCCGGATAAATCTGCGTATAAAGTATCGAACCGCGCTGTATGCCGCTCAGCGGACGCCACGGCCCCCGGGGATACGGATCGCCCACAACGTACCCATCGTCCTCCGGATCGGAGTAGATCAGCAGACCGGCCGCTTCGTGCTCCTCCGCGAGATCCGCCTTGATGCCGCGATAGTTTTTCCCGTAACGCACGAGCACGATCTTGCCTGCCACATCTACGCCCAGTGATTCCAGCGCTCGATAGTCCTCGGCAGTTCCGTAGTTCGCGTAAACCAGGGGCGCCGTCACGTCTCCCGAAGGCGAGTACGAATTGAATGCCGGAAGAATATGCGAATCGGAGGTGTCCTTATCCCCGTCGTAGGGCTGTTCCGGCGTGCCGAGCTGTTTTCGCATCGGCGCGACCATCTCCACCTTGATTTCGCGTGGCAGCGGCAGCCACGGAGTGTACGTGACGATCTGCGTGTCGAAGCCGTAGCTGCGATACTGATCGCGCAGCCATTCGGCCACCCGCCGGCTTGCCTCCGTCCCCGCCAGGTGAGGCTCCGCCGTCAAATGGCGAAGGTCCACTTCGATTCGGGCGGGGTCCGGAATCGTTTCGAACTTGTCTTCCAGCTTGCGTTCGGCCGCAACGTGCTGTTGTAAGAATCCACCGAAAAAAGCGCGCGGCTTGCGCTTCGGCCCCGCAGACGCCGGCAGCAGCGCGAGCGCGGCGATCGCCCCAACAAAAGACGCGCACAGCTTGTGTCGGTGATTGTCCACGAAAACGGCCCCATTCTAACCGAATGTCGAGCGTGCCGCATGCTCGTAGCCGTTGTCGTTTCTGAGGGCTCGCCCCGATCGTTCAGGATCGGCCGAAGCCTGCCGCGTCAGGCAAGGAATCCCGCTTCCCATAGCGCCTGGCGGCCATTGTGGCTCAAGAACAGCTATTCTTACGAAGGAGGGTGAGCCGGACCAATTGCGAATCCTTATTACAGGTGCCTCCGGGCTGGTTGGAACGGCGGTCACGTCCGCTTTACGCGCGGATGACGACGATGTGGTGCGCTTCGTGCGGCCCGGCGGAAACGCTCCCTTTAGCCCAGGCGATGCCCGGTGGGATCCTGCGTCAGGCGCCGTAAATCGCGAAGCCATGGAAGGCGCGGAAGCAATCATTCATTTGGCGGGAGCGGGTATTGCCGACAGCCGCTGGACGGAAGCGCGCAAGAAAATCCTGCGCAGGAGCCGCATCGAATCGACGCGGATTCTTGTGCAAGCGATTTCAAAATTGCGGCGAAAGCCTCGCGTCCTGCTCGCGGCCTCGGCTGTCGGATATTACGGCGACCGTCGGGATGAGGTGCTCGCCGAATCGAGCCGTGTAGGCGCCGGTTTCCTTGCGGAACTTGCGCGCGATTGGGAAACGGAA
>DATEKA010000025.1:0-49659 GCA_035277685.1 Candidatus Acidiferrales bacterium
GGTGCGCCATCCGTTGCGGTTCCGGGCCGAAACCCAGTACCGAGCCTTCGCGATGCGGTTTCGGCGCCTCGGAATCCGAAAGGTGGGAATCATCGCGCTGCTCGGGGCTGCGGCAACCGTCCTTGCGGTTGCGCCGAGGGCGGGAGCGCAGACCGGTTCGATACAATTCGAGGTGCGGGCGACGCCTGTCAGCGGTGTGGAAGAACCGGTGCGCGGCTTCCCGCTGTTCCTCCTGAGCAAGAGCTTCGAGGACATAACAAAGGAAGCGGCGGCTGCGTACCCCCCGCCCGACATGGGGGCGTTCATTGACAAGCTCGACGCTTCCAAGGAATTGAAAGCGTGGATGAAGAAGAATCGCTGGGTTCAGCTATCGGGCGAAGATTTCCTGGAGAAGGTGAAACCTGCGGACGTCGTCGCCGTGCCAGAGTTCTATTCCGCGTACCTGCAGAGCAGCAGCGGAGCGGCGTCGCTCGATTTCCCGAAGGCAAAGTTCAAGCCGGTGGACAAGACGAAGGACCCGGCGAAATACGAAAGGCTGTCCGCTGAATACCACGAAGCTGTGGAGCATTACATCGAGCAGAATCCGCAGAGCAAGGACGGAATGGACCTCAGCCTGGTCGATCAGGATCCCAGCGCGCAATGGCAGGCGCTAACAGCGAAGCGAGATCCGGAAATTCGCAGGCGGGCGATCGAGTTGGCGCAATCCAAGTATTTTGTCGCGCGGATGCAGACGGACCTGCAGGGGCAGGGAAGCATCGGCGGCATTCGAGCGGGAACCTATTGGCTAAGTTCGCTCGAACTTAGCGCGCAAGTGGGCGACGCGCACCCGCGCTGGGACGTGCCAGTGACGGTTCGCGCGGGGCAGACGGCACACGTCGTGCTGTCGAACGTGAACGCGATTCAGGCGCCGGCGAGTTCGTTTTAGCCGGATATCTGCACCGCAATTTCAGCACATGACGAAAGGTATAGCGGGGCCGATCGAGTCGCTCGCGGATGGAGAGGCGCCGGCGCGCGAGCGCGCTGCGCGCGCGATTTTCGAGGCCGGAGCGGAGTTGATTGCGTCGCTGTTGCGCGAATGGCTGGCCGATCCCGAGCTCGCCTCCTGCCTGGATACCGGGCGTGGTCCGCAGATCACTGTGGGAATCGCAGTTGAGCCGCAGCGGTTTGACGTGATTCGAAGAGCCAACGGGTCGCCGGCGCTCGCCGATGTGCCTCCTGATCAGGATGCGAAAGAAATCGAACTCTACCTTCCCGGCGGCGTTCGTCTGGATATTTTGACGAGCCGTGATCCGCTGGCGGACGGCGCAATCGCGCGTTTCCTGCGGAAATTCGGAGAAGGGATCCAGCAGATCGAGGTTGACGCGAAGGACGTGGACCGCGCGACTGAGATTCTGAAAACGCGATTCGGCGTCCGGCCAATTTTTCCGGCCGCGCGCCCGGGCGCAAACGGCACCCGCGTCAATTTTTTCCTCGCCACGGCGCCTTCGGGGTCGAAGCTCCTCGTCGAACTGGTCTGCTCGGACCGATAAGGGCGTAAAGTGTTGCTTGCCAAAGGGTTGCATGCAGCAGAAAAGCTGCGACGCCACGCTCGGCAACAGCAGATCGTCGCGCCAAACATCGCGCTCCTCGGGATGAAAAATCGAAGCAAGACGGCAATCGAGCAGCTGCGCGCCGCACAGTTCGCGTCACCGAAGTCCTCCTGATTTATGGTTCCGGCGGGGCAGTGGGCCGGAAGACGAACCTGTACCTTTTCTGCACCCAGGTACAGTCGACGCGCGCTCCGCATACCCCCACGATTCCCTGTTTTGAGATTTCACGGGAATCGAGGTTTGGAGATTGGAGAAACAGGGGCCACGCACGAGGGTTGTATCCTTCAGAGCGAATTTCATCTCCTTTAGGCTAGCGCTTGTTGTTGCAACTGCTTTGAGCATTTCCGTAATTGGTTGCGGTGTGGCATCGCAGGCGCCCAGCGCACTGAAGGATTCGGGGCAGAACAGTAGCGCAAGCTCCAGTAGCTCAAGCGGGTCAGGAGACTCGGGATCAAGCGCAGGCTCCGGAAGCAGCAGTTCGAGCGGGAGCGGTGATTCGGGTTCGAGCAGCATGACCGGGAGCTCGACGGGGGTTTACGGGTCGGCGATCAACGCGGACGCGCTGAATAACATTACGATCGGGCCGCATGTGGCGAGTTACCGTTTCGTGAGCACACACACCGGCACAGTGGAGGCGGTGCATTTTTATCTGATTGTCGACGGACCGCATGCGGGATACAACAGTGGCACAGGCGGAACGTTGAAAGTCCAACTGGAGACGGACGACGACAGCTCGGATCACGGCCCTTCGGGCAACGTCCTGGCGACGTGCACCATTCCGCACCCGAGCAATCCCTTTCCGGTGATCAAGTTTTCTCCCGAGCCGAGTTTGCAGGCCGGAAAGCTCTATCACCTGGTGTTCTCGAACACGGACGAGAACCCGACAGAGAATTTCGTTTCGATCGACAACCTTTATACGCACCATCCGCTGAATCCAATGCAGCCGGAGTCGTCCAACGAAAATATGGCGACTCTCATCAAGGAAGGCGGCTCCTGGCCGGTGTACGATTTCAACACGCCGATCTACGAGGTTGATTTTTCGGATGGCGCGTCGATGGGGCAGGGGTACATGGAAGCGTGGGTGAACGCGCCGGAGTTGATCTCGGGGATCGATGGTGTAAGAGAAACATTCACCGTCAGCGGCGGGGACAAGTCGGTGAGCGAGGTTTCTGTGCGGGTCGGGCGAGTGAGCGGCGGTGGAGACCTGAAGGTTCGGCTGGAGCAGGGAGACGGCAATGTGGTCGAGCAGGGCACGATCCCGGCATCGGCTGTGCCGCTCTCCTCGTCGGCGTATAGTTGGGCGACATACAAACTTTCGGCGATGCGCACGCTGCTCAATGGCGAAACGTACCATCTCGATCTGGAGGCGCCATTGGGAACGATTTATCGCGCGTATCCGATCCGCAAAGGATCGGCGGAGGCGTTTCAGCGGGGCACTTTTTTCGGCGACGGTCACGCCGAATTCGAGGTGGGCGGGGGGTGGAAGGGATGGACGCAGTGGGGAGTGCCGAACCGCACGGACGCAGATTTGCAGTTCTATTTCAAGGTAATCGAGTAAAGCGGCGTTTTTTTTTCGTGGGGCTAAGACCCTGCGCTTCCACCGGCGGCGCTCTCGAGTTTGCCCTTTGCTGAGCTTGCCGAGAGGGGTTGCATCTGGGCGAGCCACTGCCGGATGAGGTCGGACCAGCGGAAGTTCTGTTCGACGTAGATGCGCGCGCGCGAGCCCATCTCGCGAGCCATCGAGGGGTTTTCCGCCAGATTCAGGATTGCGCCGGCGATCGCCTGCGGGTCACCCGGCGGCACCACGACTCCTCCGCCCGATTCCAGAATCAATTGCGCGCCTTCTCCGCTGGCGGACAAAAGGACCGGCTTACCCGAAGCCATCATCACGAATGTCTTCGCGGGACGAGCGCCCTCGCTCAAATGGCAGTTGCGAAGGGTCACGAGACAAACCGAAGCCAGCGACATGTACGCCGGCAACTCGACGAGGGGAACGGGATCGAGAAATGTGACGTTGCGCAGGCCGAGCTGCCGGGCGAGCTCAAGGAGGCGCGGCTTTTCCGAACCTCCGCCGACGAAAAGAAAATGGATTTGCGCCCGGTCCTCGAGCATTTTCGCGGCGTCGAGCGCGCTTTCGAGTCCGGCGATGTAGCCGTGATTGCCGGCGTAGAGGACGATCGTTCTGCCGATCAAGCCAAGTTGTTGCGCGAGGGCTTCATCAGGCGGCGCCGGACGGAACAGTTCGGTGTCAACTCCGTTCGGCAGGAACAGGACCTTTTCCTCGGGGACGCGCTTCTCTTCGAGCAGGATTTTCTTCATCTTTTGCGTGACGGCGTTGACGTAGGCGGCCCGGCGATAGCTCCAGCGCTCGAGAGCGCGGCCGAGCCGGAGAAAAAGACCGTCGCGCATGATGCCCAACTGTTCGACGGAGTCGGGCCACAGGTCGGCGACGTTGAAAATCAATTTCGCCCTCCAGACGCGCGCTGCGATCCACCCCGGAAACGATAGAAACAGAGGCGGAGATTCGACGAACACGAAATCCGCGCGTCGCGAGCGCAAAATGCCCCAGAAACAGGTGAGGGTGAACGAGAGATAGTTCAGGATCCGCTTGAGCCCTCCGCCCATGCACGGATAAATCCAGGTGCGATGGACGGTCAGCCCCTCCCAAGTGTCGCGCTGATAAAAGCGGCCGCGAAACTCGGGGAAGACGGCGCCTTTCGGATAGTTGGGGAAAGCTGTGACGATCTCGACGGAATGTCCCATGCGAGAGAGTTCGCGAACGAGCGAGGCGAGGCGCACCTGTGGGGCGCCCATTTCGGGAGGGAAGTACTGCGTCAGTAAAAGGAAACGCGTTCCGTGTTTCACGACGCTCGAAGTCATGCAGCGGCCAAACTCTTTCCGGCGGGCGGGGCAGTGGCCAACTCGCTGTAGAGGCCCAAGAGTTTGCGTTTCTCGCGGTCCCAGTTAAAGCGTTCTTTGATTGCCCGGCGGCCCCGAGATCCCATGGCCTGAGCTTCCTGCGGGTGAGCCAACAGGTAGCGAATAGCGAGGGAGATGTGCCGGGGATCGAGAGGGTCGACGCACAAACCGCACTCGGCGCCTTCGACGATCTGTCGCCAAAGCGGGAAATCGGCCGAAATCACAGGAATGCCCGCGGCCATGTATTCGAAGAGCTTGATAGGCTTCCCGGCCATCGCGTTCGGCTCGGGATGCTGCAGGACCAAACCAAGGCGGGAGCGGCGGAGAATGCCGGCCACGCCGTCCCGATCCAGGACGCCGCAGACGTGAACGCGATTCCAACCGGGTTCTTGCGAAAGGCGCTTTTCCAAACTATGCGGAGAGAATGGGCCTGCCAGGGCCAAAGACGCCTGGAGGTCGTCCGGCAACAATCCCATGGCGCGGACCATTTCGAGGGCGCCGCGCTGGATGGAAACTGCCGATCCAACGTAAGCAATCAACATGTCGCGGTTTTCCCACGGCACGTAAGGCGTGGAGGCGAGTTCGTTCATCAACGGATAGTTGTGGACGACAACAGTTCGTTTGTTGAGGCGATAGAACCGCGCGGCGATGCCGGGCGTGGCGGCCACAAGTCCGGAAAAGAAGCGCGCCGCAGAATCCTCGAAAAATTCGACGGCGCGGGCGGCAGATTTTCCGAGCCATCTCGGTAAATAGGGTTTATAGGGCATGCAACGAGGCAAATCTTCGTGAATGTCGTAGATCACTTTCTTGCCATGGAGGCGCAGAGCGAGACCGACGGGGATCAATTCGGGATCGTGAAAATGATAGACAGATGCGTCCTCGTGGAGCGCTTGCCGGTAGATGTGCCAGAGCGTCCGCGACAGACGGTGGAACCGGTTCTTTGCTTGGGGCACTGCTCGAAGCCGAATCGCCTCAATTGTTCGATCGTGGGAGCAGGGCGCCAGCAGGGTGACATGGTATCCGGCGGCCGCAAGCGATTTGCATTCTTTGTGGAAGATCCGAATGTCGAACGGCGGATGTACAGATGTGAAGACGCAGACCCGGGAATTGGCACCCGGAGAGGAACCGTCGGAAGCGCGGACGGACTCATGGGGCGCATTGCCAAGCCGGTGCTCCGGCGGAGATTCATTCAGTAAAGGTTGAGCGGATTGGTCAGATTGCATTTTGGGAACCCGTTCAAGGAATCAAGAATCGGCGTCAATATCGCTTCGAGCGCCGGGTTGAGCATGCTATCGGTGTGCCAGAGAAGAGCAAACACGCCGCCTACTTTCCTGCACTGCTCGATGCATTCGGTGACGGCGATCAGGCTCTGATCGCGATCAAGCCGCATGTACGCAGTCAATGTGCAGTCCATGACGATCAGGGGCAATTCGATCAGCTTGGCCTGGCGGTTCAGCTCGAAGAGCCAGGGGTAATAGGGGAAACACGTGCCAGCGCGGAAGCCGATCTGGTCGGCGAAGCCGACGCTGGTGTCGTAGAGAAGGCCGCAATTTTCCCAATCGAGCCAGGAATGAGGGCACCAGCGGAGATAATCCTGGCGTCCTCCCATGACTTGCATGCCAAGAATCTCGCGAACCGTCTGAACTTCTTTGCGCAGTTTGTCGGGGAAGCGAAAGGTTTCATATCCCGGGTGCACTCCGAGCTCGACATCATATTTCTGCAGCCATTGAATCATCGAGCGAACTTTGGGGTGATAGAGGTCGTAATTGCGGTTCTTGCCGGGCCGGATGGTGCCCTTCCAATAAACGGCCGGTTCAATGCCGCGACGCAAACAGAGAGTCACCAGGGTTCGGATATTTTCGAGCAGCGTCGGATTGAATCCAGGGAGCATGCCCAGAAAGTCGTTGGCTGTGGCCGCCAGGTTGTGGCGACGAATGGCGTGGCCGATGGTGGTGCGGAGGTTGAACGGTAGTCCGATGCTGTCAATGTCATGAGAGACATGAACACGCAGTGGAGAAGGCCACGGTTTCCAATTGGGCATGAGCCACTGGAGCGCCTGACGGAAGGCCAAGCCATATTCGTCGACCACCGGGCGCCGCAAAAAGCGGTCGCGATACGCGACGGATGTTGTTGCCGGGACTCGGCCGTGCTGATCTTTTTCCCCGATCAGGTGCTCTTCCCAGCGCGAGAGGGTCAGCAGGGCGGAAAGCGGCAAATCAACAGTGCATTCGACGGTTTCCGAATCGGCCGTGCGAAACAGCGCCCTGGATTGAGCCTGGGATTTGTGGACGAACGGGATGACAGCGTCCTGAATGGACGGAACGGACGATTCGTTAAGCCAGCCAAGCCGGACGGTGTGAAATTGGCCGCCGACAATCTCGGGCCAGACGCCGGGGGGCGCATCGGGGAAAAAGACGCGCTTGCGCGAACCCGGAAGAACGTAGATCGTCGTCCCGTTATCGGAAATCTCCGTCCTCCATGTCCGGAAGAATTCCTTGCTGACGCCGGCACGGCGGGCCAGCTCCTTCAGCGCGTAGGCGCGAGCCTCGCGAGTTAGCAAGCTCGGAACGCGAGAAGTATCGCGCGTGAGCTCGAGGTTCTTTTTGTACGCGGTTTGCGAAATACCCACCTCTGACATACGGTTCTCCTGAGGGCTAAGTATTCGGTCAATTGTGTCCGTTTACCCCATTAAGAAAGGCCGTTGCGACGCGACCACGCCATGTGCCCACCTTTCTGAGATTCCAAGTCGGCACAGCGGGAGCGCCCCACCGGCGGTAGTACTGCTCGACTCCGCGGATGCGAGAGCCTTCAAAGTCAAATGCACGGCCGGAATCGAGCGCATCGCGAATGGCCCGCCAAGTTGCGAGATATCCAGCCTCGACGTTCTGTTCGTTCCAATCGATACCCGAAACGATTTGATAGGAGGCGCGAGAATCGCGGACGACGAAAATCGAAGAGAGCGGGCGGTTGTTCGGGTCCCGCGCGACGTAGATGACGCCGCTGTCGTGTGCGGCGGCGGCAGTGAAGAGGCGGCGAACGAGGGACTCGGAATACGGCGCCGCGCGGCGCCGGCGGGAGAACGTCAAGCGATTCAGTTCCAAGAGAGCTGAGACGTCGTCGCCGGCCTCGACCGAAACGTCTTGATTGCGCTTGGGGTTCAATTTCTGGCGATGCGTGCGCGCGGCATCACGGAGCGCCTGCTCGGAGGTAGTACCGGCGCTGAAGCGAAAGGTGTAACCGATTTCAACGTGAAATCCCGCCCACAAAAAACCCTGAAAATCCGGGGCGCCAGCGCCGACGATCTGGCAGAAGCTGTCGAACGGACGAATCGCGCGCGCGAGGCATTCACCCTGCAAGCGCATCAGATAGAGGTGGTCACGAGGACAATCGGCAGCGGAAAGATCAAAGAGGGGTCCCAGATAGGGAGTGAGCGCAGGGGAGTGGCAGAGTGTCAAACCGCCGCGTCTCTTTCGAGGAAGGGGAAGGCCAGCGGAGAGTTCGCCTTTTTGATTCCAGCAGCCGAGGATCTCGAAGTCACAGCCAGTTGCCTGCAGCCACCACGACTTGTGGAAAACGGTGCCGTGCGGAGATTTGTCGACCAGGGCATCCCATAGCGCGAACTGATCGCCAGGCAACAGTTCAGCCCGAGGTTCCCTGCGAGTTAGAATGGCGGCGCTAGACATTGGAGGTCCTACGCTGCAGTGCGAGATTCCAGAAGAAGGGCAGCCAGGGCGAGCGCGTGCGTTTCAGAAATAGAAAAAAGATGGCCGAGACGACGACACCGATTCCTAAGGCGGACGCGAAGTTCAAATTGCGGCCGAGGGCCAAGCGAAGGCCATAGCTGAGGGCGGCCAAAGCAATGCTGATTGCTACGGCCGAGATCGAGCGCGTCCAATTCATTTGGAGCCGGTACATGCGGCGCAAGGTGCGGACGGTCAGAGCCGCCAGGATGGCGATGGCGAGAAGCATGGCGAGCGCGATGGTCCACAGGAGTTCGCCGGCGGGACTGAAAAACGCTGCGGCACCGAGAAGCACGAGGAAGACGCCGAAACTGATGAGAATGTTGAATGTGTTGTAGGGCGTGACGCTGGTGGCGTCGATAACACTGCGGAGGGCCGCGAAAAGCAGATAGAAGGGTATGGCCAGCAGGGTCACGCGAACGATGTCGATTCCACCGGCGAGGCGGTTACCGACCCAGGCGCGAACCACGACGTCGGCAAAAACGATCATTTGGAGGCAGACGAACGCATAGCAGGCAATGACGGCCTCCTGAAGGAGGGACAAATGAGTGCGCAACTCCGCCGTGCGATTCTGAGAAACAAACATGCTGACTTTCGAAAGCAGGATGAGGCCCAGGGGCTCGACGCTCGCGGCGATGCCCATCAGCATGCTGGTTCCGAGGAGCAGGGGCGTGACACGCGCCAGCGCAATTCTGTGAGAGGCCGCAATAGGTCCCAAAGCCAGCAAAGCCCCCAATGCGAAGATCGAAGGAAGCCGCGGAACGCCATATTCCAGGAGTCTCTTGGAGGGCCATCGCAAATCGCGGTGTGCGGCACGCAGGATCTGCGGAAAAAGGGGCAGCGCGAAAAGGAAACTGAACAGGATCATGAGCGAGCCAATAGCGCCGACGATCAAAGCGGTAGAGCGCCAATGAGCGAAAACGAAAACGCATCCGAGCGGAACTGCGACGAGATTGATGACCTGGAGCGCGTTCGCCTTTTTCATGGCCAACTGGCCGCGGTAAAAGCCATACACGATGCCGTGCGCGTCTCCGCCCGCGAGAAACAAGGAGAGGGCGAGAACGAGGCCGCGCATTCCATCAGCGCCGAAAATCCATTTGCCGAATGCGTCGCCTGCGCCGTTGAGGATGGCGAAAGCGAGAACCACGACAACGCCGCCGCAGAGAATTCCTGATAGCAAAAAGCCGTCTCGTTCGCGAGGCCTCGACGCATCCGTCATGGCCACGTAGCGTGGGAGAGCGCTGTCAATGCCGAGCAGAGTCGCGGACTGGAGCCAGGAATACATGCGGCGGATCAGGAGATACTCAGCGAGCGCGACCGGGCCCAGAATTCTGCCAAAGACCGACACGATCGCGAGGCCGGTCACAAGGACGGCGGCGCTCGTGAAGCCAGTGAGGCCGAGGTCAACGAATAATGGATGGACAGCGAAGCGCCGCTTTCTGCGCCCGGTCTCCCGTCGATCGTCGGTTTGCGTTACTGTCTCCGCCACAGCTCACCTTTGGTATCGAGTTGCAGACCGTTCCACATGTGTGTGTACAAGGAAGCTAGCTCGGTACGGAAGGGGACGCGGACTGGGGAACAATGGAATGCGCCGGTTCGACACGATGCGGCGCGTTTGGCTCGGCCAGTTTCTCGGCCGGAAGAAGCAGAAGGCGGCCCTGGTTCAAATAATAAGAATCGCCGCAAGCGTCACAGGCGGCTTCCCGGCCGCTGAGGCGAAGACGCACGCCGCAACGGCAAATCCAGCCGGCCTGCTTGGCAGGGACGCCCATCACGAGGGCGTGATCGGGAACGTCGCGAGTAACAACGGCGCCGGCAGCGACGAACGCGTATGCTCCGACCGTGTGTCCGCAGACGACGGTGCTGTTCGCTCCGAGGCTCGCGCCACGCTTGACGAGTGTTCTGCGGTACTCGTCCTTGCGCGACACGTGGCTTCGCGGGTTCACTACATTGGTGAAGACCATGGACGGTCCGCAGAAGACGTCGTCTTCAAGCTCGACACCCGTGTACAGGGAGACGTTGTTCTGAATTTTGACGTTGTTGCCGACGGTGACATGCGGAGCAATGTGAACGTTCTGGCCGATGTTGCAGCCCTTTCCGATTTTAGTGTGCGGCATTACGTGAGTGAAGTGCCAGATTTTGGTGCCTTCGCCGATCTGAGAAGGCTGATCTACGAAAGCGGAGGAATGCGCAAAATAAGGAGACTTGGCGGGATGAACTTCGCGAGGCTTGCCGTTTTCACGCACGGAGTGTCCACAAGCCTCCAGGATGCGGAGGACGCGCAAACCGTTTTCGCCATCCGTGCGAGGCTGAGTGCGCGTCTGGATGCATTCCAAGAAGTGACGACATTCGAGGCCGAGGGGCTCTTCCTGCGGCAGAGGAATGGCGGCGCCTTCCGACTTGTGCGCCACGGGCTGGCGGTCGATCCAGTCGATGCGGTGCGGATAGACAACGAGCTTGCGATCGGCGGAGGTGTCGTCGAAAACAGCCATTTTCCTGTCGCCGACGACGACGAGTTTCTGTTCCTTGAACGGGTGGATCCAGCTCACGAAGATGTGGGCTTTCACACCGCTAGGGAAGTCGCAGGTTGTCAACGTGACGTCCACAATATCGGGATTCAGGTGCGAGCTGCCGTGGGCGGCGACGAGACTGGGTTCTTCGCCCAGGAGATAGAGGATCGCCGAAATATCGTGTGGAGCGAAACTCCAGAGGATGTTCTCTTCCGTGCGGAGCTTTCCGAGGTTGAGACGGGAAGAATAAATGTACTCGACGCGTCCAAGCTCGCCGTCGCGGATTAACTTCTTCAATTCCAGGATGGCGGGGTGGTACTGGAGAAGATGTCCCACCATGAGGATGCGATCCTGTTTCTTTGCGAGGCCGGCAATTTCTTCGCCCTCCTCGACGCGCAAAGAGAGAGGCTTTTCGACGAAAACGTCCTTTCCCGCAAGCAGCGCCTGCTTTGCGAGGCGATAGTGCAGAGCGGCCGGCGCACTGATGACGACACCCTGGATGTCGTTCTCATCGAGCAGCGCCGAGAAATCGGAGAACGGCTTGGCACCATACTTGGCGCACATCTCTTCGAGCCGCTGCGTGTCGCTATCGCAGATGGCAGCGAGGCTGCCCAACTGATGGAAATTCCGGACAAGGTTCTTGCCCCAGTAGCCGCACCCGGCCACGGCAACACGAGGTGTTTCCGTCGAGGTCATTGTTTCGCTCCTTGGGAATTGTTCACGTGTTTGTAGAACTCAGAAATTGTTTCCGCGACGCCTAGCTGCGCAGAGGCGCCCAGTTCGGCGTAGACCGGCAGAGCGAGTACCTCCCTGCTCGCGGTTTCGGCGTTAGGGAAATCGCCTTGGTGATAGCCGAGATTCGCAAACGCGGGCTGAACGTGAAGGGGGGAGGGATAGTAGATGTCCGTTGGGATCTTGGCGGCGTTCAAGTGGCTGCGAAGCGCGTCGCGATCTTTGGCGCGAATCGTGAATTGGTTATAGACGTGGTAGCGCCCCACAACTTCTTGCGGCCATTGAATGTGATTGGCCAAGCCAAGGTCGCGGAACAACTCCGAATAGCGGCGGGCGTTTGCGCGGCGGTGCTCGGTCCACTCGGAGAGATGTTTCAATTTAACGCGAAGAATGGCGGCCTGGAGCGCGTCCAAGCGACTGTTGGTGCCGAGAATTTCATACTGATATTTGTGGCGGCTTCCGTGTGCGCGCAACAGGCGCAGCCGGTCCGCTTTTGTGGGATCCGAAGTTGTGACGAGGCCGCCGTCGCCGGCACCGCCGAGGTTTTTCGACGGGAAGAAACTGAAACAGCCGTAGTCGCCCAGACTGCCGATAAATTCGCCTTTATAGCGAGAGCCGATCGCCTGTGCGGCATCCTCAATGACAATGAGTTTCCGGGCGCGCGCGATGTTAAGTATGGGGTTCATGTCGGCTGGCAACCCGAATAGATGAACGGGCATGATGGCTTTCGTCGCGGGCGTCAAAGCTCTCTCAATTTGCGCCGGATCGACGTTGAAAGTGTCCGGATCGATGTCCACGAAGACGGGTTTCGCCCCTGTTCGCGCAATGGAGCCGGCCGTGGCAACAAATGTGAACGGCGTGGTGATGACCTCGTCTCCTGGACCGATCTCCGAAGCCAGGAGAGCGAGATAGAGTGCATCTGATCCCGAAGCACAACCGACCGCCGAGCGCACTCCGACCATTGCCGCGATTTCGTTTTCCAGCGACTTTACTTCTTCGCCGAGAATAAAATGCTGGCTCTCCAACACCCGCGCCACGGCTTCGGAGACCTCCTCGCGGATGGTTTCGTATTGCGCCTTCAGATCGAGAAAACTGGCCGGCGTCTTGCTTGGCGGGGTTAGTTGCGGGCCAGCCGGAATCGCGGAGGAAATCGCATCTGTCATGCCCATGTTCATTCGTTCCCTTTAGATTGGATTTTGTGTTTCTGCCATTTTGAGCGGCGCTTCCTGCCGGCGGAGTCGGGCAGTCAGCCTGGAATCAATCGTAAGAATGTCAAATCTCCTTACTTGACGAATGCCGGCGGTCTGAAGGCGATCAGAACGCGCCGAGTCGAAGCCCGAGCCCATAACCGGCAACCTGTGAAGCCGCCTTAGAGGCCGCGTCTCCCAGTGCATGCAGCGACTTTTTCATGCCGCTGACCGGAATAAACAGAATGTCGTTGGCCTCGAGATACTGGTCCGGTTGCTTACCGGTCTTCACCTTGTCGATGTTGATCGGAATCTCTTTGCGCTCCTTCTCGTTTCCCGAATTGCGGACAATGACGGCATGACCCGCAGAGGCAACCGACGTCATTCCTTCCACAAGAGCTAGCGCTTGAAGCACCGTGATTTGGGAGGTGGTGTTCTGGACCGAAAACGCGCCTGGTTTGGTGACCGCACCAACGATGTAAATCACGGGAGCAGTCCCGACGCTTACGACGTCTCCAGCTTTTACTTGAACGTTGAGAGACGGGTCTTTGCCAGAGATGAGCTTTGAAAAATCGAGGCGCTCGACGTCGCGGCTGGAACCGGAGGTTGTTTCGAGCGACGTATTCTTGACGCCGGCACTCTTGTTCGTATCAGGTCCCGGTTTTGCCGCAGCGGCCTGCAGGGCGACGGCCGAAGACGATCCTGCCTTGGCAATCGTGACTTCATTCCCCGCGTTGGGGAGCAATCCGCCCGCCTCGGAAATAGCTTCAAGAACGGTCGTGTGGGTTTCCACGGGGTAGAGACCGGGCCGCACGACGGCGCCTACAACGGTGATGGTGTGGCTGTGGTACTCCTCGACAAAGACGCTGACGACCGGCTGTTGAAGAATCTCAGCCTCCTTCAGGTCTTTGGCGATCGCAGAGGAAAGCTGGCTGGTTGTCAATCCTTCCGCGTGGACCGCCTTCGGCACCATGGGCACGGAAATATCACCGCCGTCGGATACTAGATACTTCCCATTGAGGTCGGGTTCGTCGGCGACTTGAATTTGCAGGACATCTCCGGGGCCAAGAATCAGATCTCCTCCCCGCGGACCACTGGGAACCGGAACTTGGGGGTTGACGCCCTGCCCCTGCTGCTGCCCTGGCTGCCCGGGCTGACCCTGCTGACCTGGTTGAGTGTTCGGGTTCTGCTGGTACACAGGCGGGACTCGAGTCGCCTGGCCGAATACGACGGGCACGACGGCCGCAGCCACGAGAATAGCTACACCGGCAAGAGCAACCCTCAGAAGTGCTTTTGAGCTGGTTAGAGGCGATACCATTCGACCCTCCTCTAGGCTGTTTTCTTTTTCCCGTCGTTCCCATAGCCGTACCAGTAGTATTCGGTCTTGAGATCGACGCCGTTGAGCACCACGCCAAGGACGGGGACGCGGAGTTCGCGCAAGATTTCCGTGCTGAGGCTCATAGCCTGGCGCGTGGTCGCGCCGGCGCGCGCGACGAGAACGACTCCGTCAGCGAGGCAGGAGAGCCAGCGCGAATCGGCGTAGGGAATAACAGGGGGCACATCAATCACGACGTATAGGAATTTGTTGCGGAGCTGCGCGATGAGATCCCGCATCTGAGATGACGCGAGCAACTCGACTGGATCAGGAGGCGTGGAACCAGCAGGAAGGATCATCAGCTTATCGAGACGGGGCGCGACCTGAAGCGCATCATCCAGTTTTAACGACTGGCCCAGGACTTCGCGGAGTCCGCCCCTCGTGGTTGCTATACCGAAGGAACGCGCGACTTGCGGATTCCGGAGATCGGCATCAACCAGGCATGTTGAACCGTGTCTCGAAAGGGCCATGGCCAGGTTCATCGCGATCGTGGTTTTTCCTTCGCTTGGAAAAGAGGAGCCGATTACCAGCACTTGGCGGGGATCGCCTTCAACGCGGACGGGCAAACGGATCGCGGTATCGAGAGAGTGCATCGCCTCTGCCTCAGGCGATCCTGGACGATCAATGAAGAAGCGCGAGCGGGCGCCGTGAAGCGCCTTTCGGGGTTGTCCCAAGAGCTTCGCGTCTGCGCGTAATGCGGGCATGTTGGCGGGTCCGATCGCCGGCACGATGCCCAGGCAGGGCAACCCGGTCCAATCGCGGATGTCATCAATACTCGCGACGGTGTCATCGAAATTCTCACGGACGAACGCCAATGCACATCCGGCGAGAAGGCTGAACACGAAACCCAGAGCCATAATCTCGAGCCGCTGCGGGCGCGCAGGCGATTCGGGGACGCGGGCGTGTTCGACAACGCGGAGGTTGTTGGCGAAAAGAGAGCTGGAAATCGCGATTTCCTTCAGCTTGGACTCGAGCGTCACATAAAGATTCGATTTTGCCGCGGCCTCCTGTTTGAGTAGGTTGTACTGCACCATGCTCTGGTCCGCCTGATTGAGATTTGCCTTCATCTGCCCGATCGTGTTTTTGAGAAGCGTTTCGTGCTCGGCGGCGGCGTTGTAGGATGTTTTCACCTGATTCATCACGCGCTGGCGGGTGAGATCGGTTTGCTTCTGAAGCTCGTTGGTTTCGTTCTTCAGTTTCAAAACGATCGGGTTCTTCTGTCCGTATACGGCCAGGGCTTGCGAGAGATCGGCCTGGCTTTCGGCGAGCCTCTTTTCCAGATCCTGGAGAACGACGTTATCTCTCATCTGCGGTAGAGAAGCGATATTTCCGGACTGCACCATCCGCAAATAGGACTGCTGGTTGAGGCGATCGGCTTCCGCCTGGGTGAGTTCATGATTGAGTTCGACCACGCGCGCTGTGACTGGATTCTGAGGTCCCCCCTGAACGCTCGTGCCATCAGCTCCGTTGACGCTGCCCATATCAACGATGCCGTGCTCAGTCTGATAATCCGTGAGCGTCTGATTCGCTTTCGCCACCGCCATCTTGAGATCATTCAGTTCGCTTGAGAGCGCACCGGCAGCGGCCATGGTAGCGTCGTATTGGCTGCGTCGAGCCCGCTGCAGGTACGTGTCGATCAGAGCATTGGTGACCTGGGCCGAGAGTTCGGGATTCTTGGTGGCGAAGCTGATGGCCACCAGCTCGCTGTTGTGCACCTGAGTGACGGATAGGCGGTCTTCGAAATTCTTGACCATCTGTCCGACCGTGTTGGGCTCACTCTTGAAGCCGAGCGCGTTCTTCAGCTTCGACCACAGAGGAATGAGATGCGTCTGGCCGGCGATTTCGGGGTTATCTTCGAGGTGAAGGTTGTGAATGACCGAAAGCGCCAGCCCATCGCCCTTCAGGATCTCGAGCTGAGTTTGAAAGTAGTCGGCCGAGGAGGAGGCTTGTCCCTGTGGTTCGTTCAGCGACACCGCTTCGGGAGTCGCCGGGGGCGCAATCTCGATACGAGCGGTAGCCTCGTAGGTGTCCGTCATAAAGAAAACGATGGCGGCGAGAACGATGAGGAAAATAGCCATGAAACGCACGATGACGCGCCACTGCTTTTGCAGGGTGCGCATGAACCGCTTCCACTGCAGATTATCGTCGTGAGCTCGAAAGCCATACCCTGTGGACCTCAGGGGATAACCTTCCGGACTCGGCCGGTCCAGCGGCGAATGATTCAGGATGATGTCGTGCATCTGTATCTCCATGTGCGCGAACCCCGGCGTCCGCCCCTGTCCGGCGCGGGTTCCCGTGTGTCATTCACGCTGGTTCAACCTTCCGAGCGTTGAGGACGATGAGAGAGGGGCGACTCTCCACTTCGGCTCCTTCGGCGTTCCGGTTCCTAAAAGGCAGTGGAGCCTCAGAACGCGGTTGAGCCTTCTGCTGCTGACGCTTAGCGGAGAAGGACGGGACGAGCCGGGAAAGGTGAGGCTCGAGCATGTCGTACTGGTCGGAGGCCAATAGGCGCTCAAGCTTGGCCGCTTCTTCCAAGACCGAGAAATTCTGTTTTTTTGTCTGCGAAATTTCCAGAATCGGGCCGACCACCGTGGGGCGGGGATCCTCCCAGTCCTCCCACAGTTCTTCGTGAAGCTTTTCGCCTTTTCGCAAGCCGACGAATTCGATCGGAAGTTCATCTTCGGGAACAAAACCGGAGGCGAGACTGACCCTTCGGGCCAACTCATAGATGTTTAGAGGCTCGCCCATCTCGAGGATGAATGTTTCGCCCCCGTGGCCGATCGCGGCAGCACGGAAGATGAGATAGACGGCTTCCGAAACGCGCATGAAATATCGCGTGGCGGAAGGATCGGTAACGCGCAGAGGCTTTCCCTGTTGCACCTGATCCCAGAAGAGTTTGAGCACACTGCCGGAGCTGCCGGCCACATTTCCGAAACGGACGCTCATAAAACGCTTGGATTTCGCCGCGGCGATTTCGCGAGTCAGCATCTCCGTCAGTTTTTTCGAGAGGCCCATGAAGCAGCTGGGGTTCACGGCTTTGTCAGTCGAAACGTTGACGAAGCGCTCTGTTCCGCAGTCCGCGGCTCCCAGAAGAACATTGCGCGTCCCAAGCACGTTGTTGCGGATGGCTTCAGCCGGGTGCATTTCGAGAAGGCCTACGTGCTTGTGGGCGGCGGCGTGGAACACGATCTGTGGTTTCTCTTCAGCGAACACTCTGCGGATCAAGTCGGCTTGAACGATATCGGCGAGCAAAGGCTTCACCGGGACGCTTGGCCAGCGCTCGGTGATTTCCAGATGCGTGTAAAAGAGGCTGTTCTCGGATTTTTCCAGGAGCAGAAGAAGACGCGGGTTCGCCGCGGCCACTTGGCGGGAGAGTTCCGAACCGATAGTTCCGCCCGCGCCGGTGACTAAAACGACCTTTCCGCCGACAACCGAGCTGACGACTTCACTGTCGTATGAGATCTCATCGCGCAGGAGAAGGTCATCAATCTGAAGCGCGCGCAGGTCTCTTGGTGAGACGCGGCGTTCGGCGATGGCCGTAACGGTCGGCAAGACCCGGACCGGCACCTGGCATTCGAGACATTTCATCAGAATGCGGCGTGTTTCGGCGCGGGTCGCACTTGGAATGCAGACGAGGATTTCGTCTGCGTTCTTCGCCCGGGCGATCCGTTCCAAGTTGTCGATGTCTGCGACCACCGGAACGCCGCAAATCTCAGCGCCGCGCTTCGTGGGGTCGTCATCGAGGATGGCCACTGGAAGGACGCGCGAGCCGGCGTCGAGGGCTAGATCGCGGGTAACGGTCGCACCCGCGTTGCCCGCGCCGATCACAATTGCCCGTTTCCCTGCGCGTCGGCCGAGCGCCTTTTGAACTCGACAAATCCGAACACCGAAATGCATCGCGAAAAGCAAAGCAAGAAGGAAACCTCCATTCAAGAGATAGAAGGGAGCCGCAAGATGAAGCGGGCTCGGCCAGACGAGCACAACCGCCGCAAACGCCAATGAAGTGGCGACTACGGCCTCACCGATGCGAATTGCATCCGTTATTCCGGCGTGGCGCGACATCGACCGGTAGGTGCCGAAAAAAAGGAAAGCACCCAGAGAGATAATCATCAGATACGGCAACGCAGCCATCGTGTGCCGAGCCCACAAGACGCCATGGGAGCGTTCCAAAGCCCAAACTGCCGCAGCGAATGCGACGAACACCAAAATGAGTTCGGCGCACACTGCCGCTAAACGCATTCGCGACTGCCAAAGGTCCTTCCAGGCGCCTGCAATTCCTGACGAGCGCAACGAGCCCGTGTAGATAGATTCAGTCATGTCGTTCCTGTGATCGACTTCCTCTCACGATGAGTTTTTGGCTGGGGCGCAAACTAACTGCTCTTACTTGCCCGGGAACTGTCCTTTCCTACGGGATCCATAACCCCTCGAGCCAAACCGGCGCGGCTCGCGCGCACTTACACTGGCCGCGTCGTGCCATTCCGGCGCGAGTTAGCCGCGGAACCCGGCCCATTCCGCGCGATTCCGCTGTTGTGTGAGCCTCAAATAGGCTAATGGGATGCGCTCTGTTCGAGGAATACCCTCAATGCCGTATCGATTTCGAAACATTGCTGTACCATTCGGCTGCGCACTAAGTGCTTGTCTTTCACGACGCAAAGTCGATCTTGTGCTCATATATCTTGTGCTCAAGGAAACGCATTTTGCGCTCGCAACGAAAACCTCGACCGCAATTGAATTTGCCTCAGCAGCAATCTCGCCGCGAAAATATCTACTTACTGTTTTGCGTAAATCTGCGGCTGGAACCTGACTCCGGGCATACAGGAATGACTTGAATGCGGCTACAGGGCCTTTCCGATAGACTCGGCGCAGCTCCGCATTTATACTTGTAGTGTCTAGCAATCAGCATTGTCTGCGTGCCACCCAGTCCGCGGCAGTGCAGGCGTCGAAGCAGAATCTGAGCTTCTCGCAGGCACAGTTGCTGGAATTGACCAGACTCCACAACCCAAGCCAGCCCTAGATGTCCGTGGTGTCGATCCGCTCAGCGGAATTCATTTACGTACGAATTGAAGTTGTTGAGGAACGCCGATGCTTTGGACAATTTTCATTCTTATGTTTTCGCTCTGGCTTCTTGGCGTGGTGACACCTTCCGCGCTGGGCGGGTATATTCACGTTCTCTTGTTTCTCGCCGCGGGCGCGCTGCTATTGCGTTTTGTCGGGAAACGTCACGCAGTCGACTGAAGAAGGCCGTTCCGATCCCTTTCCGCAGAACTCGTGAGTAAAAAGAGAATGCCTGTGCGCGCACCGGGTCCCCTGTTATTATTCGGGGGTATCGGAGCACGGCGGGATCCCGCCGTATCGTTCAGCTGTGATCTTCTCGATTTGATCCGTCGGCCGAGGGCGCGACTCACCGGCAGGGGGTATGCCGCAGCCCTAATGCCAAATGTCTCGTCAAAGTTGGGAAATACTTTCAGTGTTGTTGTGCTGAAGAAGCGCGCACTCTGCAGAGGTGTTCCCGGATGAAACGGCGCGATCCCTCTCATGCCGTCGCGGCCGCAGGGCCCGAATCCAAGGAACCGATTCGCGCCGAGATCTTCAATGCGGAACGGCTCGAGCAGCACGCTGAGCGTCTGGCGGGAATGCATCAGGTGACGACGCGGCTGCAGAAGGGCCATCTGCTGACGCCTCGGGTTCTCGAGAACGCCCACATTCTTCTCGAATGCTACCGCTCCCTCGCCAGAGCTGCGCAGCAGGAATATGCAATCACGCCTGCCGCCGAATGGTTGGTCGACAACTTCCATATTGTCGACGAACAAATTCGGGAAATTCGCGATCACCTTCCCCCGGGTTTCTATCGCAAGCTACCAAAACTGATCGAGGGCGACCTGAACGGCTTTCCTCGCGTGTTCGGTGTGGCTTGGTCGTTCGTAGCCCACACGGACAGCCGCTTCGATCCGGAAGTGCTCCGCCAGTTTGTCACTGCCTATCAGCGAGTGCAGCCGCTCACGATTGGGGAACTCTGGGCGCTGATGATCACGCTGCGTATCGTTCTGGTCGAGAACTTGCGCCGCATTGCGCAACACATCGTGGAAGGCCGCGCGGCCCGCCAGCAGGCCGACGAAATCGCCGACCGTGTGATCGGAGTCGCGGGAAGAGCTCCCGCCCACCCGGAGCACGTACTCGCGGAGATCAGCAACGAGCCGCTTGCCGAAGCGTTTGCCGTTCAGTTGCTGCAGCGGTTGCGCGATCTCAGCCCCAATGTGCGGCCCGTTTTGCTGTGGCTCGACCAGCGGCTCGCAGAGCAAGGAACCAACGCCGACGAAGTGGTGCGTACCGAACACGGGCAGCAAGCAGCGATGAACGTCACCGTGCGGAACATCATCACCAGCATGCGCCTGATGTCGTCGCTCGATTGGCACGATTTCTTCGAGAGCGTCAGCCTGGTGGATCAGATCCTTGGAGAGGACTCGAATTTTTCACGGCTCACATTTGCCACCCGCGACTCCTACCGCCACGCAATCGAGGATCTCGCCCGGCACTCTCCGCATTCCGAAACAGAAATTGCGCGCATCGTAACGGATCGCATCAAGGCTATACGCGAGGAGAATAGCAAGCGTCCTCGACCGGGCGACGACGTACTGACCGATCCGGGCTACTACCTGGTTTCGCGCGGTCGGCATGGTTTCGAGCGAGAGATTCGTTATCAGCCTCCTCTGGGGCGGAAGCTTCTGCGCTTCTATGTTCGCAACGGCGTTCCCGGCTATCTGGGGACGATCTCGGTCCTTACTGCAGCAATTGTTCTCCTTTATCCCGTGTTGCGAGCCTATGAGGTGGGTGTCGCCCCGGGTTATCTCGCGCTGTTGGGGATTCTGGCGCTTGTGCCGGCGTCCGATCTGGCGATCGCGCTGGTCAACCGATTCGTCACCGACCTGCTCCAGCCGCGTTCGTTACCGAGGCTCGATCTGCGGAAGGGAATCCCGGAAACGCTCCGCACAATCGTCGTCATCCCCACTTTGCTTACCAAGACTTCCGACGTCCACGAACTGGTTAGCCGGCTGGAAGTCCACTATCTGGCAAATCAGCACGGCTGTTTGCATTACGCACTGCTGTCAGACTGGCGCGACGCGCGCGAGGAAAGTGTTTCGGAAGATGAATCTTTGCTTCAGGAAGCGGTCGACGGAATCGCGAAATTGAATCGAATCCACGGTCCGGCGCCCGGGGGCGGACTGCGCTTTCTCCTGTTTCATCGCAAACGCGTTTGGAGTCCATCGGAAAACAAATGGCTAGGGTGGGAACGAAAGCGCGGAAAACTTCATGAGCTCAATCGCTTCCTGCGCGGGTCGGAGGAAACGACGTTTCTGCCGCTAGAGTCCGAAGTGTTCCAGCACCTGGAAGATGTTCGTTACGTCCTCACGTTGGACTCCGACACGCGTTTACCGAGAGGCGCAGCGCAGCAACTCATCGGAACAATAGCCCACCCATTGAACCGGGCCGTGTTCTCCGAGAGAGCGGGCCGGGTGGTTGAGGGCTACGGCGTTGTCCAGCCTCGCGTCACACCCTCTCTTCCCACGGAAAATCAAGGAACATTTTATCAGCGCATTTTCTCGGGCCCGTCCGGCATCGACCCGTACCCATCCGCGGTTTCCGATGTGTATCAGGATCTGTTCCACGAAGGCTCATACACCGGCAAGGGGCTATACGATATCGACGCATTTGAGAAGGCGCTCGCAGACAAAGTCCCCGAGAGCAGTCTTCTGAGTCATGACCTCTTCGAAGGCACTCTGGCGCGTACCGCTCTGGTCACGGATACCGAGTTCTTTGAGGAGTATCCCGCCCAGTATGCCGTTTCAGCCGCCCGCCAGCATCGGTGGGCTAGAGGCGACTGGCAGCTCCTTCCTTGGATTTTCGGCCATGGTCCAAAATCGCATCGGGCCGATGTGCCAATCGTTGGACGCTGGAAAATGGTCGACAATCTACGCCGGTCGGTGTCGGCTCCGGCCGCATTCCTGACTTTGCTGGTTGGTTGGCTTGTTTCACGCGGCGCCGCCGGTGTGTGGACCAGGTTCGTGCTCGTCACGATCGCCATTCCGGCTCTATTGCCTTTTCTGATGGGTTTGAATCCCCGCAGCGGGATTTCAAAGCGAAGTTATCTCCGTGGATTGTTATCGGATCTTGCCACCGGAGCATCGCAAATCGCACTCACCCTGACGTTTCTTGCCTACCAGGCATGGCTGATGGGCGACGCTATTTTCCGCACTCTCCTGCGCCTATTTATTACACGCAAGCATCTGCTCGAATGGATTACCGCTGCCCAAGCCAAGCGCATGGTCGATCTGCGGCTCAAATCGGTTTACCGTCGTATGGCGGGTGGGGTGGCTCTCGCCATTATTGCAGGCGCGCTTCTGGTTCTGTTTGGGGCGCGCGGCGCACTCGCTGCCGGAGTTCCGTTCATTTTCCTGTGGCTGGCCGCTCCCGCCGTAGCGCGGTGGGTCAGCTTGCCGCCTGCTGCGCCGAAGACCGAAACCGTTTCCGCAGAAGAGCGTGAGTCGCTACGTCTCACGGCGCGGCGGACGTGGCGATTTTTCGAGGCGTTTGTCTCCGAGGAAGACCATTACCTCCCGCCGGACAACTTTCAGGAAGATCCTCGGCCGAGAGTCGCCCATCGCACCTCTCCTACAAACATGGGCTTATGCCTGCTCACCGTGCTCGCTGCGCATGACTTTGGTTGGATCGGAATCGCGGAAACCGCCGAGCGGATCGAGCGAACTCTGCACTCGATGGATCGGCTGGAAAAATTCCGGGGTCATTTTTTAAATTGGTACGACACGCGGACCTGCCAGCCGCTGATTCCTCAATACGTTTCGTCCGTGGACAGCGGCAACCTGGCCGGACACCTTCTTGCGCTGATCAATGGACTCCGCGATCTGGAGAACGCTCCAGTCGGGCAGAATTTCTATCCCGGGCTGCGCGACAATATGGCATTGCTGCGCCAGGCGCTTGCGAGTTCGAAGGAAACGCACGCCACTCACATCGTCACCAGCAACCAAATCCTGGCTGTACTCGACGAGCTTGACCAAATCTTGCGCCAGGATCCGGGCGATCTGTCCGAACTGACCGGACGGTTGATCGGGCTCAGATCCCGGTCGCGTTCCCTTGCGGACATCGTTCAAACCTTCGCTCGGGAACGAGGTGATTCTCGTTCTGAGCTGCAAGTGTGCGCCGAGGGCGTCCTGCAGTGCGTCGAAAGCCATTTCCGAGACGCGGAGCTCCTGATTCCGGGCTTCGCCGCCGAAGTGAAATCTTACGCGGGGCCGTTTCGCACCGGGTCGCAAGTCCCTGCGGGATCGCATCTGCAGATCGTGAGCCGTAGATCATCTCCTTCAACTCCGGCTCTCAAAGTGCCGGACAACGTCACGGCCGCCAAGAGCGCGAGGTTCTTCGACGAGGCGCTGGAAGAGTTGAGCAGGTCCAGCTCATACGCTGAAACCGGCGGAGAGAAGACACCGGGCGCTCCGGCTGCAATGGCTCTCGAGATACGCCGGTCTGCGGATGCCGCGGCAGCGCTGAGCCGCCGTATCTCCGGTATGATTCAGAGCACTCGGGCCCTGTTCCGCGGAATGGATTTCTCGTTTCTGTTCGATCGCTCGCGCAAGCTTTTTTCGATCGGCTATCGCGCGAAAGAGGGAATGCTCGATCTGAGCTGTTACGACTTGCTCGCGTCGGAGGCGCGGCTCACGAGTTTTGTCGCCATCGCGAAAGGAGATGTCGAAGCCTCGCACTGGTTTCGCCTCAGCCGCGCGTTTACACCCGTAGGCCGGGGATCCGCTCTGATCTCCTGGTCCGGGTCGATGTTCGAGTATCTGATGCCCACTCTGGTCATGCACTCTCCTGTTGGCAGTGTTCTGCACCTTACCAACGAGCTTGTCGTTCGGAGGCAGATCGAATACGGCGCCGAACGAGACGTTCCGTGGGGTGTTTCGGAATCCGCTTTCAACGCGCGCGATCTGGATCTCACCTATCAATATTCAGGGTTTGGCATTCCTGGGCTGGGATTAAAGCGCGGTCTAAGCGAAGACTTGGTGATTGCACCTTACGCCACCGCGCTAGGAGCAATGGTGGCGCCATCGGCTGCCGAAAACAACTTCCAAGCAATTGCGCGAGCGGGCGGCCGAGGCACGTACGGCTTCTATGAGGCGCTCGACTACACCAAGAGCCGCATTCCGGAAGGGAAGGATGTTGCGGTGGTTCGAACCTATATGGCGCATCACGAGGGTATGTCGCTGGTCGCGCTGGCAAACGTTCTCGAGCGAGACGTCATGCAAAGGCGATTCCATGCCGAGCCCATGATCCAGGCTACGGATCTTTTATTACAGGAACGAACGCCGCGCGACGTGCTGGTGGCGCATCCGCGCGCGGAGGAAGTAGAGGCAGCTGCGCACGTGCGAGAGACGTTCCCGGCGATGGAGCGCCGGTACACGACGCCGCACGAAGCTGGCCCGCGCACACAACTCCTTTCAAACGGCAGATACGCCCTGATGCTCACCTCGGCCGGCTCCGGGTACAGTCGCTGGGATGACATCGCGGTCACGCGCTGGCGCGAAGACGCGACTCGCGATGCTTGTGGCTCCTACATTTACTTGCGGGACGTCCAGTCGAACGAACTCTGGTCCGCCGGTTATCAGCCCTGCCTTGTCGAGCCCGAATCGTACGAGGCGGTCTTTTATGAAGATCGCGCGGAGATTAGACGGCAGGACCGCTCTCTGGCGACCTGCCTCGAGACGGTGGTTTCGTCAGAAGACGATGCCGAGTTGCGCCGGCTCTCAATTACCAATCTCGGGACGCAGGAGCGCCAGGTTCAGGTCACGTCATACGCCGAGATATGCCTCACAACTCATGCAGCCGACGTTATGCATCCCGCGTTTTCCAATCTGTTCGTCGAAACCGAGTTCGACCGCCATCTGGGTGCGTTACTCGCGACGCGGCGTTTGCAGTCCCCGCATCAGCAGCCGGTTTGGCTGGCGCATCTCGCTCTGATCGAGGGCGAAGAGATCGGCGAAATGCAGTACGAGACTGATCGGTCCCGTTTTATTGGGCGCGGACGCTCGCTCCGAGCTCCGGCTTCCGTGATGGACGGCCGTATTCTCTCGAATACGGCCGGTGCCGTGCTCGATCCAATAGTCAGCCTGCGGCGAACGCTTAGAATCCCACCGGGAAAAACCGGCCGCGTGACTTTTACTACGGCCGTTGCCCCGTCGAGGAGCCAGATTGTCGCGCTCGCCGACAAGTATCGAGATCCGAATGTATTCGAGCGCATCCTGACACTGGCCTGGACGCAAGCCCAGGTTCAACTCCATCACCTCAATATCCAGCCCGATGAGGCCAACCTGTTTCAGCGCCTCGCAAATTTGGTACTGTTTTCGGATCCATCGCTGCGCCCGCCGCCGGATGTCCTGAGCCGCGCGTCGATTGACGTTAGGCAACTCTGGGGACACGGGATTTCGGGCGACCTTCCCATCGTTCTCGCCCTGGTGGACCAGACGGAAGACGTTGACATCATCCGGCAGTTGCTACGCGCCCACGAATACTTCCGAATCAAGCAGCTTGCCGCGGATCTTGTAATCATTAACGACGAGCCGACTTCCTATGAGCAGGAACTGCACAGCTCGCTTGTATCGCTCGTACGAGACAGTCAATTCCGCCATCTGGCCGGCGACGGGCGCAAAGGCGATGTTTTTCTCCTGCGCGCCGATTTGGTTCCTCCGGAAGTAAGAACGATGCTCGAGAGCATGGCTCGTGCCGTGTTCGTCGGGCGACGAGGAGCTTTGGCCGACCAGTTGGCTCGTGCCTCCCGGCACACGGAAAAGGCCCCGAGTCCACGATCTCTGCGACAGCTCCGGAGGGTCCGGGAGAATCCCGAGCGGCCGCCGCAGGTGCCCGAGCTCGAGTTCTTTAACGGTCTCGGTGGCTTCGACGACAACGGGCGCGAGTACGTCGTCGTCTTGGGCGAGCGCCTGCGCACGCCGCAGCCGTGGATCAATGTGATCTCGAATCCGAAGTTTGGTTTTCTCGTGTCTGAATCGGGCTCGGGATACACGTGGTCTCAGAACAGCCGCGAATATCAGCTCACCCCGTGGTCAAACGATCCTGTCGTCGATCCGCCCGGCGAAGCAATCTATATCCGCGACGACGCCGACGGCGATCTCTGGAGCCCGACGGCGCTCCCCATCCGCGACGAGTCCGCAACCTACATCGCGCGGCACGGCCACGGCTATACGCGGTTCGAACATTCGTCTCGGGGTATCACTTGCGATCTGCTCCAATTCGTTCCAATCAACGATTCGATCAAAATTTCGCGCTTAAAGCTGCATAACAATTCCGCACGCGTCCGGCGGCTGTCGATCACGGCCTATGTGGATTGGGTTCTCGGAAATGCGCGCGCGGCAAGTGCACCGTCGCTGATTACCGAGCCCGATTCGAAAACGGGCGCGCTGCTGGCCCGGTCGTCTCGTGCAGGAGAGTTTGCTGGGCGGGTTGCCTTCGCGGATTTGGGTGGACGTCAGGAATCGTTTACTGCGGACCGCCAGGAATTCCTCGGGCGCCATCGCTCGATGGAATCTCCAGTTGCTCTCGAGCGGGGCGCCGGGCTTTCGGGCAAAGCAGGCGCTTGTCTCGATCCTTGCGCTGCGTTGCAAGCGGCCATCGAGCTTCGGCCGGGAGCCCGGGCGGAGATTGTTTTCTTCCTGGGTGATGCGGCGAACGCGGACGAAGCACGCAGCCTTATCGCGAAGTATCGCAGCGCGGATCTGGATGATGTTCTGGGCGAGGTGCATCGGTTGTGGCAATACGTTTCCTGCACTGTTCAGGTTGAAACGCCCGACCGTGCCCTCGACATCCTGGTGAACCGCTGGCTGCTTTACCAGACACTGTCCTGCCGAATCTGGGGCCGTTCCGCTTTCTATCAGTCCAGTGGCGCTTACGGTTTTCGGGATCAGCTTCAGGACGTCATGTCGCTTTGCGTTCCGAAACGCGATATTCCGCGCGCCCACCTGCTTCGCGCCGCCGGACGGCAATTTCCTGAGGGTGACGTACAGCATTGGTGGCATCCTCCCTCGGGACGCGGCACGCGCACGCGCATCTCCGACGACCGCCTGTGGCTTCCATATGCCGTCGGACATTTTGTGGAACGCACCGGCGACAGGACCATCCTCGATGAATGCGTCCCCTTTCTCGAAGGCGATCCCGTGCCGCCGGAACAAGCTGACTCTTACTTTGATCCGCGAGTCTCCGGGACCGAAGTAACTCTGTTCGAACACTGCGCCCGTGCCATTGATTCCAGCCTGGCGGTCGGGGCCCACGGTTTGCCCTTGATGGGAACCGGAGACTGGAACGACGGTATGAACCGCGTCGGTGACAAGGGCAAAGGGGAAAGCGTCTGGCTAGGCTGGTTTCTCCATACCGTTCTTCGGGGCTTCATTCAAATCGCGGCTGAACGAGGCGAGCATGAACGCGCCCAGAAGTGGCGCCTGCACATCAGCGCGCTCCAGGCGGCCCTCGAACGGGAGGCCTGGGATGGCGAATGGTATCGCCGCGCGTTCTACGACGATGGTTTCCCGCTGGGTTCGTCACGGAACGCCGAATGCCGAATCGATTCGATCGCTCAGTCCTGGGCCGTGATCAGCTGGGCCGCCGAACCGGGCCGCGCGCGTCAGGCGATGGATTCTGTAATGAAGGAACTCGTGCGGTCCGACGGCGAGCTTGTCCTGCTCTTCACGCCTCCCTTTGGCAAAGATCTGCTATCGAGGCAGAACGTCGCAAGACAGCACGCAGTTGCCCAAGCGCCACAACGTTCCCCTGATTTGCTACAGGCCGCCGCGGGAGCCGCGGCTGGAGACAACGGCGACGCCACCTCAAGTTCGACTCCCTCGGCCGAAGTCCTTGGCCAGGGTTCCGCGGCTCCACATGCCGGCGGTAGTTCCTCGGCGTCCGCCGCTGTTCGTGTTGAGCGCCAAACCACCAATATCACGCCGCCGAGTGCTGATGCCGATCTCTCATCGCCGCCCGTTAGTGAAGCGGAGCACGATCCGGGCTACATCCGCGGATACGTTCCCGGCATCCGCGAAAACGGCGGCCAGTACACGCACGCCGCCGTCTGGAACATTCTCGCCTTTGCGCTGCTTGGCGAGGGTGACCGCGCCCTCGAGCTGTTCCACATGATCAATCCCATTAACCATGCCGACTCCCGCACCGGTGTGCAGCGGTATAAGGTCGAACCATACGTTCTGGCGGGCGATGTTTACTCCGAGCCTCCGCACGTTGGACGAGGCGGCTGGACCTGGTACACTGGCTCCTCGGGGTGGCTCTACCGGGTCGCCATGGAAACGATCCTCGGATTCCAAATGCGTGGCATGAGCCTGCGCATCGACCCATGCATTTCACACGCCTGGCCGCGTTTTTCGGTCACGTTCCGATATCACTCTGCTGTTTACAGCATTCGCGTCGAAAACCCGTCTTGCGTCAGCCGCGGCGTTGCCCTCACGCGCATTGACGGCGTCTTGCACACCGGAGTTGCCGACATTCACCTCGCCGACGACCATCGCCAGCACGAAATTCTCGTCGTCTTAGGATGACTAGACCGCCTAGCACTGCTAGACGCGGGCTCGCCGTTCTGGTTGACTTCCTACATCTGTAGCGGTAAATTACTCAAACTCTTCGCTTTGCTTGAGGTATGCGCAGTGGACTCTCTGATTCGACGCCCGGGCGAACCGCGCGAACCGCACCCTTCGCAGCGGGGAATCGCCCCTTCGGGCGGCGGTCGTCAAAACCTGGTTCAGCGTCTTCTGCATCGCGCCGATTCAGCCGGGAATGCTCCGACTGGTTCCCGCAGTTCTTCGCCTTCTTCGAGGCGATCCATGATCGACAGGCTGGAAAGTTTCTTTGCCGAGGACTTGCCGTCTAGCATGGAGGTGCTCCCCAAACAGCCGCAGGAGCAGTCCGCGCCGACGCCCGTCGAGACTGCCGAAAAGGCCGGGCAAACGGGCAAGCCTGTCGAAACGAAAGCGAGCGAATCGCGCCAGGATAGCGAGTCATCCGCATTCTCAGCAGTGAGGCTCATCCGGATTGCCGCCAAGGATGCGATGGACCGTTCTCAAGAAGCCTTTCGAGAAATCGAGTCCCGCCTCGGCGATCACGCGAAGGAACTGGAAAGTCGTGAGGCCGCTCTGACCGTCGCCTCCGATGCGGCTTCCGCAAGCCTCCAGGAATTCCACGCGAAGCTGGCGGAGGATCTTAGCGTGCGTCTGGAAGCAACCGCCCAACCTCTTCTGGACCGATCGGTCCAGCAACTTCGGGAACAGAGCGCCGCGGCTCTCTCGGCACTGCAGGAGAAGCTCGACCACGACCGGCAGAATTTCATTGCCGAAACAGAAAAGCAGTTCGAAACGCTGCGCGCCTCACGTCAGCTGTTCATCGACGACACGCAGAAGCAGCTCGCAGCTACCGCGCAATCTTCGCTCGACTCGCTCACAAAGGCCGCAGTGGAGCGATCCCTCGCCGATCTGGACACCTCGCGGCAACGCCTGCTCGATGAAACGCAGACGCAACTGACTTCCGCCGGTCGCGCGTCGCTCGGGCCGCTCACGAGAGACTTGTCCAAGGAGCTGATCGAAAAAGTGCAGGGTGAGCTCTCGGCCTCCAAGCAGGCGTTCGTGGACGAAACTCAGGGCCAGTTGGCTCAAATGATCCAGGCGTCCCAGCAAGTGCTCCGGTCTTTTGTGGCCGCTACGGTCGAGCAGGCCAATTCGGAGCTGAGAACCGCACACAAGCAGATTTTGGACGACACGCGCGAGCAGGTTGGCACGATAACCCGCGCGTCCCTCGAAACGGAAATCAAGACTGCGGTCGAGCAGGGCCGCACGAACCTGCGCGGAATGGTCGACGCTTTTCTGGCGAAGGCAGTCCCTCAGATAGAGACGGAACTCGAAAAGCTCGTCAGCCGCCGCACCGAACCCTTGCGGAATGAGCCGGCCGTCGCACAGGCACCTCCGTTGCGGGCTTCCGCCCCGACGGCCGCGCCGGCCCGCGCTTCTCTGGCACTCGCCTCGGCCGAAATTGCAGCTCCGCAAACAGCTTCTTCGGCTCGCGCACCCTTAGGACTCACGACTTCCCAAATCGCCGCCGAGCGCGCCGCTGAAGCTCGGCCGGTCGCCGCAGTCCGAGCGTTCCCGTCCCCGGGACGAAGCCTTGATTTCAAGTTGGCGGAAAGTGCTCCCAAACCGGCAATCGACAAACGCGATCTTTGGGCCGGAATATCATCCGGATTGAAGCTTGGTCTGGGGCTGGCCGCCATCGCGGTGATTGCCTTCATGATTTACTTTTTTACGTCGCCCGTTGTTCGCTTGCGTGCGACTCCACCGGCAGCTTTCTTTGACGATAACCCGAGTTGGACTGCCAAACAGCGCGCGCACGAAAATGATCTCGCGCGAGCGTACTGGAATGTTGCGGTCACTGCCATCGAGGCGCAGTACGCGTTCGGAACGGTTCTGCCTTCCGATCCGCCTGCTGCCTTTCAGGTGGGCGCCAACACAGCGTCCGGCGAAGCTGCAACCGCTGATCAATCTACACGCACCCGGTATTGGCAGAAACTCCGGGAGGTCTGGCCTCAGGCGGATTCGTGGGAGCGAACGTCAAGTCAGGGAACGACCTGGCTGCGAAGTTTCTGGGAGACGGCTTCCTGGAAGATGAGTCACCTTTTTAATTCCAGCACCGCGTCCGCGTCTCCGTAGTCCTGCGTTATTCGGTCTTGCTTGCGTCAATTGCCGGCTGGTTCGCGCCACGCAGTTTTTCATTCAAGGACGGAATTTCCCTTTCTTTCAGTTCCTCCCAATCCTTCTGAAGTTCGCTGAACGATGACTCCAGAGTGGGGAATGCGTCTTCGGCGGCCTGCGTTGGCGCGGCGTCCGCGCTGTCGACATATCCCAGAAGCTGGGCGAGTTCTCCATTGACTCCGGCAAAGCCGGGCTTTCCCGTTCGACCTCTGGAAAATCGCGCTCCGGATCCTTCCAATTCCGCCGCTTTCTTGTCGAGAGCACCGGCGCTGTCCGTCAGACTTCCCTTCGGAGCGCGCTCGAGTACGCTCTTAAGTTGGGCCCGCACGGACTGGATATGCCTCAAAGAATCGAAACTCTGGTTCATCAGGTGAATGATTTTGCTCTCGAGACTGAACTGCGATTCGAGTCCCGCTCGCAGCGTTGTCACGCGCGGATCCATTTTGACCTCGAACTGCTTCGTGAAGCTCTGCCCGCCGGTTTCGAGCGTCACTGTGTATTTTCCAGGAAGCACGCCCGCGCCGAGAGGATAACGGGGCGTGTCATCTGGAATCGCGGAGATCGGATAGTCGTGAAAGAGCGAGTCCGGAGGCGCCGTTCTCAAGTCCCAAACGAACCGGTGCTCGCCGGCCTCAGCCGAAAGAACCTGGGGCGGTTTGATCCAATATAGGGGAACGTTAACCTCCTTTTTCAACTCGTCCCACGTGAATTCGGGCTTGTCTGTGCTTGCAAAACTGCGCACCACCTTCCCGTTGGAATCGAGGACTTCGAGCTTCACCGGCCCCGAGACATTCGCTTTCAGGTAGTAATCGAATATCGCGCCGTCCGGGGGATTCTGGCCCGCGGGCTCTTCAGGAGGCAGCGGAGTGTCCGTATTGACATCTCTCCGGATTCGATACGCAGTCGCCGGGTTGAAGAGAATCACATCCGAATTTGCGAGGTCGAAATTTACCTGACGCAGCGGCGTGATGTCATCCAGAATCCAGAACGAGCGCCCGTGCGTCCCAACCACCAGATCGTCGCCGTGAATCCACAGATCACGCATCGACGTCGCGGGAAGATTAAGCTGCAGAGATTGCCAGGATTCGCCGTCATTGAACGAGACCCACACGGCGAGTTCTGTGCCCGCAAAAAGCAATCCGCGCCGCGTAGGATCCTCGCGCACCGTATTCACGGGCGCGTTGTCCGGCAGCCCACTGGCGATCGCCTGCCAAGTTTTTCCATAATCGTGTGTCATGTAAATATAAGGCCGCAAATCATCAAGATGGAACCGGTTCACCGCCGCATACACGGTCCCTTCGTCGAAGTGCGACGCGTCCAGTTGCGCGACTTTACTCCACGGCGTCAATTGCGGCGGCGTCACGTTTGACCAGTTCTTGCCGCCATCCCGCGTGATCCAGATTAAGCCGTCATCCGTTCCCGCCCACAAGACGCTCGCATTCAGCGGTGAGGGCGCCAGGGCATAGACTTCACCCCGATGGGTACCCTCGGAGGGCGCTCCATTCGCAAGATCGCCGAGGTTTGGCGGGACGATCATTTGGGGCCGCGCAAGGTCTGGGCTGATCACATGCCACGTCTGCCCGCCGTCATTCGTCTCGAAAACGACGTTCGCCCCCAGATAGAGGTCGTGGGGATCAGCCTGAGAAAAAACCAGAGGTTCGGTCCGTACGAATCGATACTTGCTGCCGCGAATCACCACCGGCGAGACTTCGCGCGTCTGCCCGGTGGTCATATCGAACCGTGTGGCTTTGCCGCCGAAGATGAGGTTCGGATGCAGAGGATCGGGAGCGATGTAGCCGTACTCTTCGGCTCCAACAGGGTGCCAGTCACGAAAGGTGATTTCGCCCCAATCGCTGCGGCTTGTCGTGCCGACGGACCCACTTTCCTGCTGCCCGCCATAGACCCAGTAGGGAAAACGATTGTCCGTGATTACGTGATAGAACTGAGCGGTTGGCTGGTTGTACCAGGAACTCCACGTCTTTCCGCCGTCTACGCTGATCGTCGCGCCCTGATCCACGCCGAGCAGAATGATCTGCGGGTTCTCGGGGTTGATCCAGATCGAATGGTAATCGTCCCCGCCCGGCGCTCCCTTTATCGGCGTGAACGTCTTGCCGCCGTCCGTCGATTCATATAGCGATGTGTTGCACGCGTAGACCGTGTCTTTGTCGTTCGGCGCGACGCGAACCCATGCGAAATCGTCGCCACGCCCCCAAACGCGACGTTCATCGTTTACCCGAGTCCAGCTCTCGCCCGCATCATCCGACCGGTATACGCCTCCAAGCTGCGGCGCATCCACCATGGCGTAAAGACGATTCCCGTCGTTCGGCGCGACCCCAATTCCGATACGCCCGAGTCCCTCCTGATTGGTCGGCAATCCCTTCGTCAGCGGCTTCCACGTGTCGCCGCCATCTGTCGATTTGAAGAGCGCGCCTTTATGACCGCTGATTGACCCTTCCCATGGAACTTGCCGCGCCGACCACAGATCGGCGTAGATGATCTGCGAATTCGCTGGATCGAAGGCGAGGTCCTCGGCGCCCGTATCCTCGTCCTCGTAAAGAACCTTTTCCCAGCTCTTGCCGCCGTCCTTCGAACGAAAGACGCCGCGCTCCTCGTTGGCCCCGTACGGATGACCCAGCACCGCCACAAACACGCGGTCGGGATCGCGGGGATCTACAAGAATTCGCCCGATCTGTTGCCCGTCGCGCAGACCCAGATGCGTCCACGTTTTGCCGCCATCCGCGGACTTATAAATCCCGTCGCCTACCGAGAGGTCTGGCCGCTGCAATCCCTCCCCGCTGCCAACGTAAATAATTTCCGGATTCGAGGGCGCAATGGCCAGCGCGCCAACCGATTGGGTCGGCTGTCCGTCGAAGATCGGCGCCCATGTCCGTCCGAAGTTGACCGTCTTCCACACGCCGCCATCCGTCGGAGCCATGTAGAAAACGGCGGGCTTGCCGGGAACCCCCTCGGCGGCCACCGTACGGCCCGCGCGAAAGGGTCCGATGCATCGCCAGCGCAGACCTCCATAGAGCTGAGGGTCGAATTCGGTTTGCCTGGCCATAACCGTCGTCGAAATCGCGACGGCAAAAATGGTGGTGGCAAACGCGGCCAACCATTTGAGACTCCAGGCTCCCAAACCCGCCGTGACCGGACCGCCAAGCCCCCTTCGAAAACTCATCTTCGCCTCCGCAGTGTAAGCCCGCAGAGGTTATACCAATCATGCTCGAACTTCTACGTCCCACTGGAGACGAAACGATGAAAATCAGGTAAGGGAGACAAGCGTCGCCTCGGGCAGATGTGCACTCAGGAATTGAAGCTTGAGGTTGCCCGCTGCGCCGGATTTCGGATTGCGCGCTGCAGACAAAACTTTGAGAAGCCTTAGTTAGCTTAGGCGCCGCCGCTGCCGACGACCGCATGCCGAAGCTGCGGCGTGTCTTCCTTCTTCGCGGACATCAGTTCCTTAGCGTAGTTGCGCTCGTCGCGCTTGGCTTGAATGACCATCCATTCGACATCGGTCGGTCTGCACGGCGACGCAATGACGTCAAACGCACCGACCCGCATAGCTTCCAGGTATTCGTCCCAGTCGGGATGTCGCGAAGTAACCACCAACCTGAGCTTTTGGGCATTCGTGGGAACTTCGTTCAACAGGTCGCGGTAGCTGCCATCCGCCAGAGTGCGGTCGCAAAAAACCAGTCCGATGCGTTCCGCTTTCAAGGCTTCCTTGCATTCAGCCAGGTTGGAAGCGCCAATCGGATCCAAGCCTTGTCTTGTCAAAGTTTGCATAAGATTGCCCCGGCTCTCAAGATCCGAGGAAACAACCAGAATCTGCCATGGGATGTTCATGCGGCCCTCCCTCCATACTCACCTTCCGCTTGTGGACCGTAGACGCACTCCACCCCGCTCAGCATATGTCTGAGGCGTCCATTTGGGCGGCCTAAACGCCAGTTACACGATAGATTTGCTTAACGATAGGGGCAATCGGCACGACCCTTTAGAACGCCACCGGAAATTACTGTATGTGGATTTCCGTGACTCGAAACCGGGCGGAAGACCGGGAATGTGCCATTCCTCGTCCAAAAACGGACGAGGTAGCGAACTCCGCCGCGAAACAAACATCTCCGGCTGAACTTTCGGATGTAATTATCCAGGAAGAGGCGCGGGGCCCGTGACGCTGGCTTGTGCAGCGTTCGGTTCGTGTACGCCTTTTACTCAATTCCAGTACAATTCGGGTTGGGAGGTGCCGGATGTCCGAACTCGCCAGTAAGACCTGCGTTCCATGCCGCGGGGGAGTGCCTCCGCTTGCGGGCCAGGAACTCGAAAATTTTGCCAGGGAAGTCCCGCTGTGGAGAGTGGTGAACGGGCATCACCTGGTCCGCGAATTCAAGTTTCCCGATTTCAAGCAGGCGCTCGCGTTCGTCAACAAAGTCGGCAATATCGCCGAGGAACAAGGCCATCACCCGGATATCTCGTTGACTTGGGGCAAGGCAGAAATCACCACCTGGACGCACAAGATCAACGGCCTGACCGAAAGTGATTTCATCCTGGCCGCAAAGATTGACCAGATCCAATAATCCTCGGATGCTACCTTGCCTTGCTGGCCGTGCCAGGTCGATATACGCGAGGCTGCCAGCTCTAAAGCGCGGAAAGAGAACGTCGCTCGCTTGACGGCCACCAACCATGGTCTCAACCCCTGCGCCACGCGCTTGATCTTCGGATAGAATGTTCGTTTTAGAGCCATGCTTGACGTCAAATTCGACTTGCCGGCTTTCGACGTACCGGATGCTGAGCGTTTGGCCCGCGAGTATTACGGCCTGCGCTCTTTGGCACGCCCGCTCCCCAGCGAGCGCGATCAGAATTTCCTCCTCACCGCCGGTCACGGTCACCAATTTGTCCTCAAGCTTGCCAATTCAGCCGAGCGGGAATCCGTGCTCGACATGCAGAACAGCGCAATGGAGCACCTGGCGATCGCTGCTCCGGGCCTCTCGTTGCCTCGCCTCCGCACGACGATCCATGGCGAAAGGATGGTGCAGGTCGAGAACGGCGATGGCTCGAAGCATTTCCTGAGGCTGTTGACGTACATCCCCGGTAAATTGCTCGCGAATGTTTCTCCGCACACGCCCGAGCTTCTACAAAGCCTGGGAAACGTGCTCGGCGCTATCACGAAGGCGCTGGTAACCTTCGACCATCCGTCAGCGGATCGCGAACTGAAATGGGACGTGCGCCGCGCAGGCTGGATCCGTCAATACCTGAAATTCATCGCAGAATCCGAACGGCGCAGACTCGTCGAGCGCTTTCTCGATGACTTTGAAACGAACGTCGTTCCGTGCCTCGCGAAGCTGCGCGCGAGCGTCATCTACAACGACGCGAACGACTACAACGTGATCGTTGGCGAAGGCGATGCGTGGACCCGGCGTGTGATCGGCCTGATCGATTTTGGCGACATGCTGCGGACGACTAGTGTTTCCGATCTTGCTGTGGGGGTCGCATACGCCATGCTCGGCAAACCCGCTCCGCTGGCTGCCGCCGTGCAGGTCGTGAGTGGCTGTCACGATGTGTTCCCTCTTGCCGAAGACGAGCTCGAGATCCTCTTTTCTCTGATCTGCATGCGGCTTTGCGTGAGCGTCACCAATTCGGCCTACCAGCGCGCCATTGTCCCCGCGAACGAATACTTGACCGTCAGTGAAGCGCCCGCCTGGGAATTGCTCGAACGCCTCGCGGCCATTCCTCCCGCGCTCGCGCATTTCTCCTTTCGTCACGCCTGCGGCCTCGAGCCCAATCCTCGCACCCCGGCGATCGTACGCTGGCTCGAGGAAAATTCAGTCGGCTTCGTCCCAATCGTCGAGCCGGATCCAAGATTCGCTCGCCATCTTGTTTTCGATTTAAGCGTTGGTAGCCGCGAAGTGGGCCCTCTTGGCGGCTGGCAGAATCCGCAGACCGCCACGGAGCACTTATTTGCGAGCCTGACAGCCGCAGGCGCGCAGATAGGAATCGGCCGCTACGACGAACCGCGCTGCGTTTACACCTCTCCGGGATTTCAAGTTGTAGGAAACGACGGCCCCGAATCGCGGACGATTCACATCGGACTCGATTTGTTCTGTGAGCCAGGTTCACCGGTGTTCGCGCCGCTGGACGGTGTCGTGCACAGCTTTCGTAACAACAATCTCCCGCTCGACTACGGCCCGACGATCGTTCTGCAACACGCCGTTGGCGACACTGCGCTTCGCTTCTTTACTCTATACGGCCATTTGCGTGAAGACTCGATCGACGGTTTGCGAGAAGGGATGCCTGTTAAAGGCGGCGCACAAATCGCTCGCGTCGGCAACTCCCCGGGGAATGGTGGCTGGCCGCCCCACCTCCATTTCCAGATCATTACGGACATGCTCGGCCACGCGGGCGACTTCCCCGGAGTGGCATTGGCGCGCGAGCGCGAGGTGTGGCTCAGCATCAGTCCCAACCCCAATTTGATTGCCCGCATCCCGCACTTAAGCGAGAACGAAAAGCGGGGAATGAACCCGGAGCAGGTCCTGGCTCTGCGGTCGCGGCTTCTTGGTAAATCGCTGAGCGTTTCCTATCGCCGCCCGCTCGAAATTGTGCGCGGCTCGATGCAGTATCTGTACGACGAATCAGGTCGCCGATTCCTCGATTGTGTGAACAATGTTGCACACGTCGGCCACTGCCATCCGCGCGTGGTCCGCGCCGGCCAGGACCAGATGGCGGTTCTCAATACGAACACGCGCTACCTGCACGAGAATTTGGTTCGCTACGCCGAACGCCTGACCTCGAAACTTCCCGAGCCGCTTCGCGTTTGCTTCTTTGTCTGCTCGGGCAGCGAAGCCAACGAACTGGCCTTGCGCCTGGCGCGCGCTCATACGAAGAGGGAAGAAATTGTTGTTCTCGATGCGGCCTACCATGGCAACACGTCGTCTCTGATCGAGATCAGTCCATACAAGTTCGACGGCCCCGGAGGTGCGGGCGCGCCGCCCCATGTTTACAAAGTCCCGCTCCCCGACGATTTCCGCGGCGCGTACAAACGCGGTGACGCTGACGCTGGCGCAAAGTACGCCGGTCACGTGCTGGAAGCCATCGAAAAGGCCGAGCGAGAGGGCCGGAAAATCGGCGCGTTCATCGCCGAGTCCCTGCCGGGCTGTGGCGGGCAGATTGTCCTGCCGCCCCATTACTTTCAAGAAGCCTATCGGCACGTCCGCGCGGCCGGCGGCGTTTGCATCGCCGACGAAGTGCAGACCGGCTTCGGCCGGATAGGCACGCACTTCTGGGGATTTGAGACGCAGGACGTTGTGCCGGACATCGTGACCATGGGCAAACCGATCGGCAACGGCCACCCGCTCGCCGCGGTCGTGACGACGCAGGAAATCGCTTCATCATTTGCGAATGGCATGGAGTATTTCAACACTTTTGGCGGGAATCCCGTTTCGTGCGCGATTGGAATGGCCGTGCTGGACGTCATAAATGACGAACATCTGCAAGCTCACGCGCACGTCGTTGGCGCGCACTTGATGAATGGCCTTAACGCGCTCAGAAAAGAACATCCCGTGGTCGGCGATCTGCGCGGGCGTGGCCTTTTCCTTGGCGTCGAATTCGTGCGTGACCCCGAGACGCTCGCGCCTGCCGCCGGGCAAGCTGCTTACGTCGTGAATCGCATGAGGGAATGCGGCGTCCTTTTGAGCACCGACGGGCCTTTCCACAACGTCATCAAGATAAAGCCGCCGTTGCCTTTCAGCGGCGCCGATGCCGATCTGCTGGTCGCTACTATGGATCGCATTCTCTCCGAGGATTTCCCTTCGGGTTCCTAATTCTGGCTGCCCCTATCAATTTCAGAAGGAAACTGTTGGCGAAAGCGAATTCAGCGGGGCCGTTCGCGTCCGGGTGACTCTCTACAGTTGCGAAGTCGTACGTTGTGGACACTCCGTGGACACCCGTTTTTCATTTTGCTTTGTTCATGGGCCCTGCGCCGTGGGAGTCAGAAAGTGGTAATGTCTTCGGCTGATCGTTTGTTCATGAGGCTCACGAGAACACACCGCAGAAGGACGTTTCAGTTCGAACTGAAATTTCTGTTCTGGCTTAGCTGGATCCCGTCTGACGATTAACCCGGGCTGCCGCAGAGTGGATCGCCGTCGAGTTCGCGGCGCTCGCGACCATAAACAGGGAGGAAATCGCCTCGGCATGTTCTACGATCTGATTCGAAAGCTCGGGCTCGCAGCGTTGGTTTTATTTTTCCCCTCGCTCGTGTCTGCCGGACAATCCATGCGGCGAGAGGACAGGGTATTCCTACGCAGCGGGTGGGTCCTCCAATCCTCGTGTAAGGTCTCCTCAACCGGAGCACAGGTTTCCTCCCCCGGTTTCGAGACCAAGGGCTGGCACGCCGCAACCGTGCCATCCACCGTCGTCGCGGCCCTCGTCGCAGACAAGACTTTTCCTGATCCATACTTCGGCGAGAACCTCCGTTCGATCCCGGGAACCACGTACCCCATCGGAACGAATTTCTCCAAGCTCTCCATGCCGGAAGATAGCCCGTTCCACTGTTCGTGGTGGTACCGCATCGAGTTCTCTCTGCCGCAGGCTTACAGCGGGCGTCATGTCTGGCTCAATTTTGGCGGCATCAACAATCGTGCGAACGTTTGGCTCAACGGGCGTGAGATCGCCGGAGTTGCGGGTGTCGTTGGCGCTTACCGAACCTATGAGTTTGATGCGACGCCCTATCTGCGACCACGTTCGACGCAAGTCCTGGCTGTTGAAGTGTTCGCTCAGCGCCCGGACGATCTCGGAATTAACTGGGTGGATTGGAATCCGGCCCCTCCCGATAAGGACATGGGACTGTGGCGCCCCGTGTATCTACGATCAAGCGGTGCGGTGGAGCTGCGTAACCCATTCGTAATCACACGTATAGTCGGAAATTCGCTCGCTCGGGCTGATTTGACCGTCGAAGCGCAGGTTCGCAACGCCTCGCAGGATGCCGTCGCGGGCGTTCTGCGAGGGAACATCGGCGACATACGTTTTGAACAACCCGTAAAACTTGCTGCTGGCGAGAGCCGCACCATCCGATTTGCTCCGGAACAGTTCCCACAATTGCGGCTCAAGAATCCGAAGCTCTGGTGGCCCCGGCAGATGGGATCGCCCAATCTGTATAGCCTCTCTTTGCGCTTCTCGATAGCGAAGGAAGTGTCCGACAAGGACACCATCCAGTTCGGCGTCCGCGAAATTACTTCCCAACTCGATGAACAGGGGCATCGCCTCTTTTTTGTGAACGGGAAGAAAGTCCTCATCCGGGGTGGTGGTTGGGCGCCGGACATGCTCCTTCGTGAGTCACCGGGCCGCCTCGTCGCTCAGTTCGATTACGTTCAGTCCCTTAACTTGAACACGATCCGCCTCGAGGGAAAAATGGAATCGGACCAGTTCTACGAATTGGCCGATCAGCGGGGCATCCTCATCATGGCGGGATGGTGCTGCTGCGACTATTGGGAAGAGTGGCCCGCTTGGAAGGAAGGCGACTGGGAGGTTGCTACCGCGTCCCTTCGCTCTCAAATCATGCGCATGCGCAGCCACCCCAGCATGTTGGTTTGGCTGAACGGCAGCGACAATCCACCGCCCCCGGACGTCGAGCAGGCTTACCTTAAAGTTCTGAACGATGCCGATTGGCCGAATCCTGTCCTGTCCTCCGCGTCGGGAAAGCCCGCTGGCACAGGGGCTTCCGGTGTGAAGATGCTCGGTCCCTACGACTACGTGCCGCCAGCCTACTGGTACGCGGATAAATTTGGCGGCGCTTTCGGTTTCAACACGGAAACCAGCCCGGGCCCCTCGCTACCCCCTGCAGTCAGTCTCCGGAAGATGCTGCCCGCCGGCGATATCCATCCCGGCAGTCCGGCTTGGAACTATCATGCGGGAGGAGGAGGTTTCAAGGATTTGAGCCATCTTGAAGAGGCGATGAGAGCCATATACGGTCCGCCTTCGGACCTGCCAGACTATGAGAGAAAAGCGCAAGCAATGGCCTACGATAGCGAGCGCGCGATGTTCGAGGCCTACTCCGGCAACAAATACGGCTCTACCGGCGTGATCCAATGGATGCTCAACAATGCGTGGCCTTCGCTGATCTGGCATCTGTATGATTACTATCTCCAGCCGGCTGGCGCTTATTTCGGGGTCAAAGAAGCTTGCGAACCGCTGCACATTCAGTACTCCTACGGCGACCGCAGCATCAGGGTGGTGAACAGCGAATATAAAGATCGCTCCGGCCTCACGGTAAATGCGAGTCTGTACGACTTCGAGCTGCACAAGCGGTTTTCTCGCGAGGCGAAAACAGATGTGGTTGCCGACGGTGTTGCTAAGGTTTTGACCATCCCTGAAACTGCGTTCGAATCTTCTTCACCCATCTATTTCCTCGAGCTCACGCTTGCGAGTCGTGCGGGCTCAATTGTCAGTCGGAATTTCTACTGGCTGTCACCAAAACCGGATACTTACGACTGGGCCAATACGACGTACCGTTTCACCCCTGTCTCGTCGTACGAAGATTTGACGGCGCTGCAGAAATTGCCGAAGGCTAGCCTATCGGTTTCCGCCACCGCAGAATCAACTGCCGAAGGCCCAGCCGTCCGCGTGCACCTGCGAAACACGAGCAAGCATCTCGCATTTCAGGTGCATCTGGCGGTCCGCCCCGGAGGTGGACGTTCCGAAACCCTGCCCGTGTTTTGGAGCGACAATTACGTCGAGCTCGTGCCGGGCGAGGCGCGCGAAATCATCGCGCGGTATAGTTCCGAGCAGATTCTGCATGACAAGCCCGAGTTGATCGTCTCCGGCTGGAATATCGAACCTCAGCAGATCAGCGTGGCAAATGTGACCCCAACGGCCACGCGAAAGAACCACAATTAGGGCCGCTTCCAATTTGGTTCCGCCGCGTCGATCCTCTGCCTGCTAGACCGCTCCTTCGCTCGATCCCTCGCCAGAGGTTGGCGAGTTCCACAGTGGGTACGGCACGCCGGCGAGGCGGTTGATCAGAAAGGCCTGCGCCACAAGCAGGAAAACCGCTACTTCGATGATCACTAATTCCCTGGGTTTGGAAATGATTCCAAGCGAGATGATCAAAGTTGTCGCGCCGGCCGGAGGGTGGCTGACTCCCAGCAGGACCATAAGCGCTCCAGTCACCGACAACGAAAGCGCCGCCGCCAGAATTCTCGGCCAGAAAATTCCGGGATGAACCCCGAATGGCGGGGCTGAGGAGCCGGCCACCACGTAGGCCCCGTACCCGCAGAGGATGCCGACTGCGTGTCCGAAAATCGTATTGCGAGGACTGCTCGCCCTGGCGAGCGGCGAGAAGAACAGCAGATAAGCCGTGGGCCCGAGCGATGGAAAGACGAACGGGTTGCCGCTTACGAGCGCCAACAGAGCCAGCAGCCCAATCGTGACGAAACCATTGATGAACACATAGACCGTCCGCACGAGCCGCGGCGGGAAATGGTCCAGCAGCCAGTGCAACCGGAGACGCCGAAGCACGGAGAGGACATGATCCGAAGCTGCATGCTGTTGCGTGTCCGAATCATTCTTCCGCATCAGATATTGGGCAGCAGATCGAAATATTCATCATCCTCGTTCTTGCCCCCCTCTCCCTGACCCAGCACTTTCTCCGATTCGATGAACTCGATGCGCTCAATCCATTTCACCATCTTGTACCCAAGCTGATTTTCTACGCGGAGGCGCAGCGGTGCGCCGTATACTTCCGGAAGCCGTTTGCCGTTCATGTGAGTCGCCAGCAGGCATTGCGGCTTGAGAACATTCTCCAGACTCTGCGTGTCGTAATAATGGCCGCCGTACAGCGCCTCGCCAAACGAGAAGAAGGCCACTACCTTCGCTTCGGGCTTCGGACGTGCCAGCTCGATAATCGTCTTCATCGGAACGCCGCCCCATTTGGCGACGCCGCTCCATCCCTGTATGCAATGGTGCATTGTGATGTGCTCGGCCTCTCCTAGCTCCTCCAGATCGGCCAGGGAAAGTTCCGCGGGGTTTTCGACGAGCCCGCCTATTTTGAGCCGGAAGTCTTTGAATCCATTTTCGGCCATGTGTTTCCAGTCATCGCGAATCGGTACTTTCCCGTTCGGCCAAAAATAGGGCGAGATCTTGTCCTCCGTATATTTCTGCTGCGGCATGAGGCGATTCAGCGTAAGGAGTTGCATCGGATACGTTACAGACTTGAGCGCCTGCTGTAGAGGACGCGGGTGGTACCAGGAAATATAATGCGCCGCCACCCACGTGAGGACCACGACTGCGATGCCCACGAAGCCTAGATACATGCCGATCGGGTTGCGGTCGTCCGTGCCCATTACGATGTGGTTCATGTTTTGCGCGAACCCGGTGACGGCGATCAATGTGACGTGCACGATAAGAAATGCGAAAAAGCTGAGCATCGTGAGGAAATGGATCGAACGTGCCGATTGCCGGCCCCCGAAAAGCCGCGCGTACCATTGGAAACGGTTGACAACCGCCGGTGACATGGCGATTCCCGTCGCGATTGCCAATGGCCCGAAAACGAAAACGACCGTGAAGTAAGCGATCTGCTGCAGCGCGTTATACCCATAGAAGCCGTTCGGCTCGGCCGGCAGATGGAATGTCGCGTAGTGCACGAACGTGTTCCAGGCCTGCAAGAACACCAGAGGAGAGGTCGGCACAATCCGTTTCCACTGGTCCGTGGTGAAGAGCATCGCAATGAAAATGATGCCGGTCGCGATGAAGCCGTGCACGTCAATGAAATGCCAGACCCGCGCAACGCCGATCGTATGCCTGTAGCCAGGCGTTCCAATAAGCGGCGAAATATAGCGGGCGTCATCTTTTGCCGTCCAGAGGCGGTCGCGCGGAACCTTCAGTGGTGTAAGACGGATCCACTCCGTGCCGGGAGTGCAACCGTCATTGAAGTACAGCCGCGGATGATCAACCAGGATCGACAGGCCGCTGCGAATCAGAAGCATAACGAAGAGAAAGTTGAAAAAATGGCAGTAGCGCACCCAGACCGGAAAGCCGTGCGGTCCTGCGAAGTTGTTGGGATAGATCTGGGGAACCGCCGGAACCGAAGGTAAGCCCGCCACGGCGACCTCGATCCACGCCGCCACAACGACGCTCACGATCGCGATCCCGATTCCAATCAGGATCGACGGCTTAATCCAAATGCGAAAGCGGCGGTCTTGGGGATAGTGAACCGCCTTGTGGGCTGCGTCGAACGGGATCATGTAGCTTCGATTGAACCTCCTTATGGACTTTGAATTGCGCCGTCTCGGGATCCGTTGATGGTGTGAAGGACGACCGATCGCTTATAAAAATGGGTTCGCTCAAGGATCAAAGTGCCAAAAATATTCATCGCGAAGGCCGTCACCCCTGCTAATTCTAGAACGCCTGAGAGCGGTAACAGCGACCACGCCCAGTTTCCGTAACCCTCGTACGCGAGAATCTCACAGGGCACCCGCAGCGCGCACCCTAAGGTGAGGAGAAGTAATGAAACGAGCATCAGTCGCGTGCTCCATAGCAATCGCATCCCCGCGAAGGCGGGCAGAACCCTTTGGCCGACGCAGAACACCATCGTGGCGATAAATCCTACTGTCAGCGCGTGGCGCGAGGCGCCCCAAATCCCTCCGGAATGATCCCAGAGTGCGGCGCCCGCTCCCACAAGCGAGCCCACCAATAACCACGCGTAAGCGCAACGAACAAAATACGGAAAGCTCGGATGTACGCCGCGGGTCTTCGCCTCTGTTCGCGCAGGTTCGAAAACGCGCAGGGAGACGATTGCCGCAATTGTACCCGCCACGAATAACCCGGTCGCGGGACCTCCGAATCCCGCGAATGTCAGCGCAATGCCGGCGAAACTGGCTCCGACGCCGGCGAACAGCAACTTGGGACGAGCAGGCTTCAAGCCGAGGAACACCGGAATCCATTTCGCGCTGAAACCCCAAACGAACGGGACCAGGAATCCCCACACAACCAGCGCCAGATAACGCTGGTCAAGAACATGCGAGAAAGCTGGTCCAGTCCCCCCCACCGCGACTCTCACTGCGCCCCAGAGGTTTACCGCGAGCGCCGCAAACAACCCCACGCTACCGCTGATGACTACCCACACCCATGGCGGAAGGCGGCTGTCGTCCGAAGCTTCTGGGCGGTGCCGCGATACGGTCCCGAAGAAGATCAGGAACGCGATCAGCTCAAGCGTCCCGGAAACCGGCAGCAGCAACCGCCATTCGAATCCGGATACGTTCGCAATCCATCGAGCCGCAACTCCAATTGTCCACGTTAGCCAGCAGACCCAGGCCGCACGAAAAGAAGGCCTTGTTCCTGCTGGAAATTTTGGAATCGAGTAGAACCCGATTCCTAAGATGAAGCTGCCGATCCAGCCGAATACTTGAGCGTGACCGTGCGCCTGCAGCCACGCCGGCGAAATCAAACCCGCGCTCTGCCTTCCACTGATCTGAAGCAGATTCCATACGCCCAGAAACGTGCCGGGCAGAAGCATGAACAGCAGACCCGAGCTGATATACGCCACGAGCAGTCGCGCGAGAGAGGACTCGCGGAAGCGGGCTGCTTCCATAATTTCCTCAGGAGACCGCGATGGAGCGCGCACTGCTCTGGCTCCCGGCGCCGAAGTCAGTATCGTTGGCATGGGCCTCTCAAAGGACTGCAGCCTCGGCTTCGACGGCGCGCGGAAAGAGAACGTTGTTTTCCAGGTGAACATGCTTGTGAAGATCCAGTTCGAAACGCCTGAGATCTTCATAGAGCGCTCGGAAACTCGTGCAGGCATCCGCGGCAGGAGTGTAGTTGTTGCTCGCCGTGCGGATTTGCCGGGCCAGTTCGCCGGATGAATCGTGCTCTCTCATCATCGCCTGAATCGGGTTCCGAACACTTTGGAAGAACGGAACCTCGATCGACCCGTTACCGTTCATTGCGCGTTCCAGCGCATCAATGTATGGAAAGAGAATTTGCTCCTCTTTCTGCATGTGCATGATCATGTCGCGGCCGATTTTCGCGAATAGTTCTTCGATCACCGCAACTTCAGGATGCGCTGAGCCGTGCTTCGCCTTCACTTTGGCGGCCAACGTTTGAATTCCAGGTATCGCTGAGCGCACGTATGCGTGGTGCTTCTCGCGGATATGCCGGGTCAGCTCGCTTAGCGGCGCCGATGCCCAACTTGCCTCGTCGGCGCTTACTTCCCGGCTGTTCCTTTTTAGCTGCTCCAGAATTTCGTCGGCGGATATATTGGCACTCAAGCACGCGTCGTGCAGCGACTTGCCTCCGCCGCAGCAGTAGTCCACTCCAGACTCTTCGAGGATCTCTCTCGCGCGTGGATTCGAAAGCGCAATCTCCTTGACCTTTGTTTCTGTCGTGAAGCTCATCGGGACCTCCCGGATAAGCCGTATTGTGCAACGACAGAGAACGGCGGCGCAGTGACTAAAGTCACCTCCGGCTCGGAATGTCACGGATCTCGGAACGTCACGGCTTGCGATTCACGGAAGGGAGTCTTGCTCGCGTTTCAGGACGGCAACGTCTCTTATCACGATCGTGCGGCCGTCCACCTCGATCAAACCTTCAGCCTGGAGGCGGCTCAGGTTTCGTGAGATCAGTTCCCGCACAGTGCCCAACTCGGCGGCCAAATCCTGATGGCTTTTCGTCAATTCTACGCGCACGCCGTGCTTCCCTGCGCTTCCGCTTTCTTGTGCAGCCCGGAGAAGGACCGAAATCAGTCGCTGCCGCACGGTCGAGAACGATAGATCCTCGATGATTCCGACCAATCGCCGCAACCGCGCTCCGACTACTGCCAGCACCTTCAGCGCCACGTCCGGGTGCTCGCGGCAGTAGTTTTGGAAGTCTTTGCGCGAAATGAAAAGCGTCTCGGTGTCTTCCACGGCAGACGCCGACGCCGGATATTTGCCGCCGTCAAAAACAGGGAGTTCCGCGAAGGAGCTGCCAGCGCTTTCCACGGCCAATACCTGTTCTCGGCCCGCGGGCGAAATCTTGAATATGCGAACTTTTCCCGAAGCTACCAGAAAAAGGCCCGAACACGAGTCTCCTTCGTTGAACAGGAGTTCGCCCCTTTGAAAACGTCTGTTCGTCACGCGTCGACACAACGCGTGCATTTCCTCGTCGCTGAGATTCGCGAACAGCGGAGCCCTTCGCAGGACCGATTCCACGTTAGAAGACATTGCCTGTCACCGTGCAGACGCGAGACGCCGCCTCGCCGTTCCAACCTTGCGGCGCGCCTATAATACGCGATTTGCTGCCCGCGCCGTTCGAGGACAATACCCGTTCGTGCTCACTCCGGCCTGCGAGACAACGGCCATTCCTTAGTCTTCTTGCTGCTGACAACACTTCTTTCCAACTTCGAGCCCCACGATGACAATCGCAGAGAACCGATTATTATGAAAATACTTCTGCTCACTTCAACCAATATGCGAGAATCCCCGCAATCGGCTGGCGCCTTACAAATCGAATTCTTGCGGCACGGAGGCAATCATGCGTCGTCTATTCCTCGTGGCTTTTGCCCTGGTGATTTCTGCTGGCGCGATCCGGGCGCAATCCCCGCCCCCGACGGACACACAGGACGCGGTGAAGGCCCTGCAAGACCGGGTTGCCAAACTCGAGCGGGTCGTGCATCAGCTCCAGGTTCAGTTAGCCTCTCAAACCGCGCCACCTTCTGCGAGAGCTGCCACTTCCGTCGAGGTTGCCGCGAACAGCGCCGTGTTCTCTGCAAACCCACCGTCTCCGAGCACGGTCGGCCCGAGCGCAGCCGCCTCTGGCGCAGCCCCCGAGCCTGCGGTCAGCTCCGGCACCGCCAAACCAAACACCGAGTCCGCCTCTTCTGCAATGCAAATGCCGGGGATGCAGAATCAGCCTCCTCCGCCTGTCCTCGTCGGTGCCGAGCACCCGACTTACCCATCTCTGCAAATCAGGGGATTCGCCGATGTTGATTTCTCGGCCACAGACCAGCACGGCTCGCGAAGCGGGTTCAATATGGGCCAGTTCGTCCTCCACTTCAGTTCGAGCCTCTCCCCCAAAGTCAGCGTCTTCGCGGAAACAAGTTTCACCGCGCAGCCCGATGCTCCCTATTCTCTCGAGGTCGAGCGCGCCATCATCCGTTACGACTACAACGACAACTTCAAGCTCTCCTTCGGCAGATACCATACGCCCGTGAATTACTGGAACACCGCCTTCCATCACGGATCATGGCTGCAGACGACGATCAGCCGGCCCGAGATGATTAAATTCGGTGGAACGTTCCTCCCCGTCCACTTTGTCGGCGTGCAGGCAGAAGGCAGCATTCCCTCTGGAGGACTCGGCCTGAACTACAACGTCGGCGTCGGGAATGGCCGCTCCTCGGTGATCAGCCGGGCGGGCGATGCGGGAGATTCGAACAACAACCGCGCCTGGGTCGCAAATATCTTCGCTCGCCCGGCACGGATTTATGGATTGCAAGTGGGAGGGTCGCTCTACCGCGATGAAATCACGCTGCTCGACGGCCGCAATTTCCGCGAGTGGATTTCGGCGGCGCACGTCGTGTGGTTCAAGGAAACCCCGGAGTTCATCGCGGAGTTCGCCAACGTCAATCACCAGGATTTGCAGACGAGCCGAACCTACAACAGTCAGGCCTTCTACGTTCAGATGGCTGACCGCTTGCCTTGGTTCGAAAGGGAGTGGAAGCCGTACTATCGCTTCGAGTACATCCACATACCGAACGGAGAGCCGGTCTTTATTGCTACCACGCAGGATCTAGTAGGCTCAACTTTGGGCGTTCGTTATGATATCACCAGCTACGCCGCATTTAAGGCCGAGTACCGGCGCACGAAGCACGGAGTGAACGAACCCTATGTCAACGGTGCGTTCTTCCAGACTGCGTTCACGTTTTGAGGAGCATGCACATGCGATTGGCCGGCGTCCATAAAGGGACGGCTTTTCTGATCCTGTGCCTGCTTGCTATTTTGTGCTTTTCCGCTCTTGCACAGCAGCGGGACACGGGGTCGGACATCGCCATCGTGGTCCATTCGGACACGCCTGTGACCAACCTCGACATGGCCGAAGTCCGCAAGATTTTTCTCGGCGACCGGCAGTATTGGACTCCTGACCTTCCCATAATCGTAGTCGTTCGCGCGCCCGTCGCGCGGGAAAGGGACGTCGTCCTCCGAGTCATCTATCAAATGTCGGAGCTGCAGTTCAAACGCTACTGGATCGCCAAGATTTTCAGGGCGGAGGCTGTCTCCGCGCCTAAAATCGTCTATTCGGATGGAATGACGAACGAATTGGTAACCGCCATGCCCGGTGCCATTGGATTCGTCACCGCGCGCGATGTTTCCAGGGGCGAAAAGGTCTTGCGCGTAGATGGCCGCCTTCCAGGCGATCCGGAATACCCCGTCCGCTAACCGGGAAGAGTTCACGGCAGGGGACATCGGGAAGCCTCGTAGAAGGCGTGACTCCCGCGCACTACCCTCGATCCCGGGACGAAGAAATCACCCCGGTCGCGAGGTCACTGAGCCAGACCCACACGCTGGAGCAGACTCTGGAATCTTGGATCCGCCCGCATCCCGTCGAACATCGGATCCACCTTAAGCGACGTTAGCCGCCCATCGCGCTGCTGGACTGCCAGATCCAGCCACAGGAACGCCTGGTCGTTCTCCCTCAGGCGGGCGTGCGTCTCCGCGATGCTGTACGGGGAAACATATTCTTCCTTCGAGAGTTCTTTCAGGCCCTCAAGCCAGTTCTGCAAGACTCCCTTGTAACCGGACGCCCGAAAATCACTCCCCACCGACGCAGCTAATTC